>NZ_JXYC01000012.1:0-401557 GCF_000967665.1 Marinomonas sp. S3726 | reverse complement strand
GTGTTCTGTGTTCTGTGTTCTCAGGATTATGAATTTTTAATTCATTGATCTGTAATGCTATAAAGTAAATTTAAAAATAATTAATGAATATAAATTATTTTATTTATCTTATTATTTAAATTAAGTCTCTAAGTCTCTAAGTCTCTAAGTCTCTAAGTCTCTAAGTCTCTAAGTCTCTAAGTCTCTAAGTCTCTAAGTCTCTAAGTTTGAATTTATAGTATCTAGATTGTTATCACTGGTTTTATCTTATACGCGTTAATATATAATCCTTTCGATTTTATTTTATCTCGATGAGCTACTTTATGACTGAACTAGAAAAAATGCGTCTTGGCCATGCTTTCAACGCTTTGGACCTTGAATTAAGGCAGTTACGAGAATCTGCTCGTTTAGCTTGCGCCAAATTCAACGCGCATCCTAGTAAAGGCAATATGAAGCATATAACCCGACTATTTACTTCCTTTGACTCTGTCATTTTGGAGCCTGGGTTTCAGTGTGACTATGGCGTAAACATCAGTCTGGGGAAAAATGTCTATGTCAATTTTCAATGCGTATTTCTAGATGCTGCACCTATTATTATCGGAAATAACGTTTTAATAGGCCCAGGAACCCACCTATATACTGTCGAACACCCTAAAGATACTGAACTTAGACGCACAGGCGCTTGTTCAGCCAAACCGATAGATATTGGTGATGATGTGTGGATTGGAGGTGGAGTGAAGATATTACCGGGTGTTAAAATTGGTAAAGGCGCCATTATCGGCGCCAATGCGGTTGTGACTAAAGATATTTCTGAAGGGGCTGTTTACTACTAGCTTGGTATAAATTGAACACAAACGCCCTATTTTTCCATAGTATTTTCATGCCACCATTCATCGGATGAGTAACTAAAACTTGATTGCCAATTTAGGAACTCATCTGGTTTTAATGGTTTAGAGAAGTAATAGCCCTGAATGGTTTCGCAACCATAATCTTCTAAGATAGACAAACCTTCTACATTCTCCATACCTTCGGCTGTCACTGAGAATCCAAAACTATGTGAAAGTTGAATGGTTGTATTAACTATTAAGGCATTGGACTCATTCGTATCCACATCATGTACGAATGACCTGTCGATTTTTACTTCATCAACCGGTAAATCTCTTAAGTAAGCTAAAGAGGATTGTCCTGTTCCAAAGTCATCAATAGACAGTTTGAACCCCATTCTTTTCAGTGCGTTTAGTACATGGATGACGGTCTTGGTATCCTTCATCACAGAGCTTTCAGTCACCTCAAAAGCAAGTTGCTGAGGGTTAACATGATACTTTTCCATCATTCCTTTTATAAAACCAGGTAAGCTCAAATCAAGTAAGTCCAAAGCTGATAAATTGATCGCAACTTGAACTTGCATATCTTGCGTTTGCCAATGAGACTGCTGCATGCATACTTGCTCAATTACCCACTTAGTTACCAGTTGGATGTTGCCAGATCTCTCTAATAGAGGGATAAACTCTGCAGGGGAAATAAAGCCTAAGGTAGGATGAATCCAGCGTATTAGTGCCTCTGCGGCATAACACTTTCTCTTTTGTATATTGACTTTTGGCTGGTAAACAATAAAAAGCTGGTTAGTTTCTAATGAATTAGGTAGATCACGAATAAGTGATAAGGTACGTCTATGGCTTTCGTCTTGTCCTTGCTCATAAATCGCAATGCCGTTTTCGCTTTGCTTGGCTTCATCAGCTGCAATATCAACTCGTCGCATGACGCCATTAACGCTCAGGTCATCCTGATCAGCAAAGAATAAAGCGCCCATACAAAGCTGTAAGCATATTTTAGAACCCGAAATATCAAATTCTTCTTGCAGTGCCTGGTGCATTTTAGTCAGGGTCATTTCATCAAGCTGACTGTTGAATACAACTAAAAACTCATCTCCCGCTAGTCTTGCAACAACATCACTATTAGTAATTAGACCATCTATTCTTTGTCCAAATTGGCAAAGTAATGTATCGCCCGTTTCAAAGCCCATCATGCTATTAATGTCTTTAAAATGGCGAATATTGATAAGCAGTACGCCACCCAAACTGGTATTTAAGTTCTCTGTGAGAAAACTCTCCACTGCATTTCGGTTTTTCAGGCCAGTTAGACTATCGTGAGAGGCTTGAAAAGAGAGCTCTTCTTCCCTTTTTGCAATCCGAACCTGCATACCTGATAAGGTTTTTGAAAGAACGCCAAATTCACCTGCTTGATGTTCAATTTCTACATGCTCACCACGACCTATTTTTTTAGCTTTAGAAACGAGCACTTGAATTGGTTTTAGTAAGCGACGTGCACTAAACCAACTCAAGAGAATAGATAGACATAAAATTACTGAGAAAATAATGATTAGGCGGTTGGTAACTTCATTGATATTTTGAATCCAAGAACTATAAGGTAAATGCAAGAAAGCCCAGTGATTATCAAGGTCTAGCTTCACCCTTGAGGTTAAAAAGTTCTCATCATCTGAAAATAACGTAGTGTTATCGTCAACATCATCCCCTTTGAACTTATTTAGAATTGAATCAATAGCGGTAACATTTAACGTACTTGTGTGGCTGTCATGCTTTTCAACATTATGAATACCTTTTAATGTTGCAAAACTTACTTCTAGACCTGTGATGCCCTTAATTTCGTTGGCTAATTCATTACCCATTTGAAATGCCATGCCAACCCAAGCAACTATATTTGGGGCTCTAACTGGAACAAGTACTAATTGATAAGGCTTATGGTCAACTTCTATGATGCCATTGATAGTTCGGCTTCTACGGTTACGCTTTATAAGTTGTGTAAAGTCACTGTTATAAGCCATATCGAACGTAGAATTGATGGTTTGTCCATCACTTGAGAGCAATATACCAAAATCTGCACTTACTCTTTGTGCGTTATTTTCAAGTGAAGATCTTATTGTGGCTTCATCTCGCGTTGCCACGGCTGTTTTAAAGCCAAAGTCTGATGCTAATAAACTCACACCAACACCAAGGTGTTTGTTTCTATTATCTAAAGTTAATTGAAAGACATTTTTAGCGACATCAATACGCTTAATCGCTTGATTAATGCTGTCACGCTTGATGGTATCAAGAATGGCTGTTCCTGAAATTAACTGTATCATTGCTAGGAAAAATACAAGCAAGGCAATTAATTGTGAGCGGAAACTTTTAAACATATTATCCCTTAATAATTGTCGTTTATGCCTTCATTTGTTGGATATTCTTCTTCATAAACATCCATACTTTGCTGGATAGTGAGATCTTTACCAGCGACCGTAATTATCTGACTTGCTTCTTCACTGTCCTGCCAAGGATGCCAAAAAGACATTTCATATTTACCGTCAGGTACGCCTTTAAATCTGATCACACCTTCTAAATTACTATTTTCAGCAAATGGACCATCAGCGACATATACATAGGACTCCATAAAGTCATGGATATTACACCCCAGCGCAACAACGCCTGCTTTATCAAATACTATTGGTGTTTCAGGTTTGCCTATGTATAGCTGTAATTGAAAGGTTTTAGCTGGTGAAAAGGAGTAAACATGGTGACGGGTTTTATCCATGTTAGGAAAATCTATCGGCGTTCCAGTCGGGACCACACTTACAAATGGAATAAAAGTTTTGTCTTTTTGACTGATAGAAACTAGATCTAAACCTTTGCCATGACTCGCTGCTAATGTGTTGTAAGCTAGGTTTTCTTCGATTGGTTTGAGCTCAACAACAGCATCTCTTAATAAGCTGCCTTGTTTCGTTGTCATTACCAAACTTAAATCAGCTGAATAGACATTTAGCGAAGTCGTAACCAAAAGGCCAGTTAACAATAATTTTTGTCCCTTCTGTGCTAGATTGAACATGAATCTAATATTCCTTTGGCGTTAAAGGCGTTATTATAACGCTGTAAATTAATAGAAAGTTTTGTCAGTAATATCACTAGTATACAGATAGTTTGTGTGTATTTTAATGCACTGCTTATAATGATAAAAAACATACTTAAATAAAGAAGTTAATTTGAACAATCATAGTAAAAGTACCAAGCTAACTAGCGTTAAAAAGTGTCTAGCATACTCATTAACCTTTATGAGTATAGATCAAGTTTACGCAGCGCAATTGACCCCATATACGAATCTTGAAATTAAAGGTGGCCTTACCCTAGGTGCTTCTGACACTCAGGCAAATGCTTGGTATGACAGAGATTCAGGCCAACTAGATTCTTTATCTGGAATATCTATTGCTGACAGTGTTTTTAGTCTTGATATAGCTACTGACTCCAACTTTAGTTATAAAGTTCATGGTCAAGTGTCAGAAAATACAGAATCCGCACTTGGTGTTACAGAGTTCTGGGCAAATTATCGCCCAATAACCAGCTCAAAATATCGTCATAATTTTCGATTCGGCAGCTTTTATCCATCAATGTCATTAGAAAACAATGATACGGCTTGGACTAGCACTTATAGTAATAACTTCTCCGCTATTAACTCTTGGTTTGCTGAAGAGTTAAAGGTGTCTGGGTTAGAATGGTCTATTACGCGACCTGGAAGAGCATTTCGATCTAAGTATTCCCTTAAAGGTGTTGGTGGGCTTTTTGTAGGTAACGATGCTATTGGTAGTATTATCAGCTGGCGAGGTTTTTCTCTACACTCAGCACAAACAAATGTTGGCGACAGAGTATATTTTGCTAACTACCCTAGCCTCCAATCAGGCGCTTTGGTTAGACAACCTAATTGGGTAAACCCATATTATGAGTTAGACAATCGTATTGGTCATTATTTTGGTGGTCATATTAAGCATAGAAGTGGTGCAGAATTAAGACTTTACCATTATGATAATAATGGTGATCCACTTGTGGTTAAGCATCAGCAATATGCTTGGGATACGCGTTTTGACACGCTCTCTCTTTTTTATCCTATTGCCAAAGACACTCAATTCTTAGCTCAGTGGTTACTAGGAAACACCATCATGGGTGATAATGCAGTCAATGTTGACTACCGAGCATGGTTTGGCTTAGTTAGTCACGATATTGAAAACTATAAGCTTAGTATTCGTTATGATAACTATGAAACGATAGATAAAGATCAGCTTGCTGTGGATAACAATAATGGCCATGGTGAAGCTATCACTTTATCCTTAGCTAACCAGATTAAGCCAGAGCTAAACCTTAGGTTTGAAGTAACGGGTTTAAACTCTTTTCAAGCCAACCGAACAGATTTAAACCAAAACGCATACACCAAAGACACTGTTTATCAATTGACCGCTATGTATCGTTGGTAAAAAGAGCCCTATTGGGCTCTTCCATTTCTAAATTAACTAACTTGTATAGCGGCTGGCGATATTAAAATAGTGAATTTTACCTTTTTCACTAAGAAATTTTTCCGGTTGAATGCTATCAATTTGTTTTTCATCCAAATATTTTACGGCATATTCCTTATAAACACCGTTTTCAACAAATAGGTCAAATAGTTCAGCATCTATATGCTTTTGATCTCTCATTCTCGACATGATCTCAAGAGATTGAGACAAGGTGTTTGGTTTTTTATATGGCCTATCGTCTGATGTTAGCGCTTCAAAAATATCTGCAATTGCCATCATTTTTGCTAATGGCGACATTTCATCTGCTGTAAGCCCTTTCGGGTAACCAGATCCATCCATCTTTTCATGATGACCACAGGCAATTTCTGGTACATTTTTCAAATGTTTTGGAAAGTTTAACTTGTCCATCATCAAACTTGATTGAATTATGTGCTCATTGATTTTATATCTTTCTTCTTCATTTAAAGTGCCACGTTTGACCATAAGTGAATAGAGCTCACCACGGTTATATAACAATTCAGGTTGTTTCATATTAAAGCCAAGCTTGTGATAGCTATCACTAGTGTCCCCCTCATCCCTTAAGATCTTGTGTTCCTCCTTATCTGCCAATAATGATTCTTGAACAGGCAGGTTTGGTGTTGTGCCAGATCTGAGTTTTCTCGCTAATTCAAGATGAGATAAGCCCACTCTATCATTCAAAGTTCTTGTCCATTTACGTTTGGCGATTTTGTTTAGCTGATTAGTCGTCCAGTCATCCATGACAATGTCGCCTTGATTGCAAGCTGCAACAAGTAAGAACTCTTCATCTAAAATTTTCAGCTCTTTTTTAAGTCCAGTTGCTAAGGCAATTGGGTCCTCACCATTAAGCTCACGCTTACAAAATGCTAATTCAGTTTCTTTTTTAATTAATTCAAAGCGCATTCTAACTTCATGCAATCTATCGTAAATTGTTTCAAGCTTAGTCGCTTTGTCTATGACATATTCTGGCGTGGTTATCTTGCCACAATCATGCAACCAAGCCGCAACATGAATCGCTTGTTTGCTACTCTTGGTTAATTCAAATTCAGCATACGGGCCTGTATCTGTTGTATGGGCTGCTTGTGCTAACAGCTTCATGATTTCAGGTACGCGTTTGCAATGCTCAGCTGTGTAACTACTTTTACCATCTATCGCACTAGCAAGTAGCATAATAAATGATTCGAAAAGTTCATCTTGCGATTGAATAAGCTGCCTCGTTTCAATAGATAATGCCGCATTACTAGAGATAGCCTGAATAAAAGCTTTATGATGGGTATTTAGCTCTGTATCCATCAATAAAGTCAGGCAACCTATCAAGCTATTTTGTCGATTGAAGAGTGGCACCAAAACCAAATTTTGGATTTTATCTTCAAGGTGTGAAATAACACTTTCTAGGCCTGAGTTGTGTGTAAAAGCGACATAATCTTTATCTTTGAAATCCAACTTAACTAGGCTTTGGTCGATTACACCATCTTGTATCTGTTCAGGGAGTTCATTAATTCTCAAAGGAATCAAAGTATGTTGTTTGAATTGTTTATTGTTAATCATGGTGACTTGGGGCAAAAGCAAATTACTTTCATCTTCATCGATTAGATAAAGAACACCCGCTTTGGCTTCACAGATATTAATCGTTTTATCCAATAAGACACTTTGCAGCTTACTAAAATCATCTTCTTCGGCTAAAAGTTTATTCATCTCAATAAACTCTGTAATAGTGGCATTCATTTGATTCATGGCGCTACCGAGCATATTCACTTCTTTCACGTTAGATCTAAAATCAAATTTACGCTTGAAGTTAAAATCTCGAATTTGGTTAGTCTGCTTCACTAAATAGTAAATGGATTTAGTCATTTTCGAAGCTAGTTTATTTGTTAAGAGCAAGAAAATAACGAGTAAGGTTGTTAGCCAAATAGCGCTTTTGATCAACATAATTGTAGCTTCACTTAGCAACTCAGATGTTGGTATCGCAATCACAAGTGTGTACTGAATATTATTGGGCAACTCTATATTTCTTACCATAGACAGCCAGTTTTGACCTTGACTATCTATTTCTACAAGACTGTTTTTTTGTTGATGCTTTTCACGGTTCATCAATACATCTTTAAGAACCTTATCATCCAATAATGGCAGGCGAATTGGTGTGTTTGGCGTTAATTTGGTGAGATGACCATTAATTGTATTATCAACGGAAGCAATCATTCCTGCTCCTCGGGTTAATAATGCCACCTTGGTGTTTTCTGTTGTTTTAAAATCTGTCAGAAATTGTGTCAATTTTGTCAGGCTAATATCGGCAGCGATAACCGCTCTAGAAGAGGGAGACCTTTGAGCAATGGTGGTGCCAATCTCCTTTGTTGTGAAAAAAACATAGGGATCCGCTGTGATTGGCTGATGTCTAGCCATAGCCATCTGATACCAATGACGTGTTCTGGGATCAAATTGACCATAAGTAATGTCTGATTGTACTGAGATTAAAGATAAAGATTCATCGTAATAACGATACTCGCCTGAATTTGTATCAAGGTTTTTCTCCGAGACTTGTATGACATAACGGGTTTCATCAGGCGCATTAAAAAATGACGACCGCTTATTTTTACTGGGTAAGCGTCTCACTAGATAAAAATCACCATCATTAAAAGCAATATATGCAGATGTAATATTCTTGGTTTTTGAAAAGCTGCTTAACAGGAAGTTGAAATGAGGTTTTCTTTCAGCCTTATTCGTTGTATTAGTAATTTCATGGCTAGCAATAACAGACACAAGTGACTCTGCATTTTCAAATAGCCCAGACGTTTTAAGCGCGGTTTCCTCTACCGTAAAGCCAAATACATTACTGGTTAGATCAGTGATAATGTCTTTAGTTTGATAGTAGAAAATTGATGAAAACGTAGCACCTACCAGTATGATTAATAAGGTAAACGCGAGCGAAATATAAAAACGGTAACTATATCCTAATAGCGGCATGTGGATTTCCTTTCCAAACCTGTTTTTTAAAACCGGTCGAGCACCAGTTTTCAATTAATAGAAACTAGTATAGATAGGAAAATACAGAAGCGAAGCAGTTAATTTTATTTGTTTGTTTCAATTAGTTTTTATTCTGTAAGTGAAATGTCTCAATGGGTTATTAATGGATAAATTAATAAGCTAATATAGCGTTATCTACTCGTTTGTAAAAAGTATCTATGTCTTCTACCGCTTTAATCGATAACCTTGAGCACTTACCTAATCCTTTTACCCAGTTCGAAGCGATTAAGGATCAACTTGCTAATAACTGGCCTCAATTAGATAAAGCCGACTATCGTCGTGACCTGCAATTAGCCCTATGTTTTATTTATAGCTATAACGGTTCTCAAGCAACCTTCAACTCATATCGACGTGAAGTTGAGAGACTACTACTTTGGTCTTGGCTAGTTAAGCAAAGTCCTACAACCCATTTACGTCGTGACGAGATAGAAGAGTTTATTCATTTCTGTATTTCTCCGCCTCATGACTGGATTGGCGTCAAGAACGTGGCGAGATTTAAGAACAAGCAAGGTGGAAGAGTGGCGAATAATGAGTGGCGCCCTTTTGTTGCACATGTCAGTAAAATTAAATTTAGAAGCGGCGAAGCACCAGAACTTAAGTCTCATAACCTCTCGCAAGCAGCCATTAGAGCTACTTTCTCTATCCTCTCTTCTTTTTACGGTTTTCTAATCCAAGAAGATGCCGTACAACAAAATCCAGTTGCTTTGATTAGGCAAAAAAGTAAGTTTGTAAAAAAAGAAGTTACCAGACGACAAGTTCGTCGTATTTCTAACTTACAGTGGGACTATGTAATTGAGACGGCAGAATTACTGGCTGAAGAAGATGCCAATATGCATGAAAGAACCCTATTCATCATGAATGCACTATTAGGCATGTACTTACGTATTTCTGAACTCGTTGCCGATGAAAGGTCAGCCCCTGTTATGGGAGACTTCATTAAGGACAGTGATGGAAACTGGTGGCTTAAGGTGCTTTCTAAAGGGAATAAAGAAAGGTTAGTTGCTGTATCAGATGAAATGTTATCAGCTCTAAAGCGTTATCGTGAGTTCAGACAATTGCCATTATTACCGACAATCGCCGAACAAACCGCCCTCATACCGAAAAACCGAGGCCAAGGAGCGATGACTAGCACTCGTCAGATTAGAAATATCGTCCAATTCTGTTTTGATGCGGCATATCAAAGAATGGTTGAAGATGGCATGAAATCCGATGCTGAAGACCTTCGTGTTGCTACTGTTCACTGGTTACGCCATACAGGCATATCAGAAGATGTAAAAACTCGCCCTAAAGAGCATGTAAGAGAAGATGCAGGGCACGCAAGTATGGCAACGACGGATAGATATATAGATACAGAATACAGAGAAAGGCATGCAAGCGGTAAGAAAAAAGCCCTTAGACCAAAATAATCATAAGGGCTTTTAAGTCTGATTTTTATCATTCGCCTAGTTAGACCACCTTTCTAGGCTCTTTTCATCACTTTCTTTTGCACAAACCCACTGACTTTTACCTGATTGAGTCTCTTTCTTCCAGAAAGCGGCTCTACTTTTGAGGTAATCCATTACAAAATCACAGGCTTGAAAGGCTTCTGCCCTGTGGGAGCTACTCACACCAACAAATACAATTTGATCCTGAACTTTAAGTTCACCTACTCTATGTACCACTTGAACCTCATGTAAGTCCCAGCGGCTGTGAGCCTCATCGACAATTTGCTGCAAGTTGTGTTCTGTCATACCTGGGTAATGCTCTAATTCAAAAAGCGTTTCTTCTTTATTTGAATCAGCTTGATTAGATTTGTCACCAAAATCACGGACACGACCGACAAACATGGCAACGGCACCTGTTTGGTTATTGTCACATAATGCTTGATACAAACTTGCCACATCAAAATCGGCTTTTTGTACTTTAATCATTTATCCCCCTGTTACCGGTGGGAAGAAAGCAACCTCTTTCACGCTCTCTGGGTCAACCTTGCTACTATCACGAGCAAAATTATAATCAATAGACGCTTGGATTCCTTCCTCAAATAAAGGATCAGGGTTATCTAGCAAGCTCGCAACAGCCTGCTTTATTTCTTCAATACTGGTTACTTTGTCTAGTTCGATAGTAACTTTTTCTTTACCTAATGATTCTCTTAATGAGGCAAAGAATACGACATCCAATTTATGCATTTGATTTGCTCCAATCGCCACTCTTACCACCTGATTTCTCTAATAGAGCGACTTCTTTAATGATAATTCCTTTATCTACTGCCTTACACATATCATATAAGGTTAATGCTGTAACTGTGGCACCTGTTAACGCTTCCATTTCCACACCCGTTTTTCCACTTAATTTACATGTGCACAGTACTTCTAATTGAGTGTCTGAAATAACATTTATTTCCACGCTGACCTTTGTAAGCATCAAAGGGTGACAAAGTGGGATCAAATCAGCGGTTTTTTTACAGGCTTGTATACCCGCTATACGAGCTGTTGCGATTACATCGCCTTTTGGTAATCCACCTTCAACCACTTTGGTTAGAGTACTTGGTAGCATTTCTATGATGGCTTGAGCAGTAGCGCTGCGGTGTGAAATATCTTTATCTGAAACATCAACCATATGGGCATGGCCAGATTGATCTAGGTGAGTCAGCCTATCAGTCATTAAGCTTTCCTTTGTACATTATAGTAAATCAGGCATAATATCGTCTGCTTTCAATCAGAAGGCAAATTCAACAATTTTGAAAAACGTAGAATGCCACTGCAAGGCTCCTGTGAACAGCTTTTTGGAAAAATTTTAATTTCAAAATGAGTTTATTAGACGATTATCACTTATTAGAACTGGATTCTGATGCGACAGAGCAAGATGCTAAGGCATCATATCGACGATTAGCTCGTCTTTATCATCCTGATAAGAATCCAAACATAGATACGACAGAACATTTCCAACGATTACAAGATGCTTATCAGAGTGTTTTGTCGTCCATGCGACAAGGCGCCATCGTTCAAGATTGGCATAAATATGAGTTTACTGCGGATAAAGCTAATCAGACTCATTCAGATAATGATGACCTTCAAAAAGCTTACATCAAAGAAAGCCAGCGTGCTTATGATGAAATGAGACGCAAAGCAGCATCCAGTGAAAGAGCAAAAGAAGCCGCCCTTAGAAGTGCTCGCAGTAAAATTAATGAAAAAAACGCTAAAAAAGTTTACGAGCAAGCAGCAAAAGCCAATCTGAATACATTTTCTAATACTGCTTTTGCCGATGAATCTGA
Source organism: Marinomonas sp. S3726 (assembly GCF_000967665.1). Taxonomy (NCBI): domain Bacteria; kingdom Pseudomonadati; phylum Pseudomonadota; class Gammaproteobacteria; order Oceanospirillales; family Oceanospirillaceae; genus Marinomonas; species Marinomonas sp. S3726. Next base: position 389,954 of record NZ_JXYC01000012.1, on the reverse strand, counting down.
CACACAGCAAACTCAAACCGAATCAATCATTGATCCGAATATTTACCGTACTTTCGAACAATCATTTCAGCAAAATGATATTAAATCGGAACCGGTAAATGAGGATACCTCTTCTGTTTTTAAAAAGGTCTTTATGTCTGTTTCCTATTTAGTTGTTTTTGCTATGGGGATTTATAGCACACTATATTGGCAAGCCAGTAAAGCGCAGCAAGATAATCAATTTGATGTGAAAAAACAAATTCCTTTTATAGCTGGGCTTTATCCTCAGTTTAGGCTTGGTACAAACTATACTTTTGGTCTAACTGGCTTATTTGCAACGCCTGATATACAAGCACAAGAAATGGCCAGTATTGCACCTTTAGAAGATGTTCAGGTCACAAATAATTCAAAACCTGGTTGGTTAGCGATTCGCTATCAGGATCAGGCTGGATGGGTGAAAGAGTCTGACTTGGGCTTTGGCTCGATTGACGCAGCAAATCAAACAACATGCCTTGGTAATCCTGGTGTTGCGCCAGCACATGGCAAGCTTATCAGTGATGTTGAGCCTAATGGCCATAGCCGTTTACGCCTACTTAATAAGCTAAATAGTCACAGTATGCTGAGCTTTGAATCCTATGATGGTTTAGCGCCATTTACGCTTTATTTAAGGGCTGGACAGTCTTTTGCAGCAAACTATATTCCAAGAGGTCGTTATCGCTTGGTATTACATACTGGATCCTTGTATCATGGCGCCTGTAAGCAGTTCTTATTTAATCAAACCAGTACCATAGTGATGGATCAGGTTGATTTTGCCAGCACAGAGTTATCCCTCACTTTGGCCTTATAATAACGCCCTTAATCAGAAACACTTAAAGATAGAAAACACCATATGCTAAGTAATATTCGAATCGTTTTAATTAATACTTTCCACCCAGGTAATGTTGGCGCTATTGCCAGAGCAATGAAAAATATGGGCTTATCAAACTTGTATCTGGTTGATCCAAATGATTACCCTTCTGATGAAGCAACTAGCCGAGCGGCTGGCGCTGTCGACCTTTTAGAAAACGCCACCATAGTATCTACTTTTGAAGAAGCGATTTCAGACTGTAGTTTAGTTATAGGTACTAGTGCTCGTCATAGAACGTTTCAGCTACCTATTATGAACGCTAGAGAATGTGCTGAATCGACTGTTATTGAAGCAACAAATCAACCAATTGCAATTGTTTTTGGTCGTGAGAAAACAGGCTTACTTAATGAAGAGATAGCACAATGTCATCGTCAGGTGTATATCGATGCCAATGACGAATATCCTGTATTGAACATTTCGCAAGCCGTTCAGATCGTTGCCTATGAAATTTGGATGGCAAGCCAAAACAAAGCCGATAAAGGTAAAGTTGAAGTCGCTGAATATCCACGCAAAGGTGACATGGACCTATTTCATACCCACCTTGAAGAAACGCTTTATGATATTAACTTTGTGATTAAAAACCACCCGGGTAAAGTACTAGAGAAACTGCAGCGCTTCTTTAATCGCTCAAGGCCAGAAAAGAGTGAGTTAGGTATATTACGAGGTGTGCTTGCTGCAGTACAAAGAGAGACTGAAAAAGCTCGATCATCTAAACAGGATGACTAGTAGGTTTCAAAAGAAAAGCCCTAACAATCGTTAGGGCTTTTTTATATGAACGAATTACCTAAAAGGTATCTATTTCATTTCAGGGCTGTTAACCACTTGGTAAATCGGATAAAGCACATCGGCCCCTAAAATTTTAGAGCGCTCAGGTGACCAGCCAACCTCTGGGTCTGGTAATAATTCATTATCCTTAAATGGCATTTCAAGTGTTAGCGATAAACATTTATAGGTTTCTCCTACCCATTTCGCAGCCACTTTTAATGTGTCTTCACCAAAATGATTATTTTCATAACCTTGTTTAGTTTGAAAGTCAGGGCTTACGGCTAACAAGGTACCATTGAATAATGATTCCATATTTGCCATACGTTGATCGAAAGAAGAAATTTGGCTACATCCGTCGATAAAGTTAACAGGAAGCTCTTCATCTCCATGAATATCTAGAAATAAATCAACGCCTACTTCAGCCATTTTAGTTTGTACCGCTAATACTTCAGGACTTAGCTCTTCAGAAGGTTGCATCCATTCCCTATTCAAGTTGACACCTTTAGAGTTCACTCGCAAGTTACCATGAACACCACCATCAGGGTTCATATTAGGCACTATATAAAAACGACACTGGTTTAATAATGCTCTTGAAATAGGGTGAGATTCATCAAACAAACGCTCTAATAAGCCCTCAATAAACCATTGAGCCATGGTTTCACCTGGATGTTGGCGGCCAATTATCCAGATGTTCTTTGCACTTGCTTGATTACGGCCGATTTCTAACAAACTAATATCACGGCCTTCTGCTGTAGTGCCTAAATCATGATTGATACAATCATCATTTGAGCTAGACCAAGCAAGCATGTCTAGATGTCTTTCGTACGAATATGGTGCAAAGTAAGCGTAATACACACTATCCTTCTCAGGCGTGTGCTGAATGGTTAACTTCCCATCTTTGTACTCTGTGGGCACTCTGAACCAATATTCTCTATCATATGAAGCAACGGCTTGATAATCGTACCAGCCATCGGCATATGCAGCTTCATGCGCATTTTCAAACCTAATGGTACAGTTTTCATCCATTACCCCTTGTAAACGAAAATAAAACCACTGCAAGAAATTAGAGTTTGTATCTTTTGGTATATTTACTCTAATATTGTCCGGCTCGTTGGCTTCAATCAGACTAATGTTTCCGCCATCGAAGGCACTGCTGACTTTAATTCGGCTGCTCATCCTAACCACTCTCTAAATTTTGGTATGTAATTCATTGATATGACAAGTTTACCTATATTCCTTACCTGTGTCGCTAATTCTGCAGACGAAGCTAGCTTTCCTTTGCTATTTACTTGGTCGACACCTGATCTACAGATTAAAGAAGTTCTCATTATTCCTGATGATGACTGGCTGCATCACGCCAATATCGAGTCTAACTTATGTGATATTGATGAAAACCAATTATATGAATTTGGCTATGAAGCCAGCGATATTTTAGCTGAATGGACTGCAGAATTTGATACTGACTTTGTACTAGCATTAGACACAGATCTAGTTGGCTCTATGGTTGAAGCAACTTTTGATGCAAAAGGGATGGACCCAAGCTTTGAAGTAGTTTCAGCCCACAGGTGGTTCAATGATAGAGATGTTGATCTGCATTATGAACTTACCTTATTAGATTTGTCACAAGCCGTTGAATTACTGCCACCAGATGAGCAAATCGCTATTTTGCTTAGAATCGCACATAGTAAATCTTTGATTGACTTGCCTGAAGCAGAACAAGATGACCTATCAGAACATGATACTGACATTTAAAAGATAAATGTTGAGCATTAGTCATGATGACTGGCGATGAGCTAAAAGACTGTTATTGTTAGTTAAATTACAGTTTTTAGCTCTCAATCATTATGTTTAAGGAATTCTCATGCTCGATTTATTGCCTGACTTAACAGACCAATACCCAGATCACCTACTCATTGCTGATCCCATTTTTAATACTTATGGTAAGAAAACGATTTTTTACGGTGAAGTCGTCACAGTTAAATGCTTTGAAGATAATTCCCGAGTTAAAGAGCTAGTCGCTACAGACGGCACGGGTAAAGTCATGGTGGTTGATGGTGGTGCCAGTAAACGTGTAGCTTTGCTAGGTGATATGTTAGCAGAGCTTGCTGCAAATAATGGTTGGGAAGGCGTTATCATTAATGGTGCTGTTCGTGATGTTGCAACCCAAGCAACGATTAATTTAGGTGTTAAAGCCCTAGCGGCAACACCATTAAGATCGACTCGTAAAGGTGTTGGTGAAGTTGGTGTTAATGTAGCTTTTGCGGGCTTAAGGTTTGAAGATGGTGATTATCTATATTCCGACCTAAACGGAATTGCACTTGCAAAGCAGCCATTGGCATTAGATTTTCTTTAATCCTGTAAAGCAAAAAAAAACGGCCAATGATTATTGGCCGTTTTTTTAAACCTAATCGATTAAACTCAAGCCAATCGGTAAAGAATCACCTATAAATCGGTTTAATGCATCTTTATCAAGCTGCTCTATTTCTTCTAATCTTGATATCCAGTGATTTGGACATTTGTCTTTTTTAAGTTTTTTAATGACCTTCTGCTTTAATACTTCTATTTCTTTATCTTGATTAGTATTAATTTGAGTCATTAGAACACCAGCAAGACCGGCTTGTTTTCTCTTCTTCCAATCTTCTTTAAGGCAAGTTTCCAGTAAAGGCTTTACCTTGTCTAAAGGCATGGGCTCAATGACATCGGACAAAATCAATTGCTGACTTGCTAAGCGACCTATGGTCCACCATGCTGTATCAGGTTCGGAAGACTTAGTTAATCGTTTCTTAAGCCAGTCGATACTGTTAATTTTAATCTCAAGCGGTAATCTCTCTAAGCTACCTACCATTCTAATTAAGTCATCCCCTGAGCGACTTGTTAACTGCTTTACTTTATCTCTAGATCTTTGACCACTTGGAGAGTAGTACTCGGCAAATTTCTTATGTAAAAGGCCTTGCTCTTTCTCATCCAATCCAGCGGAAATTCGTCGCCATAGAGTCCAGTATTGACCCCAAACCATTGAATCATCATGCTTTGGCGCTTGTTGAGTTAGTGTATACAGTTGTTTTACTCTCTCATGATCATTTTCAGCGCCATAGCCAGGTCTCATACAAAAACCCGTTAATTGATACCATTGTCTTTCATGACTAGAACTTTTCTGCCGACCAGACCTAAGACTCCACAACTTATCGACTAAACGCCTGCTTGTAACAAGGTTCCAGTCATCTCTAGGACCCAAAAGCTTATCTATTTCTGTTTTAAGAGATTTGATGGCTTTGCCATCTTGCTTTTGACCAAGCTTTGAAAAACATTGGGTTAATAGCTCTTCAGCTAAGCCCAGATTTTTATGCATTAAATCATCATTCGATGAGGTATTTTTAGCTGAGTCTTCACTCTTATTGAATGTTGTAAAATCCAAAGACCAAGTGTCTTGAGAATTGACCGCATTTAATTCAACAGCAAGCACCCCTATTTCAGTCAATTGGGCTCTGATTTTAACTGCTACTTGTTGTTCATTATCAGATGATAAATGTGCCTCAAGATCTGAGATAAACATAACGTCATCATCGTTATCTAATAGATCTCCTGGTGCATTTATTAGGCTATCGTCACCACGGTACAGTGGAAATTGTACATCTTGGCCTAGTGTTACCCGAAATTCTTGTTCTAGTTCAACCCATTGGCTTTTAGCCTGTCCTTTTGGTAAAAGAGTTAAAAACTGACCTCCTTGCAAAGCTAAATAAAGTGTATGTGCTACGCCGCTTTCAATCCGAGCAACGTCTGACTCAGATGAAGTTAAACCAGCTAAATAGACACAGGCCCCTTTAGCGACAGCATCGTTAGGTTCTAAATCATTACATTCAAACTGCTCAGCACCTCGCCATTGAGTGAGCTGATCAATCAAACGGTTTTTCAGCTTATCACTGTTAAATAAACCACCATTAAAAAGTATTGCATCAGGAACAAGAATACCAGCACCACAAGCTGCTTGGATGTCATTAGTGTGCATGCTTAAGAACTCAGCTAGATGCCGCGTAATAGCAGCATCTTTCTCATAAGGTAAACCTAATGTATGCACTCCATAACTAGCTTGGTTTACCTTATCGACTAGCTTAACGTAAGGGAAAAAGCCGTTATCGATCTGGCTGATTAAAGTATCTCTTTCAACGGTAAACTTCTGGGAGCCACCTATGAGTTTGCTACCACCACCCAATACAGTCAAAGTTAAAGTCTCAGGCGCATCTAACGAAAGTAGCACTTCTTTAGCTTGACGCGTTTGTTGCACCAAAGCAGCGAGTCTTGAAGCAGACAAAGCGGAAATTTTTTGAGGATCTAACTGATAAGCCAGCGCCTGATCTAAGTTATCGCCACCAAGTAAAAGGTGATTACCAACCGCAACACGGTGCAAGGATACTTTATTGTTAAGATTTTGAATTTTTACCAAGCTAAAATCTGTCGTACCACCGCCAATATCAACCACTAGCAACATCTTTTTATTACTAAGCTGGTCTAGTTGTTCTGGTTTGCTGATCCAGTGGTAACAGGCTGCTTGTGGTTCTTCGATAAGATAGAGGTTATCTAAGCCTGCCTTTTTTGCAGCCTCAAGAGTGAAAGCTCTGGCCTCTTCATCAAAAGACGCAGGTAGGGTTAAAGCAACCTGCTGTTCTGATAGTGGCGCATCTTTAAACTTATGATTCCAAGTTTGATGCAAATGTTTAAGTATTAATGCTGTCGCTTCCAGCGGAGAAAGTTTGGATTCACAATCACTGCCCCAAGGTAGTATCTTTTCACGACGATCCACTTGTCTATGACTAAGCCAACTTTTTGCGCTTTGTACTAATTGATTTGCGCGTCTTTTTCCAAGCTCTAATGCGCCCATCCCTAGTACAAAATTATCTGTTTTATCGGCTTGAGACCAAGGTAAAGTTTGACTTAACTGCCCCTGTTCATCTTTCGCTAATATATAGATAGCACTAGGGAGATGAGTAAACTCCCTTATGCTGGCATCAGACATAAACTGCGGAATTGATAGCAAATGATAGTTATCAACGGCATCGTTAGCACCTCTATAAGATACAACCGAATTAGTTGTACCGAGGTCGATGCCAACAAAATACTTAAACTTTGACATTAAGCATCCCTTACTTGGTATTCCAGTGTCCAAGACAAATCTGATTGAGTGTCATGAGCCTCAAGTAACAAAACACCAAGTTCTGTGATACGAGATGAAAGAATAACTCTGACCATATCACCTTCTTGGTAATGACCAGCATCCAATCTAGCCTGAATTTTACCAAGCTCATTCAAACTCATTAATGAGAATGCGTTTACTGTTTCACCTAACTCTGCCACATCAGCTGTTTTAGATTGAAAGAATCTGAAATCAACACTCTGACCAACAACGAGTGCGAACTCGCTACTTAGCATTTGTTCATCAGAACCTTCATCTAAACCAAAAGGTGCAATACAAACAGCATCCACAGGTGGGGCCATGCCTGGAATAGCAGGCATCGGACTTTCAACGCCAATATAATAGTTTGCTGCTAAGCCACTTTTAACCTTAATGCCACCATCAGCTTGGACTAAGGCATAATAACAAGCACCTTTAGCAACAGCATTGTCTAAGTAATTGGCATCATTGGAAGTCAGTATTTCAATATTTTGCACTTTATCAGCAAGTAGATTGTTTAAAAGAGCTTCAACTCTTTGCTTAATAATGTCTGCTTTAAACACCCCGCCATTAAGTAAAACTTTATTTGGCTTTGCTTGATGTTTGGCTAAAAACTCACTGATATGGCGACTAATGGCTGGATCTGCTTCATATTCTAAGTTTAGTTTAGCTATGCCCGACCTTGCAGTTGATTGAGCTTGCTCACCATAATTAACTATAGGGAAAAAACCTTCAATTAAACTTGCCAACGCAGTTTCACGCTTGATGCTAGTTTGCACTTTATTAGCAAATAAACTCTTACCACGACTAGGAACAACAAGCTCAACTTCCGCAAGCTCTTGATTGCTTAACAGTCTTTCTTTGGCTTGCCTAGCGGCTTGTGTTAACGCTGAGATTTGCCACGCTTCTAGATTGGTGCCTGTTGCAGCAATTTGTCCAGCAGCCACATAAGTAATGGCCATATCCATATTATCGCCACCTAGTAATATATGTCGGCCAACGGCAACTCTATCCAGTCGCATTTCACCTTCATTATCTACAGCTTGGATAAGTGATAAATCAGTTGTACCACCACCGACATCTACAACTAAAATTTGATCATCTAGCTGGATCTTATCCTGCCATTTTCCTGCACTGGATAACCAAGCATAAAAGGCAGCTAACGGCTCTTCTATTAATCTTGCATTTATCCCTGATGCTTGAGCGGCACTTTCTGTACTTGCGCGTGCAGCAGGGTCAAACGATGCAGGTACTGTGATAACAACATCTTGCTCACTCAGTAAGGCTTCAGGAAACGTATGATTCCAAGTTGAAACTAGGTGCTCAATTAAAATTTGAGTTACTTTAGCAGGCGAGAATTTTTCAACTTCATCGATAGCATCTATAGGCAATATGGCTTCTTGTGAAGAAACCGTGTTATGACATAACCAACTTTTGGCACTTTGGATTAAACGCCCAGATGATTTTGCCCCCATATCACGCGCTAATTCACCAACTACAAATTCAGATTTACCCCAAGGTAACTGCATATCGCTTGCTAACATTTCATTAGCATGTGCTTGATATATAAAAGAGGGTAACAAGTCTCGATCTGCAACTTGCCCTGGTGCAACAAGTTGTGGAATTTGAAGTTGAGTTAATACGCTTTCTTCAGAACCGGCTTTAGCATAATAAATAGCAGAGTGTGTTGTACCTAAATCGATACCAACAAAATATTGAGTATTAGACATCTTATTAAACCTCAACCTCTGCTGGCGCTAGGATATTCATATCTTTTGTATCCATAACCTTAGGTAAGGTCTGTTTAACAACTTTCCAGCCGGGGTGTATTAAGGTGCCATTAAAAGGACCTTCACCTTCTACACGTCCTTCAAGCTTATATTCTCTATTGTTGTACCCTTCAGGCACTTGAACTCGTGCATTTTCTTCTTGAGGTGATACTGCTGCAATTTCAAAGTTTTGCGATAATACTTTGGCACAACCTTGATGTATGACACGGCTCGCAGCACCAACTTCAGCATCGGTATAACCACTAATATCTTCTTGAATAAAATCAATTAGACGAGCTTCTTGTTGCATCAGTTGTAATAATTGATACGCGCCATCTACAGACACGGTTTCAAGTCTTGGTGCTTCTACTTCTTTAATCTCAGTCACTGTTTCAACAACGACTTCTTTAACAATTTTCTCAGGTACTTCAAAAGCAAATTTTTCATCACTCGCGACAATTTGACAACGAGCAGCATAATCAGACGATGAAAGATATTTAAAAAATTGGCCAAATGCGCCAAAGAAGCGTGGTGCAAATGCCATAGGTTTTACTTTTTTAGTCATAATTTATCCGTTTTGCAGTTCTTCTAATTCAACCCATCTGTCCATTTGTTGTTCTAGCTGGGCTTCAATTTCTGTCATTTTATTTAATTCAGCCTGAACCACATCTTGGTCCTGACTATAAAAATCATCAGCACTTGTCACTGCAACTATCGCGTCAAGTTCGGCTTCAATTTTAGCAATTGTGTCAGGCATAGCATCAAGCTCACGCTGCATTTTATAGCTTAATTTGCTCTTGCTTTTTGGCTTTTTAGCTTCTGTTGTCTTTACTTTTTCTTGCGGTTTTAACGCTTTAACTTCTTCAGGTGTTTCTGGTTCAACAACAAAGCGGCCACCTTGACGAATCCAATCTTGATAACCCCCCACATACTCTCTAACAACACCTTCACCTTCAAAAGCAATAACACTGGTTACCACATTGTCTAAGAAAGCCCTGTCGTGTGAAACCAAAAGTAATGTACCTTGGTAATTCATAAGAAGTTCTTCAAGTAGCTCTAATGTTTCTACATCCAAGTCATTGGTTGGCTCATCCATAATCAAGAGATTAGCTGGCTTAGTAAAAAGCTTGGCCAATAGGACACGGTTCCTTTCTCCACCTGATAAGGCTTTAACGGGTGTTCTTGCTCTCTCCGGCGGGAAAAGAAAATCGCTCAAATAGCCGATAATGTGTTTATCACGACCATTAATTTCGACAGTGTCTTTGCCTTCACCAACGTTTTCTGCAACGGTTTTTTCTGGATCAAGCTGCTCCCTAAGTTGATCAAAATAGGCAACATTCAATTTTGTACCTTGTCTAACATGACCTTCATTAGGCGTAATTTGACCTAACAAGATTTTCAAAAAAGTACTTTTACCACAACCATTTGGGCCAATAAGACCAATTCTGTCCCCACGGGTAACCATGAGATCCATCGGTTTTAGAATGACTTTGTCTTCAAATCTATGTTCAACCTGTGTGAACTCAGCAACCAATTTGCCTGACTTATCAGTGCTTTCAATTTTCATGTTGGCATTACCTTGGCGGTTAATGCGTTCAGAACGTTCAACACGTAATGCTTTTAAAGCACGAACACGACCTTCATTACGGGTACGTCTTGCTTTGATTCCTTGCCTTATCCATACTTCTTCTTCCGCGAGTCGCTTATCAAATAACGCGTTGGCCCTTTCCTCTTCTTCAAGCATTTTTGCTTTAAAGTCTAAAAAGCCACTTAATTTGCCATTAAAGGAAATAAGGTTGCCCCTATCTAGCTCAATAATGCGATTAGCAAGTTGTTCAAGAAAGCGTCTATCGTGAGTAATAAAGAGTATTAAGCCGCGGAATTGCTGTAACTGCTTTTCCATCCACTCGATAGTGGGTACATCCAAATGGTTAGTCGGCTCATCGAGTAATAAAATATCAGGTTCCGCTAACAAAGCTTGAGCAAGAATAACGCGACGACGCCAACCACCTGAAAGTTCAGCCATTTTTTTGTCGCCTGGGAGCTGAAGTCGCTGAATCATTTGATTTACTTTTTGTTCGAGATCCCAGCCTTGGATATCATCGAGTTTGTGCTGTATATCACTTAATTCGTTAGCGTGATCATTATCTAGGTCTTCTAATAAAGCGTAGTAACGACTTAATAGATTATTCGCGTCTGGTCTACCTTCGCTTACAACTTCTTTGACTAATTTGTCATCAGCTTGAGGAAGCTCTTGGGGAAGTTGCGCAATTTTAATACCGCCTTCAATCCGTACAACCCCTTCATCAGGGATAATTTCGCCAGCGACAACTTTTAAAAAGGTAGATTTACCAGCGCCATTTCGACCAATAATTGCAATTCTTTCACCCGCTTCTGCTGAAACGCTGATTGCTGCCAAGAGAGGATTATGCCCAAAAGCAACACTCACTTGTTCAAGAGATAATAAGCTCATATGTTTTTTCACTAGAAAATAAAATGATAATGGCGCGCATTCTATCAGTTAAGAGTGAAAACGTTTAGCGAATCCAGTTCATTTTGTCTCTGCAAATTGAAATAAGCACTTGTAACTAATCGTTTTTTCATTACTGAGTAGAAAACAAACAAGTTTGAAAATTTGAATTTAGTTGATAAAGTCAAATGTTCATATTTCTTGCACATTTGTATGGGTTTTTATGAAGTATGTCAGTTCATTCCCTGTCACAATAAGCTTATGCCAAAATATTGAATATTAGTTCGATTGTAAATTTAAGTTTGTTATATGGAGTCCCTGATGGATCTAAAAAGTAAAGCTGGACCGATAACCGCAATCACCGTGTTAGGTGCAGCTGTTGTTTGGATGGCTGTTGGTGGTAACGGAATAACGCAAGCACAAGCTCAAGATTCGAGTACGCTAGCTAAACCGTCAACCGTAGAGCAGAAAGTATCTAATGAGAACCAACTAAAGAAAAAGGTTCAAGCGCAAGTCATTAGTGCTCAGATTATGGAAGATAAGATGACTCTTTCCGGTACGACTCAGCCAAGTAAAGAGATCCAACTTACTTCAGGTGCAGCTGGTAAAATTCGCCAAATCCTTGTTAATAAAGGCGACTATGTAAAAAAAGGCAAAGCAATTTTATCTATAGACACTCGTGCTTTGAAAGCCGATATTGCTGAAGCAAAAGCATTAATTGCACAACGCCAACTTGAGTTAGATGGTGCAGTTAAGCTAAAACAGCAGAAATACTCATCTGCGGTCAATGTTGCGACAGCTAAAGCGGACCTAGCATCAGCGAAAGCAACGCTTCGTTCATTAGAGATTGATCTTGAAAATGCCGTACTTGTTGCCCCCTTCTCTGGCGTTCTAAATACACTAGATGTTGAACTGGGACAGCTGGTACAAAACAATGCCACAGTAGGCGACTTTATCTCAATCAACCCACTTACAATCGAGATCAATGTTCCTCAGAAAAAAATCAACAGTATTCAGCAAGGTTTAAATGCCAACATTGAATTGAGTACAGGTGATGTGGTTGAAGGAACGGTAAGTTATGTGAGCTCAATAGCCTCTAGTGAAACTCGATCCATTGCAGTTGAGATAAAAGTCCCTAACCAAGATAGTAAAATACCTGCTGGTATTACTGCCCATGTTGATCTGGCTTTGCCAAAGCGTATGGCTCATGCTTTTTCAGCTGCTTTGTTAACCTTGGATGATAATGGTAAGACAGCGGTTAAGACTCTCAATATAGATAATGAAGTCGTTGTCTCTCCAGTCGAAATCCTTAAATCCGATCGTGATCAAGTTTGGGTAAGTGGTTTACCTCAAAATATTAATTTGATTACTGTTGGTCAAGGGTTTACTAAGGCTGGTGACATTGTTGACGCATATTATAAAAATCAATAGGAAGTAACATGGTTAGTATAATAAATGCGGCGCTGTCGCGTTCAAGAACAGTATTAATGTTCTTTGTTTTACTATTATTGCTAGGAGTTTCCTCTTATCTAAGTATTGCAAAAGAAGAAACGCCAGACATCACAATACCCACAATTTACGTATCAATTTCATTGGATGGGATTTCACCAGAAGACTCTGATAGCCTTTTAGTTCATCCTATGGAAAAGGAGCTTAAAAGCGTTGAAGGCTTAGATAAAATTTCTTCAACAGCCTCTGAAGGCCATGCATCAATTACGCTTGAGTTTGATAGCAACACAGATATAGACCAAGCTTTGGTTGATGTGAAGGACAAGGTTGATACTGCTAAAGCAGATTTACCTGATGATGCAGATGAACCAACTGTAAATGAAATAAACCTATCTACTTTCCCTGTATTAACAGTTAATTTACATGGTGATGTCGAATTTGGAATATTAAGTCGTATCGCCAATGATTTACAAGATGACATCGAAGCTGCGCCAGGTGTTTTAGAAGCTGAAATAAGTGGTGATAGAGAAGAGCTAGCGGAAATCATAATCAGCCCTGATGCGTTAGAAACTTATAATCTCAGTCTATCTGATGTTGTTAATACTTTTAATGACAGCAACCAGCTTGTTGCAGCTGGTACTTTGGATACAGGATCAGGTCGTTTTTCCTTAAAAGTACCAGGTCTTCTTAAAACCCAAGATGACATTTTTAACCTTCCTATGAAGGTAGATGGTGACAAAGTTGTATTATTAAAAGATGTTGCCACAGGTCAAATGACCTATAAAGATGCCACTAGCTATGCAAGATTAGATGGTAAAAGTAGCATCACCTTAGGTGTATCTAAACGTGTTGGTGGCAACACCGTCAATATGATTGCCGCAGTAAAAGAAGTCATAGAAGAAGAAAGTAAAAAGTGGCCAGAAGGTATTGAGTATAGCCTTACTCAAGATGAATCTGTCAGTATACTTCAGTCTTTGAATGACTTATTTAATAACGTCATTTTCGCTACCTTATTGGTAATGATAGTGATTGTGACTTTCTTAGGTTTAAGAACCTCTTTCCTTGTTGGTATAGCTATCCCAGGCGCATTTTTAATGGGGATTCTATTCTTACATATTCAAGGTTATACCATGAATATGGTGGTGCTATTCGGCCTGATATTAAGTGTCGGTATGTTGGTAGATGGCGCTATAGTTGTTACGGAGTATGCTGACCGAAAATTAGCGGAAGGTGCCTCAAAACAACAAGCCTACTCTGAAGCTGCGCAACGTATGGCTTGGCCAATTACAGCATCTACGGCAACGACTCTGGCAGTATTTATGCCGTTGTTATTTTGGCCAGGAATTGTTGGTGAGTTTATGGGGTACATGCCGATTACGGTAATTGCTACCCTATCCTCTTCTTTGATTATGGCTTTGGTTGTTATACCAACAATCGGCTCAATAATTGGTAAAAAAGGAACATATAGTCCTGCAACCGAGCGAACATTACAATTAACAGAGTCTGGAGATTTAACACAACTTAAAGGCGTAACTGGCTGGTATGCAAGTTTGCTATCTAGTCTAGTTAAGTCACCTTGGCTTGTTCTGTTATTTTGTATCACTCTATTAATATCTGTCATGTTTTCTTATGGCCAGTTTGGTAAGGGCATGGAATTCTTTCCTGAAAGCGAGCCAGATGTAGCTAATCTTGAAATTCGTGCTCGTGGCGACCTATCTCTTGATGAGAAAGACGAAATCGTTCGACAAGTAGAAAACATTATCATAGGTCATCCTGATCTTCAGAGTGTTGTTACTACGACAACCGCTTCGCCTGGTAACCAAGCATCACCGGATAGTATAGGTACCTTGTCACTTGAATTTATAGATTGGCACTCACGTATACCTGCTTCAGCGATTCTTTCCAAGATTCGTGAAGAAACTGATCAAATTCCGGGAATTATTGTTGAAGCTGAAGTAAAACAAGACGGTCCTCAATCAGGGACTGATATTGAACTTGAGCTTTCATCTGATTTCAGTGAGTTATTAAACCTAACTGCTGATCGTTTAGTAGAAGAGCTTGGTCAACGGAGTGAAATAGTTACCGTTAATGATGATAGATCACTACCTGGTATCGAATGGCAAATTGATATTGACCGTGCTCAAGCGCAACGTTTTGATGTAAGTGTTGCTGCCTTAGGGAATGCTATTAAGCTTGTTACTAATGGAATTACTTTATCTGACTTCTTGCCAGAAGGTGCTGATGATGAGATCGATATTGTTTTACGCTACCCAATAAATCAGCGTAGCCTAGAACAACTTGATAACATCATGATTCCATCAAATGTAGGCCCTATTCCTGTTAGTAACTTCATTAACAGACATGCGGCACCAAAACAGGGCCTGATTAACCGTGTGGATGGCAAGAAAGTGGTTAACATCAGTGCCGATGTAAAAGATGGACTCGTTGTAGACCAAGTTATTAAAGCCATTGCCGCTGAGATGAAAGAGTCCGGTATACCTTCTGAAATTGATTATCAGTTTAGAGGTAATACTGAAGATCAAAATGAATCAATGGTATTTTTGATGAAAGCATTTGCGGTTGCTTTTTTCATTATGGCGATCATTCTAGTCACACAGTTTAATAACTTCTTCCAGTGTTTATTGATACTCAGTGCAGTCATATTCTCAACTATGGGAGTGTTCATCGGCCTTATGGCTAAGGGCGAACCATTTGGGATAGTTATGAGTGGTGTTGGCGTTATTGCACTGGCTGGCATTGTGGTAAATAACAACATCGTACTCATAGATACCTTTAATGGTCTCAGATCACAGGGAATGATGGTTGTTGAAGCGGCAGTGCGAACAGGTGCTCAAAGGCTAAGGCCAGTATTACTGACGACAGCCACAACCATACTTGGGCTTATGCCTATGGTATTTCAGCTTAATGTGGATCTGATGAACCAAAGCATTAGTATTGGTGCTCCGTCATCACAAATGTGGACTCAGTTATCAACTGCAATTGCAGGTGGCCTACTTTTCGCTACGCCATTAACTTTGTTATTAACACCTTGCTTGTTAGTACTAGGTTATCGTCGTAAAGAAAGAAAACTGCTTAAAGCGTTAGCAGCTGAATCAAATGACGATTTAGCACCACAAGCTTAAATCATCTCAATAATAAAAAAGGCATCTTAGGATGCCTTTTTTATTGCTCTTATTATCAAGATACTGAGAGTCCAAGATGTTAATAATTAATATATGGGTATTAGGCTGGTGGATTTAATTTGAGCAACAACTTTCATGCCCATTTTTAGCTTCATTTCACGCCATGCCCAGTTACTGATTTTTGCCATAAAAATAACACCGTTCGCATCAGCAAGATTTACCAGTAAAGATTGCTCACGCCCTACTTCCTGACATGTCACAATACGACAAACAATTCTATTACGAATGCTTGAAGGAGAAGTATTATCAAGAGCAATGGAAACATCTTGTGCATCAATTAATAAGCGGAACTTATTATCAAGATTTACATTGGATTTATGACGTAAGTTTTTAGTTTCACTTCTTGCTTGGCCATTCCCCATACCTTGGGCCTTCATCCATAAGAATGAGCCAGTAAGATTACCCGATTTCTCGTGAATAAACTCAACTTGAGACATTGCATAATCAAGGTGGTCAAATTTATGAAGTGCACTATAGGCCATGCTGTGCTTGATTGCGGTAGTACCTATCTGATTTTGCTCATTCCAAACCGTTTCTAATGGGCCATAATTAACCACTTTACCTTTATCAATCATAATGAGGTTATCAGCTAATGCCATAGCTTCATTTTCATCATGACTTACCATAATAATTGGAATATTTAGCTGCTTTACTAAGCGTTTAAAATAACCAAGAAGCTCTTTCTTTTTTGATTGATCTAAAGACGCTAGCGGCTCATCGAGTAACAGTAATTTTGGTTTAGATAAAAGCGCTCTACCTATTGCGACACGTTGCTTCTCGCCACCAGAAAGTGTGTTTGGCATACGCTTCAATAACGTATTTAACGCTAACAATTTGATTAGCGACTTGGCTTCATCATTATTTTCAGCTTTTGAAGCGTAGAAAAGGTTTTGCTTAACGTTAAGGTGAGGGAATAAACGAGCATCTTGAAAAACATAGCCAATTTGTCGCTTATTTGGTTTTACATTAATTTGAGCATGGCTATCAAACATCACCTCATCACCAAATTTAACTTTCCCCATATCCGGTGAGGTTAAACCTGAAATCATATTAATTAGACTGGTTTTACCCGCCCCTGATGGGCCGTAAATCATGGTTACACCAGTTTTTGGTAACTCGAAGTTAAAAGCTAATGATGTATTCCCAAATCGTTTTCTAATTTTCACATTAAGATAAGACATGCTAGCTTTGCCCCACTAATTTCTTTTTCATTTGGCGCGTTAAAAACTCTGAAATGAGTAACGCAATAATGGCAATAACAATCGCTATGACACAGAGTCTTGCGGCCATAAATTCTGCGCCTGGGGTTTGAATGAAGCTATACATGGCAAGTGGTAAGGTTTGTGTCTGACCAGGGATATTAGCAGCAAAAGTAATTGTTGCTCCAAACTCCCCTAAACCACGTGCCATGCCTAGAACTGCGCCAGAGACTATTCCTGGCAGAGCTAAAGGAAGACTAATACTTAAAAATATTCTAAATGGAGAAGCGCCAAGCGTAAGGGCTGCTTGTTCGATTTTAGTATCGATTAAATCAAAAGCTAAACGAATACTTCGAACCATTAGAGGTAAAGAGACAACGGCAACGGCTAATGCAGCGCCTTGCCAACGAAAAGCAAACTCCAAACCAAGATAGTCAAACAAAAAACGTCCAAAATAAGATTGATTTGAAAAACTAATCAGTAATAAATAACCAATAACCACTGGGGGTAAAACCAGCGGTAAATAGATTATGGCTTCAAGTAGGGATTTACCAAGAAAATCACGCCTAGACAAAGTAAAACCAATAAAAATTGCAAAAGGTAAAGTCAATAAAGTGGCAATGCCTGACACTTTTAAACTTAACCATAAGGCTGTTATTTCGAACTCACTTAGAGCAAGGTTATGAATCATGTCCATCATTAAGGTGTAATTCCTACTTATTATTAATGCTCTAAAAATCCATGTTTTACCAAGATATTTTTCACTACTTCACTTTGCAAGAAGTTATAAACATTCTGTTTGGCTTTATTACTATTTTTTGTCACAACTTTTGCTAAGTAATAGCTTATTGGATCATGAAAATCGCTAGGAATTATGCAGACAAGCTCTACTTTTTTTGAATTTATCGCATCAGAGTAATATAGGAAGGCAAATTCTGCTTGCCCTTGCTCAATAAAAGCTAAGGCTGACCTCGCGTTCGCACTTGGAATTAACAGACTTTGATAGTCAGATACATCAACTAAAGCATTAAGAGTCTGTTTTGTATAAATACCTAAAGGCACATGAGCTAAATCGGCAACGACAATTTTCTTATTTTGCTTATAAATATTTTGAAAGGTACTTTTAGTTGAAGCTTGATCAAAACAGCGTTGAGTTAAAGCAGAATGAGTTTTTTGGCCAGTTTTGGCGATAACCAGTTGATTGTCAATGAAGGGAGTAATGCTCTCTCCCTCAATTCGATTTTTCTCACTTAAATAGTTAATCCACTTTTCATTAGCAGATAAATATATATCAGCTGGTGCGCCATACTGAATTTGTCTAGCTAGCACAGAGGAAGAGGCATAATTTAGTACCAGATTATCATTTGGGTATAATTCTTTATACAAGCTTTCAATTATTGTTAAGCTTGGTGCAAGTGATGCGGCTGCCGATATGTAAACCGTTTCGGCTTGCGCACAGGCACTAAGTAAAAAGACACATAGACCTTGTAATTTATACTTGATCTTAAGCAAGCCTGACCTCTAATTGATTAATTTATAGAGGCCTAATAATAACAAGGTTGAGCAGGATTCAATAGCTGAGCTTGGCTTGGTACAAGAAATCCTATGCGGTTTAGGTCACTTTCAAACAAAACCCGATCGTATTTGCTTAAACATTAATCACCCTATTCTCAATCAGCGCCAGAAAAGCGTTCGAACTCCTAAAACATACTTAGAATGTCTTGATGGCCTTAGGGGACATGTTGCGATTAAAGCTGAGAGTTCTTTTTCATATCCGTGACTTGCTTTGAGTTCAAGCAATACATATTCACCAAGGGAAACGCCCTTTTCAATATTTGGTTTATGTTGGTTACGTTGATCATAAACATGGATTTTACTGTCTATTGTCGCTCTGACTAAACCGCAAGCGCTCTCAAAGTATTGTCGATGATAACGACAAATAAGTATGGGTGAGAGCTCGTTCCCCCAACTTTGTTTATCTAGCTCCTTTAGTTGTGAATAGCTTCCTTGGATATGCTCTCTCCAGTTCATAATTGAATTTGAAATATCAAAATCAATAGGAAAAGCTAGCTTATAGCCTTTTCCAGATAATCTATTCTTAAACTCTAAACAGGCTTTCTTGGTATTATTGAGTGCTTTATACCAACGTATTCTTACTTTTCTTCGTCTACTTACCCCGCTTAAGTTTTCTTCGTATATAGACATGCTTGGATTATCTAAATAAAGACTATTAATGTACCTATCTTTGTATCGATTTCTAAACATCAAAGGGTGCGTTCGAAGCCATATAAGCATCTCTTCGAGCTGATTGAGTGGTACAGGAATTTTTACTTCAAACCTTAAATCCTTAGTATCCATAACCTATATCCTTCTTTTCATTAATCTAATTGATTGATTAAATAAACTAGCGATTAACAATCGAAATATTTTCATCAAACTCTAAAGTTGTTTCACTTATCCTTTCTTGGTTTATTGGTGTTCTTGGAATAGGTGCTAGTGGATCTAGATCTCGTTTAAAATAAAAAGGCACAATTTTTTTAGAGGTTACCGCCGCATGTAAAATCAAATCGGTAATGTGACTTGATATCCTTATTTGCCTCTGTTCATTAGGCTTTAATACCAGAGGCAATTCTAGCCCATCAATCTCCAATTCTTCTTTAAACTCTAAATGATTAATCCCTTCAATGGCGTGAATGTGCAGGTCTTCCAAGGAGGTATTTACGAGATCTAAATAACTCGCTTCTTTCTTATTTTTCGTAGAACTAAACCTAGATGCTAAATCCCAATTCTTTACTGCTCGAAAATGGGTTAGATGTAAGTGAAGTTGAGTGTCTAGTTTAGAGATACGCTGACATTCACCTTGGTCATAACCTGAAGTCAGGCAAAGCGTTTGCTTGTGCATAATCTCAAAATCAAAGTCATTAATTAATGGCATACCATAATGGAGTTTACTTAATCAAGCTGATTGTTTTTCTTTTAGATACGATTGCATCTCACCGGTATTTAATTGATTTAGCATCACTGCTAAAGCATTATCATAGGCTTCTTTTACCTTTGCATCTGATAACATTTTTTTAGCGACAGGAAACTCCTTGCTCACAGCTTGCGTTAACCAATAGTGCTTCGCTGGAGTAACTGCCACATCACTTTGTATAGGTTCTAACTTTGCTGTTATTGGATTGTAATACCAGCGCCAATTATTCCAACTCAGTGCATGCCAAGCAGACCAAACATCAATTGTTGCTAAATATTGACCTAACTTTTCATAATCAAATACATCACTGGCTAGCCTTTTTCCTTCAAAAAAATCACTTATCAGAGATAAGGCAACCATTCTGTGTTTGTTTAATTCTGGGTCTCTTAAGATACTTGTACGTTGTATTGCTCTGGGTTGAAAAGTACGCGTGATATCTCCCTGACTATCAGTCGTTTCTTTTAATATATCTAACCTCACCACTAAGCCATGCTTTCTATTATTAAAGCTTAATAAATCTTGGCCAAAAGTTTCTTCCATTAACATGACGCCCCAATTAACTCCGTTTACTACAACTTTAACTGGGTTCATTTGTGGTGAAACAATATCAAAGCCGGACTTTTGAAGTGTTTGATCAAATAAGTAAAGTCCTTGATGTATTCGTACATTGGAGCTTAGTAGCGCAAAACGCCTATTATTGAGAATTGATTTGTTGTTTTTAAGGTCAAACCGTAAGGACCACCTTTTTGCACCGACAATATGTTCAAGTGCATCACCTTGTAGACGCAACTTGGTTTTATAAGCATCACCCCTGAAATGAATGACACCATTAACCATATGTCTTTTCTCGGCTATCATGCCTGTTTCAAAGGCTAATGCTCTATCTTGAGCCAATACTTGCCAATCTTGATAACTAACATCAACTTTAAGTAATGGCATGTCTGAATCAGAAGCAAGATAACGATTAGGGCTAGCCACTAACTCTTGTCCAAGTTGAATTAGCTTATCTTTAGCTGACTCATGATGTGACACAAAACCTAGATGTAAAAGGCTTGTTGTCACAAACGTAGGTGAAGGCAAGACAAAAATAACAAGTAAGCATATACCGATAATACTTAACCATTTCTCTGTCTTAGAGGTTTTAGTTTCCGTCTTATCAAGCTTCATAATTACACCCCTGCTATATTATGTTGCTCGAGTAACGATGTATTGATCTCTGGGTATTGCGCCTTTAAATCAGATATTAATGAGTCTACTTGCTCTGAATCTATGACGGATACAAAGAAAGTGGCATCAAAATGTTTTTCACCAACATCAAAGCGCCTCATCTCCATACGTTCAACATGTTTAAGTACGGTCTCTTTTACCTTGGTTAAGCAGGTATCTGAGTTAAAGTTAAGTTTAGGTCGGTAATTTAATGATAGGAACAAGCCACTTTCATCATAGCTTTTAACTTGTTGTTTTTTAGCAAGCGTAACCAAGCCTAGCGTTGAAATACACGCAACCAGCGCAGCGAGTGTTTGCCCTGCTCCTAATGCAACCGCGATACCTATATTCAAGAATAAGTAGAGTAATTCTTCTGGCTCTTTAATTGGGGTTCTAAACCTTACAATAGATAAGGCTCCAACTAATCCTAACGCCAAAGCCAGAGATGCCTTAACAACAGTGATAATTAAAATCACGGACAACATAAGCAAAGGGAATAATCGAGAGAAGTCTTGTCTATTACAAAATGCTGAAGAGTACTTTCTAAAATGAAGTCCTATGCCTGTCGCAAGGATAAAACCCAGTATCAAATTGAAAAGTAATGACACAAGCTGAACACTTGCGAATGGGAAAAACATGGATTGAATTTCTTTAGGCAAAAATGCGATTAAAAACGGATCAATAGATTCCATATAGCCTCCTATACCGACTTTATATAACTCACTCCTGAGCTACTCAACATATAAAGTCTGTGATTTGTTAATTGCTATTACTATTCAGCAGTTTTTAAGCCAGTTTAATTTTAGGCTTTAATAGCAATAAGTTAAGTAATTTTTGCTTTTGATTAACAATTTAAAGACTGCGTTTTTTGTGATGTGATTCTCAATTTGAGACTCAAATAGTGATGGCCTATTAATATAAGAGCGTATAGAGAGGTTTAGAAAGAATAAAAGAAGATACAGAAGCAAGCTAATTTTCTAGCTAGCTTCCGCAAATGAAGGGGATGTGATTAATTAAACCAATTCGGCAAACTTAAACTCCTGATTAGTTTGTTTTGTTTTTGTGCTGATCCAGTACCTTACAACAGGTTTAAAGCTAACTTTACTCTTTATTATTGACTCTAATTTACCTCCGCTTGCTTCAATTGCTTTGCGAGCGGCTACATTAGATTCTGGAGCAGTGATAAGCGCTTCTTCTATATCTAAACGCTTTAATTTTTGTTTCGCTAGGTTTAGGGCATGTTTAGCAATGCCTTGGTTTCTAAAACAAGGTGAAACATCCAAACTAATATGCCCACCTTCTGACGCTAGGAATGGTGTGTCGATATGGTGTCGTATTCTCAATACAGCCATGATTTCATCATGCTTATTTATCAACCAATAATGGTTACAGCGCACTTTACCTTCTGCGTTATAGATTCCCTGCGCTTCGTCTTTTAATTGATTAACATAAGATTTGAAACCAATACGAGCTGTTTCATAATTTAGTGAATTAATAGGATCACTAGACTCGAAGTCTTTGTAAAAACGTAAGAAAGCACTTTCGAGTACGCTTGTTGGCGATATAAATTCCATTTCTCTCTCCTTGACGCCTTTCTGTCATATTTTCGTAATCAAGAAACACTATAGCCACAAAGAGAGAATTTCGCTGTTATTAGATAAATTAATTTTATAAGACCAGTTTTCAAGCTAATAAGGACCTAAATTGAAAAGTGTTTAAACGCATTGTCCATATATTCGGCTAATTCAAAATCTTTTGAGGTTATTCCTTTCGCTGAATGCGTGCTCAACTGAACATCAACTTGATTGAAACTGTTTGTCCACTCAGGGTGATGATCAATCTTTTCACAATACAGAGCACACATTGTCATAAAACTAAATGCAGATTGAAAATGACTAAACTTAAAATTTTTAGTTAACTTTTCGTCTTTTATGAACCATTGAACCTCATCATCAAAATTAAGCTCAGCGAGTTTTTCGAGAAGTTGTTTGTCTGAAATTTTCGTTATTCTCATCAGCTTACCCTTTATTAGAGGTTTCATTAATTCTTGTTTACTGGGCTCTGTTTGTAAAACACCTTTATTCTTTTAGAACCATATCTATACACATAACAGCAGCTAGAATTAGCTTTCTCACGTCATGATCTGCTTCTATTTCCTCTGCTATTTTTAGTATGTAATTATCTGCACTTGAAAAAAGCTCTTGTCCAATCCCAGCCCATTTTTTTGATACATGAGCAAATTCTTGATCATCACGTTTAAAGTAAAAGTCCCAACCAGTCCATTTTCCAGATAAAGTACAAATTACGTTATCTTGTTTATCAAGAACATCAAAGCGACCACCAATGGATAAAAACTTCTGCTTAAATCCACCTATTAGTTCATTGTTTTCATTTCTTACTTCAACTTTAGATAAAAAGAAGGAGATGCCACGGGTGATGCGGACGACTCTTTGATCATCAGGCGTTCTGATTTGCACATCAAAAGGAGTCATCCTTTTATAATCAGTAAAACGTAATAATTTAGTAATCCAGCCTAAGTTAGGTTCGCGACACTCCATGATCAATTCGCCATTCTCAGGATCATAAATATCAAAGTTATTAGCCGCTTTGAATAAGCCTATATGTTCTTTGACTAAAAAAAGATTTTTATTAATTACCTGGCTCACATTGATACCCTATTAATTTTTAAAGTATCAATTTATCACATTCACCAAGAGATTGATCTTGAATAAGTAATTCGAATTATAGAATTGGCTGAGTCGAAATTATCCACACAAACAAAACACTGTATAAAAATACAGTATCTGTATTTTTAATTTATTTAAGAAAAGTCATTAATTCTGTTCTTATTAGTATATTTAATGAACAGAATCTTTAAAGAATGCAAATTTTAGTGCGGTTTTTATGTAAGGATTAAAATAACTGTATAAATATACAGTACAGTTCATCTAATATCAAAGAAACCATACTGTATAATTTTGAGTCTTTGATACTAGGGATGCATATTTATTGACTCGTTCATCTCTTTCGCCACTAGAGTTAAAATGTCATAACTCGCCACCAGCACATCATCTTGATCAGTGACTTGTACATCCCAAACGATAACCCCTTGTGGCTTTCCGTCCTTTGACTCTTTTCCTTGGTCGATTTTACGTTTACACGTTAACCTTGCACGTATTGTTGTCCCGATTGGAACAGGCTCAATAAAACGCAAATTATCAAGCCCATAGTTAGCAAGTACTGGGCCCACACCTGGGTCGACAAATAACCCAGCAGCAGCTGATAAAACAAAATACCCATGAGCAATACGTTCACCGAATTGTGATTCTTTGGCAGCAATATCATCAAAATGCATATAAAAGTGATCACCCGATAAGGAGCCAAAATTAACAATGTCCGCTTCAGTCACCGTACGTCTATGGGTCAACAATGACTCACCAATTTGAACCGACTCAAAACTACGCTTAAACGGGTGTACGTCAGTTTCTATTATGTTCGCACCTCTTACATATTCGCCAGTAACAGCACTTAACATGGTTGGTGAACCTTGAATCGCGGCCTTCTGCATATAATGATATACAGCATTAATACCTGCTAACTCCTCTCCTCCACCAGCTCTGCCTGGACCACCGTGCTTCAAAAATGGCAAAGGAGAACCATGACCAGTCGATTCAAGTGCGGCCTGCGCATCAAGAATATGCAGCCTGCCATGCAAAGCTGCTAATTGTGGAATCATTTGAGCCGCTATCATTGGGTCTTTAGTACATAGCGTCGTTACCAAACTCCCTTTACCTAAGGCTGCAATTGCTATCGCCTCATCAATTGTATCGTAAGGCATCATGGTCGCAACTGGACCAAATGCTTCAACATCATGTGCTGCACAATTGATTAAAGGTTGATGATTAACAAATAGATGTGGAGAGATAAATGCACCTTTCTGGCAGCCAACACCTTGAGGTTTGGTATCCTGAGAATAAACAAGTTCACTCGTTTCTCGTAACTCTGCTATTTTTGCTTTAACATCTTCAAGCTGTTCAATTGATGCTAACGCTCCCATTCTAACGCCTTCTACATCAGGATCACCGTAAGTCACTTTGGCAAGTTTCTGGCTTAACTTATCGATAACGTGAGGCATAATTTCTCTTGGAACAATTATGCGTCTGATAGCCGTACATTTTTGACCAACTTTTGTTGTCATCTCTTTAAAGACTTCACGAACAAACAAGTCTATTTCAGTATCTTCTAGATTAATATCTGGAGCGAGAATAGCTGCGTTAAGAGAATCCGCCTCGGCATTAAATGGAATTGAACGTTTTATAATATTGTCATTGTTTTTTAATAGACGAGCGGTTTGTGCGGAACCTGTAAATGTTACAACATCTTGTTCGATAAGATGGTCTAATAGGTTTCCTGTACTACCAATAATAAGTTGTAAAGACCCCTCGGGGAGCAGACCAGATTCATTCATTAAACGAACCGTGGCTTCAGTTAAATAACTTGTCGCACTGGCAGGTTTAACAATGCAAGGCATACCAGCAAGGAAGCAAGGCGCAAACTTTTCAAGCATCCCCCAGATAGGAAAGTTAAATGCATTAATATGTACAGCAACGCCACCTTTTGGCACTAAAATATGAGTACCTGCAAAATCATTGTTTTTGCCCAAGGGCATAGCGCTTCCTTGGTGAATTAGGTTGCCTGATGGAAGCTGGTTTCTCCCCATACTGGCATAAGCGAACAAGGTACCGAAACCACCTTCAATATCTATCCAGCTATCTCCACGTGTTGCACCAGTTTCACGAGATAATAAATAGAGTGACTCTTTATGCTCTAGTAGGTACTTGGCAAGATTTCTAAGACAGGTAGCTCTTTGCTGAAAATCCATCTGCATTAATGAGGCTTGGCCTTTTTTTCTTGCATAGTCAGTTGCTTCTTCGAAATCAGGCAGCTCGGCATGGATATAACCAATTACATCACCATTAATGGCGCTTTTTAATGCGCTCTTCTTTTCTTCACCTATCCATTGGCCATTTAAAAAACTTTGGATTATCTTCATGAAAACCTCTATTTGCTTATTCGTTTAGCAATTAAACTAATTATTATTTTGGGGATAAAAGCTTACTGGTCGTAACTCAGTACGACTTTGTTCGTAATGGGATAACATTGGCACGAGAGCACATAGCCAGCTTCAACTTCATAGTCTTCAAGTGCGAAATTCACATCCATTTCTACTTCACCTTCAATGACTTTTGCTTTACAGGTAGAGCAAACACCAGCGGTGCAGGAATATGGTAAATCGGCACCAATATCATTACCTGCTTCAAGAATTGTTTTTGAGTTATGAGCTAATTCAAACTGCATTTCTCTACCGTCATGAATCACGGTAATATCGCTCTTCTCGAAGGTTTGAACGGCTAGATTTTCTTGATTTTTTTGACGCCTTTCTGTCGAATCTGATTCTGTGTGAAATAATTCAAAGTGTACTTTATCCTTATCAAGGCCTTGCTCAATCAGGCTATTGGCCACTTGTTCTGTCATGGATTGAGGGCCGCAAATGAAAGCTCCTGATAATTCGCTAACCTGCATTAACCTTTTCAATAGCAATTGACACTTGTTCGCATCGATACGCCCGTTATAGAGATCTATATCTTGTGTCTCACGACTAAAGATAAACACAAGATTAAATCTATCCATGTAGGCATTTTTTAAATCTTCTAATTCGTTACGAAACATGGAGCTGGCTGTTGAACGATTACCATACAATAGAGTCACTTGACTCTTTGCATCTTGTTCTAAGCAGGTTTTTATAATAGATAAAATAGGAGTAATACCACTACCGGCGGCAACAGCTAAAATATGTTTACTCTCAGATGTTTTTGAATCAATAGCTAGACTCAAACTGGCACCAAACCTACCTTGAGGAGGCATTACTTCAAGTGTATCCCCTTCTTTAAGATCATGATTTGCAAAACTAGAAAAGAGACCATTCTGAACCTGCTTTATACCGACTCTAAGCTGCTCATCGTTAACACTTGAACAAATAGAATAAGAGCGCCTTACATCAGTACCCTCAATGTGTTTTTTAAAAACTAGATACTGACCCTGTTCATAATTGAATTTGTCTTCTAATTCATCAGGCACTGAAAAATGAATAGAGACAGCATCGCGCGTCTCTCTTTGTATCTTACTAATTGTTAGCGGGTAAAATTTGTTCATAACATTTAATACTCATCCAGTGTTAAATACACTTAAAATAATCAAAGGCCTCACGACAATCATGGCATTGATATAATGCCTTACATGCTGTCGAACCAAATTCGCTTATTAATCTAGTATTTTCACTATTACAATGGGGACACGAAATCTCTCGGTCTATTAAACTTGGTTTAGAAACAAGCCCTTTAGGAGGTGCTATTCCTGCGTCTACCAGCTTTTTTCGCCCTGTGCTTGTAATAAAATCACTCGTCCAAGCGGGAGACAGAACCTGTTCTATTTTAATGTTCTGATAACCAGCATGACCCAATGCCTCTAAAATCAAATCATTGATGAGATCAGTTGCAGGACAACCTGAATAAGTAGGTGTTACCTCAACAGAAATTTGTCTTAAGCTAAGACTTACACTACGAACAATGCCTAAATCAACAATGCTAACTGTCGGAATTTCTGGATCCTGTACTTGAGTTAGAACTTGCCAGATAGATGTCTCGTCATACTCAAGAGGTTTACTAAGATCACCTAGAATATCTGTAGCTAAAATTTGCTTCTTAGTCGAGTTTTGATAAGGAGTGCTATCTATCAATGATTTAGGTGAAGGCCTACCATACTTTTGCATCTGGATATGCCCTCTGCAGATATTGCATTTCAGCTAAAATAAAACCCAATAACTCGGTGTGTTCCCCTTGTTTACCACCTTTGTACATCCAGGCATCATAATCAGGATTAACTAACTTAGCTTGCGATAGCACTGTCTCGATTGAATGCTTCCACAAACCAAATATTTTATGGGGGTCAGGGATAAGCCCATCTCGCTCTAAAGCATCTTCAAGGTGATCACTCGTTATAAGTTCACCAGTAAATCGCCATAATTGATTTATCGCTGATTGCATTTTTTCGTGACTTAGTTCAGTTCCATCACCTAATCGAATCATCCATTGACTCGAACGCCTTAGGTGATAAGAAACTTCTTTCACTGCTTTACTAGCAATAGACTTAATACGCTCATCTTTTGAGTCCTGTAACGACTCTAATATCGATAAATGCCAGGCATCGAAGAAAAACTGTCTAGTAATTGTTTCAGCAAAGTTGCCATTTTTTTGTTCAACTAAAAGGACGTTATAAAACTCATGGGCATCACGTCGAAAGGCTAAATGGTCTACTGTGCGCTTTAATGGATCTAATTCACTGGCGTACTCATACCAATTTTTTGCTTGTCCAATTAAATCTAGCGCAACATTACTAATTGCTAACTCTTCTTCTAAAGAAGGTGCATCACCGCAAAGTTCGCATAACCTTTGCGATAGAATTAAATTAGAGTCAGCCAGTCGCAACAGGTAAATAAATAAAGCATCAACAGGCTTGGTATTTTTAATCATGGTATTCATCCTTACATGTGACCGACTTCATCAGGTAACTCATAAAAAGAAGCATGGCGATATACCTTGTCTTCAGATGGATCAAACAAGGCCTCTTTATCATCTAGTGCAGAGGCTGTAATCATTTTTGAAGGAACAACCCAAATACTGACACCTTCGCAACGTCTGGTGTAAAGCTCTCTTGCATTTTCCATTGCCATGGCATCATCTATCGCATGAACACTACCTACATGCTTGTGGTTCAGACCATGTTTACTTCGTACAAACACTTCATATAATGGATACTCTGACATCTTAAGCTCCCTTCATTAATTCTTGTTTTTTGGCATAGGCAACAGCGGCTTCCCTTACCCAAGCACCCTTATCAATCGCACTTTTACGTTTAGCTAATCTTTCTTGGTTACAAGGACCATTGCCCTTTAACACGGCGTAAAACTCACCCCAATCAATTTCACCAAAATCATAGTGCCCCGTTTCTTCATTCCACTTTAAGTCCGGATCAGGTGCGGTACAGCCTAGAAATTCAAGTTGAGGAATCGTTTGATCGATAAACATTTGGCGTAATTCATCATTTGATTTACGTTTAATTTTCCAAGCTAGGGATTGCTTAGAATTAGGAGAGTCATCATCTGTAGGGCCAAACATCATAAGAGACGGCCACCATAAACGATTAATTGAATCCTGAACCATGGCTTTTTGTGCAACTGTACCATGCTGCATTATGGTTAATAAAATTTCGTAGCCTTGGCGCTGATGAAAGCTTTCTTCTTTGCAAATTCGCACCATGGCACGTGAATAAGGGCCATAAGAGGTTCTTTGTAATACCACTTGATTGACTATGGCTGCGCCGTCTACCAGCCAGCCTATCGCCCCCATATCAGTCCAATTTAGGGTTGGATAATTAAAAATACTCGAATACTTTGCTTTTCCTGTATGCAGCTTTTCTATTTCTAAATCCCTATCTGCACCTAGTGTTTCCATTGCACTGTATAGATATAGGCCATGACCGGCCTCATCTTGTATTTTTGCTAATAGCTGCAATTTACGCTTTAAAGTTGGCGCACGCGTTAGCCAATTCCCTTCTGGTAACATACCAACAATTTCAGAATGGGCATGCTGAGAGATCTGCCTTATCAAAGTCTTTCTATAAGCTTCGGGCATCCAATTCTTAGCTTCAATTTTAATTTCAGCATCTATTTTTGCTTGAAAGTCACTCTCGTCCTGACTCATTTCATCCTGACTTTTGACTTTTTTAACCCCTGTTTCGACAAGTTGAGCGTACATTACCACCTCTATAACTACTAATTTTGGCTATTAGGTTTAACTAACTTGCATTAAGTTTATGACACAATAAAGATCAAAAACAATAAAATTATGTGTCGTTAATTATTTTTACAGCGCTAAATTTAACAATTAATTGGATAACTAATTGTTTTAGAATGATAAAAATACAGCACAATAATTATAGAAAAAGGCTTTATTGTGTATCCTAATGAGTATTTTAAAGTGTAAATTTAAAAATTAAGCCTCTTATGCCAAACAAGTATCACGTTGAAACAAGACTTAAGAAGTTATATCGGAGAGTTATATGAAATGGATATCAGCTAGATATGCGTGAAAAAAAGAACATATTTAGCCCTAAAATCCACCTCCCGAAATAGAAGTGTCATCTAGTTAAGAAAAGCTAGTTGAAGTAAAAGGACTAACAAAGCTTGATACTTCATCACTCAACTAGACATCATTTGTAGTGAATCAATCGGCTTGAATAGCGTAACGCCCACTCCCTAATAGTGCGGATAATCATAATATTGAAAATTAAATCTTCTTATTGGAAGGTAAAGGTGTACATCATTACCCTGATGCGATTAAACCAGAGGACTTTATCCCTTACTTCAGATTAGTCGGCGCACTTGAAATAGCACCACTTGAGAATAATTATAAGAAGGTTAAGGAAGTATCTCAACACAGGACTCGAAAACATAGTTTCACGTAAGAATATAGATAAATATCTGACCCTTATTAATGACATTCGTAACTCTGTAAATATGGCATTTTCTGAAGAGCCTTTTGACAAAAACTTCACTCTCAATGCTGATATTCTAGTATCAGTATATAAATTCCATCACGATGTGGCAGAAAACGGGTTCGCTAAATTAAGAGTTAATACGGCAAACATGGCCAGTTTAATGCGCCCATGTTGAGCTTAAGATAACAAACTCAAGTCATTATCAAATGCCACATTAGGGACACCATGACTAACAATTAATATTTGTGTCAGGTTCATCAAACTTGACACTATTTACTCGCATCTGGCCATACCCAATGTGGCTCATCAAGCATACCTTGACCCACAACGCTTGTTTCCCCCAACTCTTTTTTTAAGCGGATACTATGACAATCTTCATGCTCTTCAAGAGCAGCAATAAGCCTTGAAGCATGAGATACGACCCAGACTTGAGTTCGTTCAGAAGCGCTGATGATAAGCCTTGCCAAAGCAGGCAATAAATCTGGATGTAAACTTGTTTCAGGCTCATTAAGTACCATTAATGGTGGAGGTCTTGGTGTTAATAGTGCCGCCACCCATAACAAGTACCGTAAAGTACCATCTGATAACTCCTGCCCGGATAAAGGTCTTAACAAGCCATATTGGTAAAACTCGATCGCGAAACGAGCATCTTCTTTTATCGCTATCTTTAAATGCGCTCCTGGAAACGCATCACTAATGGCGTCAGCCAGAGCCTCATGACTCCCAATTTCATTAATCGTTTGCAGTGCAGCGGCAAGATCTCGACCATCATGATGTAAAACTGGCGTTCTTGTCCCTAATTGAGCATGCCTTGCAGGCGCATCCATGTCACTTCTAAAGTGATCATAAAAACGCCAATGTCTAATATTATCTCTTAGAGTGATTACTTCTGGCGTTTTATCTGGGTCAGATATCTGACTAAAAATACTATCGAAAGTAGCTATATTTTGACTCATTACCTGCCAATTACGCTTTTCTCTAATTTTAATCAAGCTTGTATCTCTGTCGATGAGAGACGATGCTGGACGATATGTACTTGAGCCAGAGCGACACGCCCAAATACATTCTCTTTTAATCTCAGGATCTAATGAAAAAGCAGAATTACTCGGTTTAGGTAAACCTAAAGAAATTGAATATCCAAAGTCATCTCCTGTGAAGCCTAGCCTTAAACGTTTCGCCTTGCTTCTTGGTCCACCCTGTATAGGGATCTCACTTCGTCTCATTCTATCTGAAATAACTTCTGGCCCAGCCCAAAAACAAGCCTCAAGCCCTCCTTCTTTTGCGAGAGCGTTGACAACTCCTCCTTGGGCAGTTTCAGCTAATAATCTCAAGGCTTTATATAGATTAGACTTACCACTAGCATTGGCGCCCGTTATCAAATTAAGTCGACCTAAAGGGATAACTAACTTAACTAATGAGCGATAATTTGAAATCGATAGCGTGTTTAACATGAAAGCTTCCATTTTGATGTCTTATTAACAAGACGAATTAATTGAGCGCGCTCAATTTATTTGTTTTCCTTTAATTTTCGGTACTGTTTTGGCGTGAGTTTCATAAAGTATTTAAACTCTCGTATAAAATGGGCTTGATCATAATAGCCATTATCAATTGCTAACTGAGTTAAGCTTTCATAATCCCCACTTGATAGCCTACCTTTAACCTTATTTAGCTTCATGAGCCTTTGATAAACTTTTGGACTGATACCAACGTACTGTTTAAATTTTCTTTGAATTTCTCTAGCGGAAACACCAGACATATCCGCTAATAACTCTAATGGCATATCCTGTTCGCGCTTAAAAAGAGTAATGAGAGATTCTAATTTATCCTGTGCTTGTAAGTGATAATTAGACAAGTTACTAATTAAACCTTCTTCTACTTTTCTCAGTAAGCTTTCACCTGTTTCCGCTTTAATTTTAGTTTCAAATTTGATGTACATATGATAAGCATTTGCAAAACGTGTTTCATTAGAAATGTCTATTATATCAATCAATTGCTCCATTCCACTCTCTAAGAAAGCACAACCAGTACCGGGGTGAAAATTAATACCGAGTGTGCAAATTTGATTATTAAAACCAATCTCAAAAAGCGCTTTGCTTGGTCCTACTACCGCGGCCTGTTTTGAAATCCTGTGCGAGTGATTATTCCTTGTTAATCTAATCTCATCACCATAGTTAAACAAAATGCAAGAACCACAATCGCTTAACAAACTAAAGGCTAATACCTCTTTGTTCTTATCATGCCGTGCCAACCATATGGCTTGTACATAATCACCCAAAGGCGGTTCTGGAGAGATTTTAAGATAATTAATATCATCAAGTGTTGGCATTAAGTCGTTTTTATCCAATTTTTAATAAAGCGCTAAGTCTAATCTTGCTTCATACGATTAATCCATTAAGGAGCGATACCATGTCACAAAGACTTAACCATTTTCAAGCATCCCCTGGCGCAATGAACACTTTAATTGAAGCTGAAAAGTATATTTCTAGCTGTTACAAAATCAAAAATACTTTGGATAGCACCCTATCAGAATTAGTAAAAATACGTGTATCACAGATTAATGGCTGCGCTTACTGTCTTGATATGCACTGTAAGGATGCAAGAGCATTAGGTGAAACAGAGCAAAGGTTACATAGCTTGATAGCATGGAGAGAAACAAACTTCTTTAGTGAAAAAGAACGTGCAGCGTTAGCTTGGGCCGAAGCAAATACATTAATTCATCAAAATGAAATTGATGATCAACTGTATAAGTCAACGAGAGAGCATTTCTCAGAAGAGCAGCTGGTAGATTTGACGTTGGTTATTACCACGATAAATAGCTGGAACCGTATAGCAATAAGTTTTAAGCCCGAAGTAGGCGGCTATCAAGTTGGCAACTTCGACCTTTGATCACTCTAGATTGTTTATTGAAATAATGGCAATTTAAGTAGAGTAAATACTTAAGCGCTAAATTGGCCATCTATTGTCTATTTCGAAGATCGGTGGCCATACTATCCGCATTTACTTTAAACTTACAAAGTATTTTGAAATATAAATGGCGTTTTTTATTTTTTTTTGAAATATGAAAGTATTTTATCTATAACTAATTTTATAACAAGGCATCCCTGTATAACTTAGATTATAGGATTAACATCGGCAAAGTTGTTAAAATAAATGTGCTTTAGAATCTGAGTAAATTGCTATCTAGAATCGTCTCTTCTCATAGTTTCGAAAGCACCTATTAATTCCCGTAAAGAGCCTCTATTTGGGTTATAGTCAAACAAGTAAAAATAACTAAAAGTAACCATAAAGCCCTTAAAGCCCTTAAAGCCCTTAAAGCCCTTAAAGCCCTTAAAGCCCTTAAAGCCCTTAAAGCACTGAAAATCATACTGTTTTACTCATATTTCATACTTGTTTTTTTTCATTTCCAGCGAAAAAGCACGTAATTTTATTACTTCTATCGATTCTCTCAACACCTATTCGTCAAGCAACAAATAATAAGATAAGTTGGTTTTAGCTTTTTAAAAATCATAAATAATTATCACAAAGCAATGAATGCTTTTGGCAGGGAAAGTGTAGGTTAGGCGCTTAGCAATTATTTAAGGAATACCTTAACTAATAAGTTGTCGACAGAAATAATAATGAAAAATACACGCATAAAATTTAGTGAAGAAGTTTGTTCAAAGCATAAAATTGAAGCTTTTATACTTAACCTCTCAATAAAGACGATTATATTTATACAAATCATCCCTCAAATCATAATATTTTGCTTCTTATATGAATGCCTTTAAAGGTCAGAACTAATCATTAAAGGCATTGTTTCATCACTTAAGGTTTAACCGCAGAAAAGCAAACTAAATTCGCTCTATCACAATTGCAATCCCCTGACCGACACCTACACACATTGTACAAAGCGCATATTTTGACCTCTCACCCTTGCTAGCTCTTAATTCTAGTTCATGTAACGCAGTGGTAATTAAACGAGCACCACTCATACCTAAAGGGTGCCCTAATGCAATTGCGCCGCCATTGGGATTAATCCTAGAATCATTTTCATCTAAGTCTAAGTTACGAATAACAGCAAGAGCTTGAACAGCAAAGGCTTCGTTCAATTCAATGACATCCATGTCATCTAATGATAAACCAAGTTGCCTCAATACTTTTTGTGTTGCTGGTACTGGACCAATCCCCATAAACTTAGGTTCAACACCTGTAGTCGCCATAGCAAGTATCTTTGCTCTTGGCTTCAAGCCATGCTCAGTGATGGCTTCATCATTAGCCAAAAGCAAAGCACAAGCGCCATCGTTTACACCAGACGCATTTCCTGCTGTTACACTGCCTTCATTCCTAAAGGGTGCTTTAAGTTGAGCTAACTTGTCTAAGCTGGTTAACCTTGGGTGCTCATCTTGATCAATCACCCTGTCTTCTTTCTTTCTCTGTTTAATCAAGACTGGCGTGATTTCTTGTTCAAAGCGCCCTTCAGTTTGCGCTTTAGCTGTTTTTTCTTGGCTTAAATAAGCAAAAGTATCTTGATCATGGCGACTTATTTGGTATTTTTGCGCTAAATTTTCAGCCGTTTCTGGCATAGAATCTACACCATACTTTTCTTCCATTAAGGGGTTTATAAAACGCCAGCCTATCGTAGTATCAAAAAGTTCAGCTTGACGACTAAAAGCGCTTTCAGCTTTCCCCATGACCATAGGTGCTCTAGACATTGACTCAACGCCACCAGCTATCATCAAAGCACTTTCATTTGTCTTTAACGCCCTAGCAGCATACCCAACGGCATCCATACCCGAACCGCATAATCGGTTAATAGTGGTACCCGAAACAGAAATAGGAAGGCCTGCTAATAAGGCGCTCATTCTTGCTACATCTCTATTATCTTCTCCAGCTTGGTTAGCGCAGCCTAATATAACATCGTCCACTTTGCTCCAATTCACAGTATGATTACGAGACATGAGTGATTTGATTGGAATAGCACCTAAATCATCGGCTCTCACACTCGAAAGAGATCCAGCATATCGTCCAATTGGGGTTCTAATTGCATCGATAATATAAGCATTTTGTAATTGATTCATTTATGACACCAAAAGTAATTTTTATAATTTTGTTTATTGAGCAAGCTCATTTACTATTTTTTTACCGCTAACACTTAAACGTCTTAACAAAGATGAGGGTCGATACCTATCTTCGCCATAACTAAGTTGGAGATTTGTAAGCACTTGATGAATAAGAGTTAAT
Organism: Marinomonas sp. S3726; assembly: GCF_000967665.1. Taxonomy (NCBI): domain Bacteria; kingdom Pseudomonadati; phylum Pseudomonadota; class Gammaproteobacteria; order Oceanospirillales; family Oceanospirillaceae; genus Marinomonas; species Marinomonas sp. S3726. The sequence continues at coordinate 354,031 of NZ_JXYC01000012.1, read as the reverse complement.
CCAACTCTTTGCCCCCAGGCTATTGGCCCTTGAGGGTAATTAACTCCAGCACACATTGCCTTATCTATATCTTCACCTGTCGCAACGCCTTGTAAGCGGGTTTCTACCGCTTCATTGGTTAACATTGCCAATGTTCTCATTAATACTAAGCCTGGAATGTCATCGAGTTTAATTAGCGTTATTCCAATTAAATCGAATAAGGTAAAGGCATCATCTAGAGCTTGTGATGAACAATTATCTGAAGCACTAATTGCTAACTTAGTAATGCTTGAGTAATCAAATGCCAAGTCAAATAACACCAAATTATTTAGCTTTTCTTCTTTCGCTCTTTCGGTTGCAGTAAGGCCATTTGTTAACCCTATATGTGCCTCGCCGAATGTAAAAATGGTAATTATTTGCTGCTCTAAGTCTTGATTGGTTTCATTATCAAAATAAAAATTATTACTTAGAAACCGCTCAATTAAACCCTTGGTTGGACTCATCTGACTTGGCTGATTTTCTTGTTTTGATGTGACTTGTATTTGTTTTATAAGCCCATCTGGCGCTTTGCTTTCAGTCCAATTTCTATCTATTGGTAAATCCGTAATATTGTTCTGTAAGTATTTCTCTCCATTGGAATTATATTGATAAAAGCCTCGTCCTGTTTTTCTTCCAAGAAACCCTGCTTCTAATAAACTTTTTTGACTCAGAGATGGTTTAAACTTGGGATCTTGGTAATAGGCGCGAAATACAGACTCCGTCACAGCATAATTAACATCATGTCCAATTAGATCCATCAACTCAAACGGCCCCATTTTAAAGTGGCCACACTCTCGCATTAGTTCATCTATTTGCGAAATACTGGCTCCCTGTTCATCTAAAATTCTTAATGCTTCTGCATAAAATGGACGTGCAACTCGGTTTACAATAAAACCTGGACTACTTTTGGCGTAAACAGGTTTTTTACCCCAACGCATACACGCTTTGTATAAAACTTTGGCGAGTACTTGATCACTTGCTAATCCACTAATGACCTCGACTAATGGCATGACTGGTGCAGGATTAAAAAAGTGAAGCCCTAAGAAACGCTCTGGCCTAGAAAGCTTAGACGCGATGGATGTTATAGAAATAGATGAGGTATTTGAGGTAAATATGCAGGTTTCTTTGCAAATCGACTCTAACTCAAGAAATAAAGACTGCTTAACTTCTAGGCTCTCTATGATTGCTTCTATGACTAAATCGGCACTTGCCAACTCATCCATTGAATATGTCGGGATAATATTTTCTAAACATAAATCATAATTTTCTTGGCTTAACTTCCCCTTTAAAACTCGCTTATGTAACTGTAAAGCAACCGACTCTTTAGCTTTGAAAATTGCAGCTTCATTCTGATCAAAAAGTAATACCCTATGGCCTGATTGCGCCGTAATTTGAGCAATACCTGCTCCCATAGCGCCAGCACCTATAACAGCAACAACGCTGGTGCTATCAAACTTTGCTATCAATGCTTTAGATAGTGTCATAGTGTTAGTCTCCATTTCTGCTACTTACCAGTGAACTTCGCTGGTCTTTTTTCAATAAAAGCACTAACACCTTCACGATAATCATCAGATCGGCCTGCTAATCTCTGCAAATCTCGTTCTAAATCAAGTTGAGCATCAAAGCTTTGCTCCTCACTCGCATGTAAAGCACGTTTTATTAATGCCAAGCCCTTTGTTGGTTGTTCTGAAAAGTGTTGAGCCATAGACATTACCTCATCCATTAGAGATTCATTTTCAACAGCTCGCCAGATTAAACCCCAAGATTCAGCTTTTTCAGCAGGTAGTTTTTCCCCTAACAGCGCTAAACCTTTCGCGCGTGCCATACCAATTGATTTGGGTAAGCTCCAAGTACCGCCAGAGTCTGGTATTAAACCTAGCTTACAAAAAGCTTGTATAAAGCTTGCTGATTTTGCCGCTAAAACAATATCGCAAGCTAGTGCAATGTTAGCACCTGCTCCTGCTGCGACACCATTAACGGCGCATATCACAGGCATAGGTAAGGCTCTAATTTTACGAATCATAGGGTTGTATCTTAACTCCAGCGATTCACCTAAATCTGGCGCCTCACTCCCAGGAGCAACATTTCTATCTGATAAGTCTTGTCCTGCACAAAAACCTCTACCAGCACCAGTAATGACAAGAACCCGAATGTTGCTATTTGTCTCTATTAACTTAAGAGCAGAGCGTACCTCTTCATGCATAAGCCCATTAAAGCTATTCAACTGCTCAGGTCTATTGAGTGTTAGAACCGCGATGGTCTGATTAATTTCAAGCAATATTGTTTCGAACGGTTGAGCATTATCTTTCATGAATGATTCCTTTATCTTATTGACTGGAAGTCGGCTCGTAAGCAAAATTCAAAGCCTATAAAAAGCATTAATGTGAATACTTAGTGTTAGCGACCTTTAAATATTGGCTTTCTTTTTTCTTTGAAAGCATGTAAACCTTCTTGCCTATCTTCCGTTGCAGCAAGAAGGCAGAAAGCCTGCCGCTCAAAAGCAAGCCCAGTAGATAAATCACAATCTTGTGCTTTGAGAATACTTTGCTTGATCTGTTTTACCGCTATTTGAGCTTGCTCTGATATACACTTTGCAATGGATAACCCCCTTTCTAAACTTAACTCAGGTACACACACTTCACTTATTAAACCTGAATCAAGTGCCTGTCTTGCATTTATGGGCTCGCCAGTCAGGGTCATTTGCATTGCTAAGGATTTACCTACTGCATGAAAAAGCCTTTGGGTTCCTCCTGCTCCTGGCATGATGCCGAGCTGAATTTCAGGTTGCGCAAATTTAGCGTTATCACCTGCAATAAGAATGTCTGCGTGCATGGCAAGCTCGCATCCACCGCCATAGGCATAACCATTTATCACTGCGACAATCGGTTTTTTACAATTTGAAATTGTTTGCCAATAATCGACTCTTTGATCAAACAAAAGTCCCTTCATATTCATATTCGACATTTCATTAATATCCGCACCTGCTGCGAAGACCTTGCTATTGCCTGTTATGACAATGCAATGAATATCATCGTTCTCATCAGCAATCGAAACCTGCTTAGCAATTTGACCCAATAATTCATTATTGAGCGCATTTAATTGCTTAGGTCTATTTAATGTTAATAGACATATGTGCTGTTCAATTTTTTCAACAATCAGTACTGCTTCAGGATCTTTTGTCATCATAGAATCACTTTCATTAATGGCTAAACCATCATGGTTTATGCTCTAGTCTTATTCGTTAGCTTATTTCGATTATAATAACTTTATGATACAGGTCAACTTATAGACTAATGATTTTATGTGTCATATTATTAAAGTCAAATTAACCTTCAACTCAACAAAATCTTGGGAGCTTTTATGCCATGTTATAAATTGGATGGTATTTGCCCTGTGGTACATCCAAATGCATTTGTCCACCCAACAGCTGTACTCATTGGTGACGTTCATGTAGGCGAACAATGTTATGTTGGTCCAAATGCATCTCTAAGGGGAGATTTTGGTCGTATCGTTATGAATAAAGGATCAAACATACAAGACAACTGTGTCGTACATGGGTTTCCTAAGTCAGATACTGTCATTAAAGAGAACGGACATGTAGGACATGGCGCAGTGTTACATGGTTGCATTGTTGGTACTGACAGCCTTATTGGAATGAATGCTGTTATCCTAGATAATGCAGAAATTGCTGCATTCTCCCTCGTAGGAGCCGGTGCGATAGTCAAAGCAGGCTTTCAGTGTGAAGAAGCATCGCTTATCATTGGCTCACCAGCAAAAGTGATACGTAAACTTAGAGACAAAGAGATAAAGTGGAAACAGCTTGGTACAGAAGAATATCAACACCTAGCCCAACGCTGCCTTCAAAGCTTAGAGGAATGCCAACCTCTTGCGCACGTAGAAGAAAATAGAGTGCGTATGGATGAGTTTATAAAAAGTACATCATTGGCACCAAAAATAGAATCGAATGAGAAGTAAATACATGATTCTATTAGCTTTAGCACTTTAGTGAACTATATAATGCTTCATCATAGACTTTTAACGCCAATAATATGAGATATATAGATGTCAGCACAAATCGAGTTAACACTTTTGTTAGATGACTTTAAAAAGCAAAGACCTTTGCGTGCAGGCTCTCTTATTATTAGCTTATTTGGTGATGCAATTACTCCAAGAGCAGATAAGGTATGGTTAGGTAGTTTATTTGAATTGCTCTCGCCTTTTGGTATTAATGAGAGGCTTGTACGAACATCCGTTTATCGATTAGTAAATGAAAATTGGCTGAATGCGGATAAACAAGGCAGACGCAGTTATTACTCTCTAACTCAATCTGGCTCTAAACGCTTTCAAAATGCTTTCGAGCATGTTTATCAGATGAAGACCCCTCATTGGCATGGTAGCTGGTGTCTTGTTTTTCTTAATCAGTTAAAAAATGATATGCGTAAGCAGGTTAGAGATGAACTTGAATGGCTAAGCTTTGGTTCAATGGGTAATGATGTGCTTTTACATCCTAGAATTAACCGTCATGACATTACCGCTTTACTAAACGAATTAAATTGTCAGCAAGATGTCATCGTCATGCAAACCGAAGCAATTTCTGAAAAAAGTCCACAAGCTTTATATAAGCAAGTAAACGAAAGTTGGAATTTAGATCAACTAGCGCAAAGGTACCATCAGTTTATTGCTAGATTCACCCCTTTGCACCAAACAATAAAACAAAATATGAATCTGACCGATCAAGAGTGTCATCTCGCAAGAACATTACTAATACACGAGTATCGTAAAATTGTTTTGAAAGACCCTCAGTTACCAGACCCTCTGCTTCCAAATGAATGGGAAGGTTATCAAGCAAGACAATTGTGCCGAAGTTTATATCAGTCTTTATATGCACAAGCAGATAATTGGCTAGATAAACATTTGGAAAATGAAATGGGTAAACTACCTCCAGCAGATGATAGCTTTTATCAAAGATTTGGTGGACTCTAATCAGTTAACTCTACTTAGTATCAAGCCCCGCTCTATCAAGACTACTGCTTGACAGCTTTATTTGCCGATTGATAACGCCAAATTAAAGCACGCCATTATTCTTGGGCTTTAAAACTCCATTAAAACTACACTTTGTTACATTGACGATTATCTCGCATTTCTTGTCTAATATTCACTCAGTAATAGATGAAAAAATCATGAGTTTCGTACTCTTTTATTAATCAAAGGTGTTTTTTAGAAAAACATGAGTTAAATTATTAACGTTTTGATTTTATTAAGGTAACACTGCAGATGGATTTTACGTCACTGGTTGGTATTATTTCGGGTTTTGGCTTAATTCTTTACGCCATTGTGCTTGGAAGTAATGATTTCAGCATCTTTATCAATATACCAGGTGTCATGATTGTAATCGGAGGAACGCTTGCAGCTACCTTAGTTACCTTTCAGATACGAGACACCTTGGCCGCATTTAAAGCCGGCTTTATCATTTTTTCGCAAGATAAACAGAACCCTCAAGTCATGATAGCGACAATGCTTCAATTGACTAAACTTGCCCGTCGTGAAGGTCTCATCGCATTAAGTCGAGTTGAAGCCGATTCACCTTTCTTAAAGCGTGCACTCAATATGGCGTCCGATGCTAATGATGAAGACTACATAAGAAAAACATTACAAGCGGATATCGATTCACTAAAAATTCGTCATTATGTAGTACAAGATGTGTTCAAAAAAATGGGGTCATATGCCCCCGCATTTGGCATGCTTGGCACCTTGATAGGCTTGATACAAATGCTATCAAGACTTGATGACCCGGAAATGATAGGCCCATCTATGGCGGTGGCCCTTCTTACTACATTTTATGGTTCTTTGATGGCAACAGTTATCTTTTTGCCAATAGCAGGTAAACTTAAAGCAAGAACAATTCTAGAAATACAAACTTTAGAAATCATCCGTGATGGTACTGTTAGCTTAATGGGTAGTAATAACTACCTAGCGGTTTATGAACGCCTATCTTCATATATACCGGCCAAACAAAGAAAACTACCAACGGCAGGTGATAAAGAGAACGAAAAAGCAGCTGGCTCACGCAAATGAATGATGATCCGTTATTTGAACAAGAAGATGTCGCAGACTGGATTTTTACCTATGCCGATCTAATGTCACTACTTTTAGTCTTCTTTATCTTGCTTTTTAGTATGACAAAAGTCTCTAAATATACGTTAGAGTCGGCCCTATCTTCCATTCAAATTGCAATGAACAGTAGTGGTGCTAATGTTACCCAAGACCCAGAAAAACACTCAGCGGGTGGTGAGAACGTAGTACAACCAGAAGAGCACCAGATTGGTGTGAATGATGACTTTATTACGTCCTCAACTAATACTGCTGGTGCTGCCGAAGTACTGGAGCAGGAAGAGCTAAAAGAAATAGAGGAAATGACTGCAGAGGTTCACAAACAGCTGGAGGTATCCCAAATAAGCAATGTTGTCTCTGTTCAACAAAACGGTGACCAACTCATCATCACAGTTGATGGCCAAACCTTATTTGAATCTGGTGAATCCGAACTTTCTTGGCAAGCAGATTATATTTTTGAAGAACTTATTAGAATGTTCCAATTCTATTATGAATTTTCAATCAATATCAAAGGCCATACGGATAATATTCCAATTCGCACAGTTAAGTTCCCTAGTAATTGGGAGCTATCAGCAATAAGAGCAACCACTGTCTTGAGATACTTTTTAGAAGAAGGAATAGCGCCACAAAGGATGACAGCAACAGGTTATGCTGACAGTGTCCCTATTGCTCCTAATAATAATGAAGATAATAGAGCCCTAAACAGGCGTGTAGAATTTGTTTTAGAGAAGAATTAAGCGATTAAACCAATGGATAACTTAGAAGAAATTGGATTCACATATGAATCCTCAAATAAACGAAATGCAGTGAGAGTAGATACGCATGGCTACCCTCTTGTATTTCATATTGACCGTGACACTCGTTTCAACTGCACTGATTTAAGTTTTACCGGCTGCTCTCTAGGAGACACCCCTCAATATGAATTAAATACTTCAATGAAGTTTGTTGTCACATATAAAGGTAAGAAGATCGGCGCACTCATTGCTAAGATGGTTTATGCGAGGACGGAATCCACCAGTTGGCAGTTTACTAAGACCCAAGAGAGCGTTCAGGAATTCATTGAAAAGTTTGTATTAGAAGTTCAAAAGATTGAACTTAAAAAAGAAGCTGAAAAAAGGCTGGCTGAAAAAGAAGCCGAATTTTTGGCTCAAGATGATGATGATCTTGAACCTAAATAAATTTCTTTAGACATAAAAAAAAACGACCTAATAAGGTCGTTTTTTTGATTAAAACTGACAACTTACAAGCTATCCAATCCAGCTCTTAAATCATTGATAATATCTTCGATATCTTCAAGACCTACTGAAATGCGTACCAAACCTTCAGCAATACCTGCCGCAGCTTTTTGTTCATCAGTTAAGCGTCCATGAGTGGTTGTCGCTGGATGCGTCACAAGCGTTTTCGTGTCGCCTAGATTACCAGTAATAGACATCAACTTAGTTCCATTTATTACCTTCCAAGCAGACACTCTTCCACCCTCAACAACAAATGATAATAAACCACCAAAATCTTTTTGCTGTTGCTTTGCTAACTCATGGTATTTATGACTAGCAAGGCCACCGTAATTTACCTTGATCACTTTGGGGTGAGATTCCAACCATTGAGCTAACTTCATTGCATTAGTAGAATGAGCCTTCATACGTAATGACAAGGTCTCTAGACCATTTAGTAGTGTCCATGCATTAAATGGACTCATTGCAGGCCCTGCACTTCTCATAAAGCCGGTAAATTGATCAACAATCTCTTGGCTAGAAATTAAAGCACCACCTAAACAGCGCCCTTGACCATCAATAAATTTAGTTGCTGACTGCATTACGATATCAGCACCTTGAGTAAGTGGATTTTGTAATGCCGGTGTCGCTACAACAGTATCGACACATAAGAGCGCATTTTTAGCATGACATATATCTGCGACTCTTTGCACATCAACTACTTCATACAGAGGGTTTGAAGGCGTTTCAAAGTAACAAAGACGCGTATTATCATCAACTAGCTTAGCCCAACCGTCATAATCAGTTGCATCAACATAAACAACATCAATACCAAATTTTGTGGTGTAAGCATCAAAGAACTTTATTGATGAACCAAAAATGTTTCTAGAGCAAACAACTCTGTCTCCAGATTTAAGCAAGGTATATGCTAGTGTCATTAATGCAGCCATACCAGAACTTGTCGCTATCGCTGCTTCACCTTTTTCTAGGCTGGCAAGTCGCTTTTCAAATAAAGCAACTGTTGGGTTTGTGAATCGAGAATATACGTTGCCATCCATATCACCACCAAACATAGCAGCAGCTTCTTCAGCGCTAGAGTAAGCAAAGCTAGAAGTCATAAAAATCGCTTCGCTATTTTCCTGCTCATTAGTTTGTTTGATACCAGCGTGAATCGCTTGGGTAGCATCTTTATATTCCGACATAATAAATTCCTAACACGGGATGGAGAGTAGAAAATCTCCAGAAAATCAAAAAAAATGAGATAAATAAGAGAGTTATCGAAAAACTCTCTTATTTATTAGAGGTTACTAGAATGGACGCATCATGTCATTTGATTGCGGTTGTGATTCTTGCTTTTGCGTGTCTTTTCTTGATGCTTCTAATCGATTTAAATAAGATTCATCAATATTGCCGGTTATATAATTACCGTCAAATACAGATGTATCAAACTCTCTTACATCCGAATGCTTTTCATCGATGCAAGCATTAATAAGATCATTCAGATCTTGGAAGATTAAACCGTCAGCACCTATTAATTCACAAATTTCGCCAACATCACGCTTATGTGCAATTAACTCTTCTGCCGCAGGCATATCAATACCATAGACATTTGGATAACGAACTTCAGGTGCAGCAGACGCGATATAAACTTTCTTAGCGCCGGCATCACGAGCCATCTCAATAATCTCTTTACTGGTGGTGCCTCGTACAATAGAGTCATCCACTAACAAAACAGCTTTATCTTTAAATTCAAATGGGACAGGGTTTAGTTTCTGACGCACTGATTTACGTCTAACCTCTTGACCTGGCATAATGAAAGTACGGCCGATGTAGCGATTTTTAACCAAGCCTTCTCGAAATGGAACCCCTATTTCTTGTGCTATTTGCAGTGCCGCAGTACGACTTGTATCTGGAATTGGAATGACCACATCTATATCTAAATCAGCCCATTCAACAGCAATCTTCTTCGCCAGTTTTTCACCCATATTTATACGAGCTTTATAAACAGAAATATTGTCGATAACTGTATCTGGTCGAGCAAAATAAACATACTCAAACAAGCAAGGGCGAGAGATTGTCTCAGGTGTACATTGTCTGAAATGAACCTGCTGATTTAGATCCATAAAGATGGCTTCACCAGGCTTAATATCACGCTCTACTTTAAATCCCGCTGCATCAAGAGCAACGCTCTCTGAAGCTATCATGTATTCAGTATCACCAGCTTCAGTAATACGTGAACCATAAATAAGAGGACGAATGCCATCAGGATCACGAAAAGCAAGTATGCCATAACCTGTAATCAGCGCGACAACGGCATAACCACCTTCAATTCGATTATAAACACGTTCAACCGCATTAAAGATATCATCAGGCTTAGGGATTAATTTACCTTCTTGATGTAATTCATGAGCAAGCACATTTAACAATACTTCTGAGTCAGAAGTGGTATTAATATGACGTAAATCTGATTCAAAAACTTCTTGTCCAAGCTTTTCTGTATTAGTCAGATTGCCATTATGAGCAAGTGAAATACCATAAGGTGAGTTGACATAGAAAGGCTGAGCCTCAGCAGAACTAGAAGTCCCAGCGGTTGGGTAACGAGCATGACCTATGCCTATATTACCCAGGAGCTTCTTCATGTGACGTGTTCTAAAAACTTCACTAACACTGCCATTATCTTTACGTAAACAAAGTTTACCATTATGGCTTGTCACCATACCTGCAGCATCTTGTCCACGATGCTGTAGTAAGGTTAACGCATCATAGATAGCCTGGTTAACCAATGAAGTACCCACGATACCAACTATACCGCACATGCTTAAATTCCTCGTGTTTGGGGTGGTGAAATTCACCTAAAACTCAAGAAACAGTTCTCGTTAAGCTGTTTGTTGGGATTCAATAAATCACAACAAACTTGTTACTTATTGAATCTGTTTCTCTAACTGCCAAGAGCGCGTTCTATGAGGGATGGATCTATATAATCCGAACCCTTGCCTAACACATCACGCGCCCAATCTTTAAGTACGACCAACTTGGGTACCAACTTAGAGTCTTTCCAAAAGTCTGTTTCAGTTACAACAGGACTTAAACTTAACAAAGATGTAAAGGCAACCAAAATAAGTGTGCCTCTAGCAAATCCAAACAACATTCCCAACACCCTATCTGTACTGGATAAGCCAGTAATCTTGATTAAGGAGCCGAGTAAAAAATTAATTAATGCGCCTACACATAAGCTTGCAACAAATAACGATGCGAATGCGACTATATAACGGATTTGATCATTTTGTACTTGATCAACAATAAGGCTTTGCATTTGAGATGAAAATTTCACGGCAATAACAAAGGCCAACACCCATGTTATTAAGGATAGTACTTCTTTAATAAAACCGCGTTTCAGGCTTAATAGCGTTGATAGTGTTATGACTGCGAAAACAACCCAATCAAGGGTCGCAATAGAACTAATCTGATCCATATTTGCCTCATCTAATCCGCAGTGAAGTTTACCAGAAGTCGATTAAATGCCAAGGCATAAAACTTTAAATAAATCTAATTTGCAGAATATTTAACGATGAAACCATCAAGAGAAAATTTCTTCTTAATCTCTTGTTTCAAAGACTCGGATCTTGATCGTTTAATTTCAGGGCCAACATAAACTTTAAACAAGGTTTTGGTTGTGATCGTGTAGGCAGGATAGTTAGCAGCTTGAAGCTTTTTAACAAGCGCATTAGCATTCTCTCTACTTTTAAAGCTAGCAATTTGAAGAGTCCATTTTGCCTTCTTGCTGGTTTTTTCTAATTTTTTTACAACGACAGGCGCCTTAACCTGTTTCTCTTCTTGTTTAGCTGGTTTAACAGGCTTAGAAGCAGGCTCATTTGACTTTGTATCAACACCTTTAGCTATTTCAACATCTTTTGCTTTCTCTAGCTTCTTAAACTCAACATGCTTATCGACACTAGGTAGAGGCTGCACAGGTTTAATGACAACCTCGGGTATAACTGGTGCTTTTGATACTTTGATAATTTGATCAAGTTCAGGCGGTCTTTCACCATCAAGAATAACGGGAAGTAATGCTGCGGCGGCAACTAGCATAATGCCAGCACCAATGAGCCTATGTGTAGAGCTTTTATCCAGCATTAATCCTGAACCTGTTTAAATTGAGTTAATATTTATCTTCGTGATGAGAAATACAATCAGCAACGGTTACAAACGAACCGAATACAATAATATTTGTATCATCTGTTCCAACATCTTCAATCGCTGCATCAAATGCTTGAGCAACATTTTCAAACTCTTTTGAAACATTTAAATATTGAGATAACTGAGCTGCACTAGCGCCTCTTGGCGCCTCCAAATCAGCTAAGTACCAGCGCTTAAAACTTCCTTTTAGGCAAGTTAATACTGATTCAATATCTTTATCGTGTAGCATTCCACAGACAGCAACAGCATCCTTATTGGATGCTTTAATTCTGCGCTGCAGTTCTTGAGCAGCCTCAGGGTTATGAGCGACATCTAAAATTACATTAGGTGATGTCATTAATGTTTGATAACGCCCAGTTAACTTTGCATCCAGCATTAATTTACTAAGGGTTTCAAACTCTAATGGAAAACCACTGTAACTTAAAATCGCTAAAACAGTAGCTGCATTCTCAACAGGTAAACTTGGAATAGGCAGATCAGTAACAGTTTGCCCATTACCTTGCCAAGACCATGTGCTATTCGTATTTAAGCTAAAGTGAAAATCACTCCCTTTTTGCTTTAAATTTGCACCTATTTCTTGAGCTTTTGCAGCTAAACTTTTAGGTGGGTTGTTAACACCACTAACCAAAAGCTTACCCCGTCTTGCGATACCTACCTTCTCTTCTGCAATCACTTCTAATGAATCGCCTAGCCAATCTATATGATCCAATGATATTGAAGTTACAGCAGTAATATCAGCATCTATCATATTAACTGAATCAAGACGACCACCTAAGCCAACCTCCAACACCCAGTAATCCAAGTTTGCATTAGAGAAAATATAAATGGCTGCTAGCGTATTAAACTCAAAATAAGTTAACGCTATATCACCTCTTATTTCTTCAATATGCGCAAAAGCTTGGCAAATAACTTCATCCGATACTGGTTCACCATCTATCGCAATTCGCTCATTAAAACGAACAAAATGAGGGGAAGTAAAAGTACCTACTGTTAAACTATTCAAGCCTAAAAAATGGGTTAAAAAGGTACAGGTTGAACCTTTGCCATTGGTACCAGAGATAGTGAAAATATCATTTTTTGGTCGATCGTAATTCAGCTTATCTAGTACAGCTGAACAACGATCTAAACCCAATTCTATATTATTTGGATGTTGGCTTTCTATATAAGAAAGCCATTCAGAAAGAGACTTAGGATGCATTAAATCAAGCAGCCTTATTAGTAAGGATAGATAGAATGTTATATAAACGATCGCGCAAATCATGACGCGATATAATCATATCTAGCGCACCTTTATCTAATAAGAACTCACTGCGCTGAAAACCTTCAGGAAGCTTTTCGCGAACAGTTTGTTCGATAACGCGAGGACCGGCAAAACCAATCAATGCATTTGGTTCTGCAACATTTAAATCACCCAACATTGCAAGAGAGGCTGAAACACCACCAAAGACTGGATCAGTCATAGCAGAAATATATGGAATGCCCTGCTGCTTCATACGCTCAAGACCAGCACTTGTCTTAGCCATTTGCATTAGAGAGATCAAAGCTTCTTGCATACGAGCACCACCACTTGCTGAAAAGCAAACTAATGGAATACGTTTTTCTAAACAAACATTAACAGCTTGGATAAAACGCTCACCTACAATTGAACCCATTGATCCACCTAGGAAGCTAAATTCAAAAGCAACAGCAACAATAGGCATGCCGTTGAGTGTGCCTTCTATCGCTACTAAGGCATCTTTTTCACCAGTATTTTTTTGCGCCGCAACTAAACGATCTTTATAACGCTTAGAATCTTTAAATTTCAACTTATCTTCTGGCTCTAAGTCAGACGCAATTTCAGTGCGGCCTTCCTGATCTAAGAATAAGTCTAAACGACGACGTGCACTTACACGCATATGATGATCGCATTTAGGGCAAACATCTAAATTCTTTTCTAACTCTGGACGGTACAAAACATTTTCACATTTTGGACACTTTTTCCAAAGACCTTCTGGTACTGAACTACGAGATTTTGCTTCACTTCTAAAGTTTGAAGGAACAAATTTATCTAGCCAACTACTCATTTAAACTCCAATTCTGTCTTTTAAACTAACTTAAACACTGTCCATGCTGGTACGCATAGGCGTTAAGATATTTGATAAAGCTTTAACAACTACGTCATTGGGTTGCGTTTGGTTATCTGCAATTGCATTCACCAAAACACTACCAACAATAACGCCATCAGCACATTGGCTAATAGCTTTTGCTGTTTCAGCATCACGAATACCAAAACCAACACCGATAGGTAGGTCAGTAATTTCTCTTAAACTTTCTACGTGCGAGCGAACACTGTCTACATCTAAAGCTGCAGAACCAGTAACCCCCTTCACTGACACGTAATAAACATAGCCCGAAGCCTGCTCGCAGATTTTTTTAGCTCTGCTTTTTGTTGTCGTCGGCGCTAATAAATAAATCAGATCAATATCATTCTGCGAAAAGCATTCTACTACATCTGTCGCTTCTTCTGGAGTCAGATCGACCAATAAAATACCGTCTACACCCGCTTCTTTTGCTGCTTTTGCAAATTTTTCATAACCAAAGAACTCAATTGGGTTTAAATAGCCCATTAAAACAACAGGTGTTGTATTATCTTTAGTTCTAAACTCCGCCACAATCTCAAGCACTTTAGCCACAGTAATACCAGCGGCCAAAGCTCTTTCGCATGCTAACTGGATAACAGGGCCATCTGCCATAGGGTCTGAGAAAGCCATTCCTAACTCAATAATACTACTGCCCGAAGCGACTAACCCATGCATAATATCAACTGTGTGTTTTGGACTCGGATCACCCGCCTCTACAAATGGAATCAATGCTTTTTTATTAGTACGCTTTAATTCAGCAAAACAGTTTTTTATACGATTCATTTTAAACCTCAACCCCATCTAGCTCAGCGACAGTTAAAATATCTTTGTCACCACGACCAGATAAATTCACAACAACGATTTGATCTTTATCCATAGTGGCAGCTAATTTCATACCATAAGCAACAGCGTGACTTGATTCTAATGCAGGCATAATTCCTTCTAGACGCGTTAAATCACGGAAACCGTCCATCGCTTCATCATCATTGATTGCGACATAATTAGCACGGCCAATATCTTTTAACCAAGCATGCTCTGGACCTACTCCAGGATAATCCAAACCTGCTGAAATAGAGTGAGTACCGCTAATCTGGCCATCTTCATCAGCCATAATATAAGTACGGTTACCATGAAGTACACCTGGTCTACCGGCTGTTAATGGCGCTGCGTGCTCACCTGTTTCAACACCATTACCGCCAGCTTCGACACCATACATAGCAACAGATTCATCCTGTATAAATGGGTGGAACATACCAATGGCATTTGAGCCGCCGCCAACACATGCAACGACAGCATCAGGTAAACGACCTTCCTGCTCAATGCATTGAACTTTAGTTTCACGTCCTATAACAGCTTGAAAGTCTCTTACCAATTTAGGGTAAGGGTGTGGGCCTGCTGCTGTGCCTATGATGTAAAAGGTATCATCAACATGACTAACCCAATGGCGCATTGCCTCATTCAAAGCATCTTTCAGAGTCTGTGTACCTGAATCTACAGGGATTACTTCTGCTCCTAGTAATTTCATGCGATAGACATTCAAGGATTGACGCTTAATATCTTCAGCACCCATGAATACTTTACAGTTTAATCCTAAGCGAGCCGCAACAGTTGCTGATGCAACACCATGTTGTCCAGCACCTGTTTCAGCAATAATATTTGGCTTACCCATATGCTTAGCTAAAAGCGCCTGGCCAATTGTATTATTGATCTTATGCGCACCTGTGTGATTAAGGTCTTCGCGCTTTAAATAGATTTTTGCTCCGCCAGCTTTTTCAGTCAGTCGTTCAGCAAAATATAGAGGTGACGGACGACCAACATAGTGAGCAAGATCTTTATCAAAAGCTGACTGAAACTCTTCATCTTTTGACATTTTCTCATAAAGCTCAGTTAGATCTTCCAACGCAGCCATTAGCGTTTCAGATACAAAAACACCACCATATTGACCAAAACGGCCATTTTGATCTGGTAGGTTATCAGCTATTTTATTGTCCACGTTTAGCTCCAGTTATAAATTGTTGTACTTTATTATGATCCTTAATGCCTTTTGA
This sequence comes from Marinomonas sp. S3726, assembly GCF_000967665.1. Taxonomy (NCBI): domain Bacteria; kingdom Pseudomonadati; phylum Pseudomonadota; class Gammaproteobacteria; order Oceanospirillales; family Oceanospirillaceae; genus Marinomonas; species Marinomonas sp. S3726. The sequence continues at coordinate 338,326 of NZ_JXYC01000012.1, read as the reverse complement.
TAACTCAACGCCCCCACTGACGTCGACTGCATAAGGTTGTACTTGTTCTACGGCCTGACGAATATTACTTACCGTTAATCCGCCTGCTAATATAATTGATTTGTTGGTATTTTTTGGCACCAACTCCCAGTTAAAGCTCTCCCCTGTACCACCGGGAACACCAGCTTTATATGCATCGAGTAAAATTGCACTTGCATCAGGATAGCTTTTAATTTCTAAATTAATATTGTCATCAGGTTTCACTCTTAGTGCCTTTATAAAAGTACGATTATACTTCTGACACTCTGCATTACTTTCATCCCCATGAAATTGAATTACCCATCGATCATTTTTTTCAATCACTGAGTGAATAAGCTCATATTCAGCATTAACAAATAACGCAACGGGCACAACAAAGGGAGGAAGCTGCTTAACTATTTCATTTGCTTTTTCAGGTTCTATATAGCGTGGAGATTTCTTATAAAAAACGAAACCTAGAGCATCAGCACCTTGCTCACACGCATGTAAGGCATCTTCTAGATTTGTAATACCACAAATTTTAACTCGGCAATTCATAACTTGGCTCTTCAAAATAAGGTAAAAAGTGCGGCCCTAGCGCTACCTTAGGAACTTTAAATTCTTTAGGGTATTCAGCATCGACAAAGTAGAGCCCTTCTGGTGGACCTGTTATCCCACCTTTTGTTCTATCTTTAGCAGCCAGCACTTCGCTTGCCCATGATACCTCTTCTTCACCAGCACCAATAGTCATTAAGACTCCAGCGAAATTACGTATCATATGATGTAAAAAAGCATTCGCCCTTATATCCAACACTATGTATTGACCAGACTGGTAAATTTGAAAATTTAAAATAGTACGAACGGGCGTATGAGCCTGACAACCAACCGCTCTAAAAGAACTAAAATCATGCTTACCAACAAACACCTTGGCAGCTTGTTGCATTTTAGTAATATCAAGCGTTTTGTGTGTCCAGGTCACCTCTTTAGACATAATGGCAGGACGTAAGGGATTGGAATAAATCACATAACGATAACGGCGACTAACAGCACTAAAACGAGCATGGAAGCTTGGATGCATATTCGCTGCTGCTACAACAGCAATATCTTTAGGTAAATTCGAATTTACACCAAGGGTCCAAGCCCTTTCACTACGCTCAACATCTGTTTCAAAATGAACCACTTGCGCACTGGCGTGAACACTAGCGTCTGTTCTACCGGCACATACTACTTTTACAGTATGTGCAGCTATTTTAGATAAAGCAGTTTCTAGATATTTTTGTACCGTTGGTACGTCATATTTTTGAGCTTGCCATCCTTTATATTCTGTTCCTTTATATTCAACAACTAACGCGACTTTCTTTTTACTCACTTGGTGACATCCGATCTATCATACTTTGAGACTCTGAAACTTGGGCTTCATTGCCTGAGGTAAGAACATCTTCAAGAATAACTCGAGCACCTTCTTCGTCACCCATATCCATATAGGCTCTCGCTAGGTCTAATTTTGTTGCAACTTCATCACCACTGGCATCGAAGAAGTCAAACTCTTCCTCTTCATCACTGGCTTCATCATCTTCTTTTGCATCTTCTTCTGTGAAGCTAGGAACGGCTAAATCATCATCTAGATCACTTTGCGCCTCTGTTAAAGACTCTTCAATGCTATTAGCTAGACTTTCATTCGGGTCTTCATCAAAGATCGCTGTTTCATCTATATCGTCTTGCTCTTCTGTGTCATTTAGAAGGTTGTTAACAAAGTCTGCTTCTTCAGAATCTTCAACGTCATCCGCTTCAAGGATATTTTGAGCGTCATCAAAAATATCTTCTTCTAACTCTGGTTCAGGTTCAATTGTTGGAATGTCTTCTTCATCAACAACCTCAAGGTCATCAACATCATCAATATCTAATCCAAAGTCTTCTTCAACTTCTTCTTTCGTTTCTTCTAGATCAAGATCATCCGCAAAAGCACTATCATCAAAGATGTCATCACCAAAAGCTTCATCACCGAACGATTCATCTTCAGCAGGTGTTTCTTCAACTGATTCATTGGCATCAAGGTCTTCAGCAAATGGATCATCTGCAATATCCATATCTAAGTCAGTATCGATATTAGCATCATCATCTACAGCACCATCAAAGTCGAAAGAGAAAGGATCGTCATCTTCCTCTTCCTTCTCTGGTTCAGGAGCCATTTCAGGTACTGCCGCTTCTGCAAGAGCAACAGGAGCAAGTGATTCGCTTGCTAAATCAAAATCACTTAACTCATCACCCTCTTCCTTTTTTTTTCCAGACTTCTTTATTAAGAAACCTATTAAGAAACCGAATACGAGAAGTAATACTGAGGCAATAGAGACAAATATAGGGTTCCCAAAGAAGCGATTAACAAAAGAAGCTTCTTCGGCCATTTCTTTCTCGCGTCTTAATTGATCTGCTTCAAGGAGTTGATCAACAGTGTTTTTCTGTTCTTGTAGCGCATTTTGTGCTGACATGAACTGCTGCTGCAATTCAGCAAGCTGAGCATCTTTAAGGCTGATGAGCTCTTCAAGAGTCGCCAATTGTGAGTTCAAGTCATTTAACTTCTGACCAAGCTCTACTTTTTCACGACTTTCTTTATCTAAATTTTCTTTCGTTGAAGATAGCTCTTGCTCAAGTTTAGCAATTTTTTCAGAACCACCGTCATTCGAACTTGCTGCGCCTTCTGGTAAAACACTCGCACCAGCAATTAATGACAGAGTATCCTCTGAAATGCCGCGTACTTTACTCGCTGGTTTTGAATTAGCTTGAGTATTTAATTGAGCAGACTCAATTTGCTTGGCAATACGACCATTTCGTTTCAAATCCATCCAAGCTTGATTTTGTTTTTCAAACTCTTGCTTAGACATTGCTTTGTTAAATAAAGCAATTTGTTCTTTTGTAGGAAGCCTTAGGATGGCTCCCTCTTTCATCAAGTTAATATTGTTGGCATAAAAAGCATCTTCATTTAATGCTTGGATTGCCATCATAGTTTGATAAACAGTTAACTGATTGTTTGGCTTATTTCTATCGGCAAGCGACCAAAGAGTATTACCTTGAGACGTTGTGTAAGTGCCTTCAGTAGGCATAGACTCTAATAAACTACGTGCATCAACAAATGTTGTTCTATTGATCGTATTGTTGGCTTTTGCAACCTTACTAGATTGCACAACTTCTCCACCACCGCTCTCAACAAGTACACTTTCTTTTAATGGTACCTTATAACCTCGAACAACCTTGCCACTTGGCCATCTAGCAGAAAGTACAAAGTCTAAGTTATCGACATCAAGCTTATCGCGACTAACAACATCAATGACTAACTTGCCATTACTTGGCTGTCTCACTTGAAATCTTAAGCGGGATAAAATTCTATTGGGGACTATTTCGGCTTGTCTGAATTCACTTTCACTACCAAGACGAATTCTAACTTCGTTTGGTTTTAGCGAATTAACATCTAATAATTGGATCTCAGCTTTAAAAGGCTCATCTGCCTTAGATATGGCGGTTAGCTCGCCAAGTTCTAGAGCATGTGCCGACGTAATGGATAGTGTGCTTGCCACAGCGATACTAACGAGCGTCTTCTTGAGCATAAGCTTCCCTTATTTCACCAAACTACTAATCAAAAGTATCATAAGTATCTTACAGGGATAGGGATTTATCAATAGCTTTAGAATCAATGGTTTGGCTAATCTTTGTGATTGAGCAAATACAAGCCAGTTTCCATTCTTTTTTGAGCCTGATTGTTGATATTTTAATCAAGGGCGCTGAATAAACTGTGATCGATACAAATAACCTTGTACATAATCAACCCCTAACTCCCTAGCGAAATCAAGATCACTCTCGGTTTCTATCCCTTCAAGTACAATTTTTTTATCTGATTGTCGTCCAAACTCAATCATTTTCTTAGTAAAAAGCATAAAACGTTCATCATCTGCCTTTTTGACCACATGCTTATCTAGCTTAATCACATCAACTAACTGCATAACCGATACTGATATCATTGATTTTGGATTGCATAAATCATCTATTGCCGTCCCTATATCGTATGCTGCTAATGTTTCGATCATAGACAAACTCATTAGTGCATCATTTAGCTCAGAGTTTTCGATTAACTCAACCATCACCTGGTTTTGCTTGTGAGAGCGAATTAATTGCACGAATGGATTATCTATTCCAGTAACACCACTCGCAAAAAAAGCATCCTGATCTAAATTCACAAAGATTGTCTTATCTAATGGAGCATGCTCAAGTTGAATCTTCTTTTGTTCATATTCAACCTGATAAAGGCTTAGCAGGTTATGATGTAATGAAGCATAGACGAGGTCCGGCCTCAATGACTCACCAGTTGCTGTGTAAAATCTTGATAGCGCTTCATAAGCAATAATTTCACCTGTTAATACACAAACGATAGGCTGATACTCAACGCCATAACGCTTATTCTGTAACAGATCCAAAACCAACTGATTACTTAATGAACTCATCCAAAATCCCAACTAAATCAACATTCTACCTTTATAGATAGTAACAAACCCTTACCTTAATGACACTCATTCTCACGAAAAAAGACGCTGCTAAGTTTCGCCATTATCAGCTAGATCAATAAAGTGAGTGATTTTTTAACCTACAAGTTATACCAACCTTCTCTCTAACAACTTTAACAAGAACATGGCCGATATTAGTGACATGAAGTTATTGCTTCGAAAGCCAAAACAAATATTCAGATTGTGCTTCTTATCACTCAAAACACAAACCTATGAAACTTGATCATAGATCCATGAAATAAAATCGATTTTTTTCATGCTTTAAAAACCTTATAAATTATTCATCGCTTCACACAAAAGTGAAAATCAATGCGCATTTAACTAACACTTCTCCTTCAAGTGTTCATTGCTAATAAAGTTAAATGCTCAAAGAAGAGTACAGCAGGCCTCACAAAGGCTTATTTTAAATTCAGGATATATTGCAGAAAAATGGATACCAGATGAACACAAATAACGCTTTCAATTTTTCAATTAGAAAGGCTTGTCTTGATGAGAACTATCAGCCATCAGACAAGACTCGCATTACAACAAACTTTGCCAACTTGGCTAGAGGTGAGCATCGTCAGCAAAATTTACGCAACGCCCTAAGCATGATCAACAATAGCTTTAATGCATTAGCCAATTGGGACAATCCTAAGGGCAATCGCTATTCTGTTGAACTTGAAATAGTTTCTGTTGATATGAATATTGAAGGCATTAACCATAGCTTCCCTAGCATTGAAGTTTTAAAAACCAATATTTTAGACAAGCAGACTAATAAATATATTGAGGGCATAGTAGGAAACAACTTTTCATCCTACGTTAGAGATTATGATTTCAGTGTTTTATTACCCAATCATAATAAAGACAAAAACAAATTTACTGTCCCTAATAATTTTGGCGACTTGCACGGAAAGCTTTTTAAATATTTCGTTAACTCTGATACCTACAAACAACATTTTATTAAGCAACCAGTTATTTGCCTTAGTGTTTCAGACAGTAAGACCTATCATAGATGCGAAAATCAACACCCATTACTGGGCTATGAATATCAAGCCAACGAAACATCTCTAACTGAGCAATACTTCAAAAAAATGGGGTTACAAGTTCGTTATTTCATGCCACCAAATAGCGCAGCACCTTTGGCATTTTATTTTTTTGGCGACTTACTAAACGACTACTCCAATCTTGAGCTGATTAGCACTATCAGCACAATGGAGACCTTTCAAAAAATCTATCGCCCTGAAATCTATAATGCCAACGCGGTTGCAGGTAGCTGCTATCAACCAAACCTTAACAACCTAGATCATTCAATAACTCAAATTGTTTATGATCGTGAAGAAAGAAGCAAGCTAGCGATTAAACAAGGCAAGTTCGCTGAAGAAAACTTCATTAAACCTTATCAATCTAAACTAGAACAATGGTCGGCTAACTTCGCACTTTAATTGCCTTGACACAGAGTACTTATATTATGAATACAAACAAAACCCTGCCATTGCTACCAACATCAACGGCTGGCAGTTTACCTAAACCTTCATGGATTGCTCAGCCTGAAGCACTTTGGTCCCCTTGGAAGCTACATGGGGAAGACTTAATTGACGGCAAAAAAGATGCACTTCGTGTTTCATTACAAGAACAACAGCAAGCCGGTATAGATATAGTTAGCGACGGAGAACAAAGTCGCCAACACTTTGTAACCACTTTTATTGAACATCTATCAGGCGTTGATTTTGAGCGACGTAAAATTGTAAAAATACGAGATAGATATGATGCTAGCGTCCCCACTGTTGTTGATAAGGTTTCTCGACTTAAGCCTGTTTTTATTGAAGATGCTAAATTTTTACGCCAACAAACTAATAAACCGATCAAATGGGCTTTGCCGGGCCCAATGACCATGATAGACACCCTGTATGACGATCATTATCATAGTCGAAAGAAGCTTGCTTGGGAGTTTGCAAAGATATTAAACCAAGAAGCAAAAGAGCTAGAAGCTGTCGGAGTAGATATTATCCAGTTTGATGAACCTGCTTTTAATGTATTTTTCGAAGAAGTGAACGACTGGGGAATCGATTGCTTAGAAAGAGCCATAGAAGGCCTTAAATGTGAAACAGCCGTACACATTTGTTATGGCTATGGCATTAAAGCAAATACAGATTGGAAAAAAACATTAGGTACTGAGTGGCGCCAATATGAAGAGGTTTTTCCAAAACTTCAAACATCTAATATCGACATCATTTCGTTAGAATGCCATAACTCAAAAGCCCCAATAGAGTTACTTGAGCTTGTTCGTGGCAAAAAAGTCATGGTTGGTGCCATTGATGTTGCAACAAACACTATAGAGACACCAGATGAAGTTGCTCACACACTTCGTGAAGCACTCAAATATGTTGATGCTGATAAACTTTATCCTTCAACAAATTGCGGCATGACACCTTTATCTCGACAGGTTGCAAGAGATAAATTAAATGCGCTAAGTGCGGGGGCTGAAATAATTAGAAAAGAGATTCTATCTAGAAACTCATAAAGGTACTCTTCATGGCTTGGCTTATAAAAACATTAAGCCAAGCCTTTTTCATAGAATCAATTTATCTTACAAGTACACATCTTGAACCATCCCTTAACAAAGGTTGGATCAAATAATTTCACTTAAATGAACGCCTCAATTTTTGCTACCACCCCCCCCTTCTCACTCAAAGAACTAAAAGATGAATAAAAATGATAGTATTTTAGAATCGATGAGTTTTACTCATGAAATTATATATTGGAGCCAACCAGTGCTTGAAAGAATCCACTTAGAAATACTAACCGCCATTAAAGAACATGGAACCCTCACCAAGGCTGCAGATTCATTATATTTATCTCAATCAGCGCTCAGTCACAGCATAAAAAAACTAGAAGGCCAGATAGCCACTCCAATATGGAAAAAAGATGGACGAAATTTACGACTAACTACAGCCGGTGAGCGCATTCAAACCCTTGCCAACAGAGTTTTACCTCAATTTTCACACACAGAGCTATTACTGAAACAAATCGCTAAAGGCGAGGCTGGTGCTCTGCGTATTGGCATGGAGTGCCACCCTTGTTATCAATGGCTACTCAGAGTGATACAACCTTATCTGGAGCAATGGCCAGATATAGATATGGATGTAAAACAAGAATTCCAATTTGGTGCTTTAGGCGCATTACTAAGTTATGAGATTGATGTACTTATAACCCCCGACCCTCTTTATAGACCAAAAATTGAGTACATTCCTGTTTTTGACTATGAGCATAAACTTGTTGTGAGTGAAACCCATAAACTTGCAGACCAAGCATATGTTTTACCCGAACAACTTACTCAAGAGGTTTTATTTAGTTACCCTGTTGAACCTGAAAGACTTGATGTTTTCAGTCAATTTCTTAGTCCAGCAAAGTCCACAGTAAAAAAACATAAATACATTGAAACAACGGAAATCATGCTGCAAATGGTCGCAGCCGGACGTGGTGTTTGCGCCCTACCAGGTTGGCTAGTAGATGAATACGCTAAAACAATGCCCATAAAGAGTATTCGCTTTGGGGAAAATGGTATCAGCAAACAGATTTTTGTTGGCGTTAGAAAAGATGAGCAGCATATCAATTATTTAAAAGACTTTATCACCCAAGCTCAAAAGACAAAATAATCAATTCTAGAAGCTAAGCTTGCTTAGAGATCAAGCACTTTGAAATAACTGAATATCAACATTAGCCGACTAGAGTTTAAATAATAAAGCTATTATTTAGACATAAAAAAACCCGAATACTGATATTCGGGTTTTTATTATGATATTGGGTTTCAGAATAAGAGCCTAGCTCTTACATCATGCCGCCCATACCACCCATTCCGCCCATGCCGCCCATATCAGGCATAGCAGCAGCTTCTTCTTTCGGGATATCTGCAATCATAGCTTCAGTCGTGATCATAAGACCAGCAACAGAAGATGCAGCTTGAAGTGCTGAACGAGTTACTTTCGCTGGATCTAGGATACCCATTTCAAGCATATCGCCGTAGTTACCAGTTGCAGCGTTGTAACCATAGTTACCTTCACCTTGCTTAACTTTATCTACAACAACAGAGGCTTCGTCACCTGCGTTTGTTGCAATCTGACGCATAGGCGCCTCCATTGCACGTAACGCTAGTTGAGCACCAACTTCTTGGTCTTCGTTGTCAGTTTCGATAGCTGAAACAGTTGAAAGTGCGCGAACAAGAGCAACACCACCACCAGCAACGACACCTTCTTCAACTGCTGCGCGAGTTGCGTGAAGCGCATCATCAACACGTGCTTTCTTCTCTTTCATTGCAATTTCAGTTGCCGCACCAATCTTGATAACTGCAACGCCACCAGCAAGCTTAGCAACACGTTCTTGCAACTTCTCTTTATCGTATTCAGAAGTTGAAGATTCAATTTCAGCACGGATCTGAGCTACACGACCTTGAATTGTCGCTTCATTACCAGCACCATCAACAATTGTTGAGCTTTCTTTTGTCAAAGTTACACGCTTAGCTGTACCAAGTTGCTCAAGAGTCGCTGTTTCTAGGCTCATACCAACTTCTTCAGAAATCACTTCACCACCTGTTAGGATAGCAATATCTTGAAGCATCGCTTTACGACGATCACCAAAACCAGGTGCTTTAACGGCTGCAACTTTAACAATGCCACGCATGCTGTTTACAACTAGTGTTGCTAACGCTTCACCTTCAACATCTTCAGCAATAATTAAAAGAGGACGTGACGCTTTAGCAACACCTTCTAGAATTGGTAGCAAATCACGAATGTTTGTGATCTTTTTATCAACCATAAGGATGAATGGGTTTTCCAAATCAGCACTCATAGTTTCTTGGTTGTTGATGAAGTATGGAGAAAGGTAACCGCGGTCAAACTGCATACCTTCAACTACATCTAGCTCATCATCAAAACCAGAACCTTCTTCTACAGTGATAACGCCTTCTTTACCAACACGTTCCATTGCTTCAGCAATGATTTTACCTACACTTGAATCAGAGTTAGCAGAAATAGTACCAACCTGCTCTACTGCTTTTGTATCTGCACATGGTTGAGATTGTGAAGCGATTTGCGCTACAACAGCTTGAGTTGCTTTATCGATACCACGCTTAAGATCCATTGGATTACGACCCGCAGCAACAGACTTAAGACCTTCAGTAACAAGTGCTTGAGCTAGAACAGTCGCAGTTGTTGTACCATCACCAGCAACATCGTTTGCTTGTGAAGCAACTTCTTTAACCATTTGAGCACCCATGTTCTCAAAGCGGTTTTCTAATTCGATTTCTTTCGCTACAGATACACCATCTTTAGTTACTAGAGGCGCACCGAAAGATTTTTCAATTACTACGTTACGACCTTTTGGTCCAAGAGTAACTTTTACAGCATCAGCCAAAACATTTACGCCTTTAAGCATTTGCTGGCGTGCGCTATCACTAAACTTAACTTCTTTAGCAGACATCTTTATTTCCTAAAATTCGATTATTTATTATTTATTTACGTATTAGGCTTAAAACTTAGCCGATAATGCCGTAGATCTCTTCTTCTTTCATGATCAAAAGTTCTTCACCATCTAGTTTGATGGTTTGACCTGAGTACTGACCAAAAACAACAGTTTCGCCAACGCTTACAGCTAGTGCAGCAACTTCACCGTTTGACTGAATACGACCAGTACCTACTGCAACAACTTCACCTTGTGTTGGTTTTTCAGTTGCTGAACCTGGTAAAACAATACCAGAAGCTGTTGTTGTTTCTTCTTCTTTACGACGTACAACAACACGATCGTGTAACGGACGAATATTCATTGATCTTTTTCTCCAATATTAAATCAATACCAAGTTTTCTTGGTTTTTTAAAGCCTACCTAAAAGCAGGAGTTTGTTACTGTTTTTTGATAATGAGGCTGCCAAAATGCTTTTCAACCCCATAGTTAAAATTATTTTTTATCTAGCATGTCTTTGTCTTCATTACGGTATTCACCTTCAAAGGTGTCCCCACCTTGGTCAAAGGCAGATCCGTTTTTATTCCAAGCAGCATGCATATTGACACGGCTACTAATAAATTTGACCAAAAATATTGCTGCTATGCTTTTTCGAAACATTGGTAACAACAATAAAGCGCCAATTGTGTCAGAAACAAAGCCAGGTACAAGTAAACATACACCAGCTAAGCCCAGCATAAGGCCCTCTAACATTTCATTAGCTGGCAATGCACCTTGACGAATTTTTTCTTGAGCACGCATCATGGTTTGCGCACCTTGCTTTCGAATGAGGTTGACGCCTAAAATGGCAGTTAAGAAAACTAAAGCAATTGTTGTTAGTGTTCCAATTTGACTTCCCACTTCAATTAAAAGCATCATTTCGACAATTGGAAATAATATAAAAACAATCAGTGCAATTCGCATATATACCTTCTCTTAAACATTCTTTATTTCTATGTAAGGCCGAACCATGAGTAATCAAGCGATGGAGCAGTTTAAATTAATATTATTCACTCAATTACATCACATACCCAAAGGTGAATTAATTACTTATGGTGGTCTAGCAAAACGTTCAGGGCAAGCTAATTATGCGAGGCAAGTTGGCAGGATACTCAAAATGTTGCCAAAAGACACAGAGTTACCTTGGTTTAGAGTCGTTAAATCTAACTTTGAGATCGCTTTTGAACAAGATTCTGACGCATACAACAGACAAAAAGCACACCTTGAGGAAGAAGGCTGGCTAATAAAAGGTCAAAAAATCAAAAAAGCTTAGTGAAACTAAGATAAAAAAAAGCCCGACTCAAAAAGAGTATCAAACAAATCGTAGCATTGTCGTAATCTAAGTACTTTTCGAGAGACTGCAGCATAAGATATCGTTTTTCTGGAGCTTCACGTAGATATTATTCAAGCATTCAAAAAGCATACCCTAAAAGCCTTATCTATAAAGTTGGTAGCCTTATCAAAAGAATAACCATTCAGTTACCTCCCTCACCATAAATTTAAAGATTTTATAAACGCAATAAAGCGAGAAGACTTATTCGCAAATTTTCTTAACGCCCTATTCTTTTAAGGCATAAAAAAACGCACCTAATGGTGCGTTTTTTTAAATCACAATAACTTAGTCTCTAAAGTTTGTGAATTGAACAGGTACATCTAATTCTGCACCTTTCAATAACGCCATAACTTGCTGCAAGTCATCACGCTTCTTACCTGTTACACGAAGCTGTTCACCTTGAATTTGAGCTTGTACTTTCAGTTTGGCGTCTTTAATCATCTTAACCATTTTCTTGGCAGCAGGCGCTTCGATGCCTTCCTTAACCGTGATTGGTTGGCTAACACGCATATTACCAAGGGTAGCATCACCTCTTTCAAGGCTTTTAAGGTCGATACCACGCTTTACCATTTTTTGAAAAAGCATTTCAAACATTTGCTGAAGTTGCGGTTCAAATTGCGCTTCCATTACAATTGATTTGTCTTTGACAACAAACTTAGCTTCTACACCTTTAAAGTCATAACGGGTTCCAAGCTCACGATTAGCTTGATCTACAGCATTTGACACTTCGTGCCAATCCAGTTCATTCACCACATCAAAAGAAGGCATTTTTCACTCCTGTCATTTTAAATCTTATTAATTGCGGCGATAATAACAGTAAATTTTATTAATTACAGTGATTTAAACAGGATTATTAACTTTGAAAGGCAACAACGAAAATTGGTTGATCATAGGTGCTGGTGCCATTGGGTTACTCTGGTATAGCAAGCTTGCTGACCTTAAAATTAGCGTTACCTTATTGCATAGAAGCGTACAAAAGCTTGAAACATTAATCCTTGAGAATAATCTAGGTGCAAAAAGCTACCCGCTTAAGGAGTTAAGTAATTCATGGTTGAATAATGGCAACACTGAGCAGACGTTCAATCGTATATTGTTTTGCACCAAATCTTTCGACCTAATTAATGCCTATAAAGAAAACATGGCGAAGATTAGCCCTGACGCCCAACTTATCACACTATGTAACGGCATGGGCTCTCAACACCAACTCGCAGAGATACTTAAGCCCACACAAACACTCTTTATTGCAACGACAAGTGAAGGCGCGCTTAAGCTTGCACCTAATAAAATTAAAAGAACAGGTGAAGGTGACATTTATATTGGTGCTTTAGATCACTCAAAACGGCCACCACAGCCATTTTCTCGCTTTTATACAGGCGATATAGTTAAGAAGCTTTATTCAAAGCTTGCAGTGAATGCAGTTATTAATCCATTAACTGCATTTTTCGATATTAAAAATGGTCAACTTTTGAATGCTCAGTATTCCCACTTCTATCTAGCTTGCCGTGATGAGGTATGCAACTTTTTAGTTGCTAAGGGTTTTGTGCAATCAGACTTAGCTAATCTGATTGATCAAGTTGTTGAAAAAACGGCTCAGAACCGTTCATCCATGCTGCAAGACTTTTCTTCTCAACGCGAAACTGAGATTGACTATATTTGCGGATTTCTAATTGCTGAGGTCGATAAAACTGAATTACGGCTACCAATTCAGTCGTTTTTACTTGAATGCATCAAGAAAAAGCTGGATCACACCAAAAAGCTTAATGAGCTATCTGGCTTAATCTCCTTTTAGCAACAAAAACAAACATATACTTATCAAGTGGATAACACCAATTCAGTTCAGAATGCGAGCAATATATTTCAACTTTCACATAATGAAATTTCTTTACCGTATATTCGCCTTTATTAATTGATAAAAAACATAGGTCTATTTAGAGTTAGTAAATCTGAGTACGGACCTGTAACAAGACGACTCAGATTTACTACCGATAAGAATATTTAAAAAATAGGTTGAAATAGATTTATGGCTGACGTAAAAATTGGGTGGCGTGACCGCATTTTAATGAATATTAGTTTAGAAACTAAGTTCATTTTACCTTCCATCTGTGCATTGTTACTAACACTCTTCCAGCTTTACCAACACTACCAATTAGAAGTATTACTAAAAGAAAATCAAATAGCACACAATGCTATGTCATCATCAAGCCTTGCCGTACTCAGCACTGTAGCAATTGTATTTATCTTTTTGTTGGCAATATCCATTGCTCAAAACATCATGCCTTTATTGAAACATATTATTCGCGTAATGCAGCAAATTGAAGCCGGAGATCTGAATCAAAGAATCGGGTTTTCTGGAAGTGATGCATTTGGCCTTATTGGTGGTGCCGTTGATAGTACAATCAATAAACTCGTGAAATTAATAGAATCGGTTTCGATTGCTTCAAAACAAGTCGCTAACCAAACAAAAGAAATAGATAGGCTTTCTAACTCATCTCAAACTCACCTGTCAGGCCAACATGAAGAGTTGGTACGCTGCTCCGATGCTGTTTTACAGTCGACTCAAACAGCTAATGATTCCGCTCAATATTCAGAACAGGCAGATGAGGTTGCACAAAACTTACACGGCAATATGCAGGAAGTGAATACTCAATCAGAGGAGCTTATCAAGTTAATGGTGCAACTTAGTACTGAAATGCAAAGCTCCTCAAAAGCCAGTACAGAGCTGAGAAACACCTCCCATGAGGTTAAATCTGTTCTTGATGTCATTAATGGTATATCCGAACAAACTAACTTATTAGCGCTGAATGCAGCAATAGAAGCGGCACGTGCTGGCGAGGCAGGTCGTGGCTTTGCAGTCGTTGCTGATGAGGTACGTGGTTTGTCTGTGAGAACTCAAGAAGCGACAATTGAAATTCAAAGCATGATTGAAAACCTAGAAAAAACCTCTGAAGAGCTTGTTCAAAAAGTAGAAAGTGGTGCTAGAGAAGTTCAACATATTTCAGACAATGTAAACGGTTCTAAGAGCAAACTGACTCAAATGACAGAGCTTATTAAAACATTAGCGGATTTAAATAGCGAAAGTGCCCGGTCAGCAACAGCGCAAAGGGAAGCGTCTGATAAGATGTACCATGATGTTAAGCAAATTCAAGAGAGATCTGAATCTTGCCTACAAAACATGAATGAGATTATTAACTCCAAGGTTGTTTTAGTTGATACAGCAAGCCATTTAGAAGTGGCATTAGATGAGTACAATCACAGCAACTAATAGCTCAGAAACTAAAAAGGCTATGTCATATGAACATAGCCTTTTTTATTAACACAGAAGCACTAAAGTTTAGTTACTTTTTCTTTAGTCAGTAATATTTTCTTATCTTTATAAAGTGCTCCTAAGGCCTTTTTAAAAGTCGCCTTACTTACTTTAAATACGGCGTAAATTGCTTCAGGGCTACTTTTATCCGTAATTGGCATCTCACCATTATGATCATCAAGATATTGCAAAATATCACCTAGAATACCAGTTACCTTCTTATAACCAACTTCTTGTAGACTGATATCAATTTTACCATCATCACGAACACGCTTAATGAACGCTGTAACTTTCTCGCCTTTGCGTAACTGACGAAACGCATCTTCAAAGAACAAAACACCCCAAAAACGATTATCGATGACACACTTGAAACCTATGTTTGTTTTATCACCGATAATGGCTTGAACCTTATCGCCTGCTCTATAAGGTGGTTCCTCTCTGTTTAACAGTGCGTCAACACGAGTTGTACCTACTAAACGGTTTGTATTCTGATCTAGATAAACAAACATTAAGTGGGTCTCACCCTCTTCGATTGTATTTTTTTGCTGGCTAAATGGCACCAATAAGTCTTTAGGTAAACCCCAATCAAAAAATGCACCAACACGGTTATTTGCAACACAGGTTAATGCGGCAAACTCACCTACCTGTGCTTTAGGTTCAAGCGTCGTTGCGATTAACTCATCTTCTGAATCTAGATATATAAAAACCTCTAAATCATCACCGACTTTTGTTCCTTGAGGCACATACCTTTTTGGCAATAACACATCGCCAAACTGGTGCGCATCTAGATACACACCAAAATCTTTTTCTCTTATTACGGTCAATGTTTGTTGACGACCAATAGTTGCAGCCATGAATTCTCCGGCATTTTTAAAATTTAAATCTATTTTGATTACTAATTAGCAATCAAATGTTCGTTTATTCTGCGCTTTCAGGCTTTAGACAAGATTGTAAGATGGTTTCTACTTTCTCAAGCCCCATCTCCTCCATTAAGGCAATATTGTCATCTGGAATACCTGTTGTATCACCATAAAATTCTATGGCTTTTTCAACACTCGCTTCTCGAAGCAAATGAATCATTGGGTAAGGCGAGCGATTGGTATAATTTGAGACATCATCCTGCTCAACACCATCAAAACAGTAATCCGGATGGAAAGTTGCAACTTGATAAGTACCTTCGTAGCCTTGTTCAAACATAATATCTTCTGTCATAGCGACAAAGTCTAAATAGCTTTCAAAATCACTAAATAAAGTTGGGAACACAACTAAACTAGTTTCTGTTTCTGTGTTCTCATCTAACCATGCAATTTCTGCCATCAACTCTTCAAGAGCAAAGGCTGTCTTTTTTGATCGAACAACTGATAGACGAATAGAGTCATGCTCTACCTCACGTTTAGCAAAAGGACAAACATTAAGATCAACGATAAAAGACGTCACCCATTTTAATGTTTGCTTGCTAACCAACTCATCTGAGTTTTGCATTTAATTACCTCTAAAATTTATGTGGGCATTTTAGTGGATTTGTCCTACGTGGGTCTAATAATCTTTCAAACAATTGTAAGGTTTTAATAGAATAGTAAACTCTCCGGCCTCATTTACATTAGATATGCTGATTTAGCCCAAAAAAAAGGGTATTATCCGCAACCTTATTTAGTCAGATCAAACCATTATAGAGACCATTAATGTCCTTTTCAGAATTAGAATTAGATCCAACCATCGAACAAGCCATCATTCAACTTGGCTTTAAAGAACCGACAGAAATTCAAAACCAAGCAATTCCTGTGTTAATGGATGGAGAAGATTTATTGGCGAGTGCACCTACAGGTACAGGTAAAACCCTGTCTTTTTGTGCACCAGCAGTACAGCATATTCTGGATCGTGATGAGGCTTCAACTAATGCACCTAAGGTACTTATTCTTGCGCCAAGTCGTGAACTAGCTCGTCAAATTTTTAATTTGGTACGTGAGCTATTAATCCATACTCGTATTCAGCCTCAACTTATCGTTGGCGGCACACCTTACGGCATGCAACAGCAACAACTGAGTGAAGACTGCGACATTCTTGTGGCAACACCGGGTCGATTAAAAGAATTAGATGACAAACAATGGCTTGATTTAAGTGATGTTAGCTACTTTGTCATTGATGAAGCTGACCGTATGCTTGATATGGGCTTTGCTGACACTATTACGGCATTAGTTAAAGAATTGCCAAAAAACCGTCAGACAGCAATGTTATCAGCGACTTTGGATGGCGATAAACTGGGTCAGCTTGCTGATAAGATTTTTCAACAAGAGCCAGAAACGCTGCAAATTAATGACTCAACACGTACTATTCCTTCTCAAATTAAGCAAGTTGCTTACCGTGTTGATGATGATGCTCATAAAGAAGCCATAGTAAAACATCTTCTTAAGCAGGAAGGTGTTCAGCAAGCATTACTCTTTGTTTCAAATAGAGACCACGTTGACGTATGGGTTAATAAAATCAGAGCCCTTCACATTATGTGTAGTGGATTACATGGTGAAATGAAGCAAGGCGATCGAAGTGAGCATATGAAACAAATGCAGAAAGGACGTCTTCAGGTTTTGGTTGCAACGGATGTCGCAGCGCGAGGTATAGATTTACCTGAGATAAATACTGTCATTAACCTGCGCTTACCGCAAAAGTCAGACTCATATGTACACAGAGCAGGTCGTGCATCTCGTGATGGAAACCCTGGCACTTGTGTATCTTTAGTGGATAGTACGGATCTCGCTATGATGGAGAAGATCCAACGATACATGCAATCGTCTATCAAGTTTGGTCGCATTGAAGGCTTAGAAGCCAAAACAAAAGTTCGTTCTCCTGCTGCAAAAAGCAAAAAGAAAAAAGCGCCGAAACTTGATAAAAAAGCAATTAAAGCGGCAGCAACAGCTGAAGAGAAAAAACAACGTAAAATTCAGCGCAAAATTAATCTTCAAAAAATGAAGAAAGCACTGAAAGATTAGTCATAAACCAATTATAAGTGAGGGTGATATTTCACTCTCACTTTAAGCTAATTCTATCGCTATGATTCATTACTTAATAATTTGTTTAGCATTATGTTTTTCCGTTACAGCTAGCGCAGAAACGACAAAAGTACGATTAGTCACTTCAGAGTTTGCCCCTCTTCAATACGGCAATAACAACCCAAAAGGCTATGTTGTAGACCTTTTAGATAAACTCAGGCCAATTTTACTTAAAAAGCATAATATTGAATTAGGTAATATTGAGTTTTTCCCATGGCGCCGAGCAATTCAAATAGCCTCGAATGATAAAAACACCCTCTTTTTCTCTCTATCGAGAACCCCACAGCGAGAAAACAAATTTATCTGGATGGCTGAAGTTTCACCTTATCGCCAAGCGATCTTTTCATTAGAAAAAACAGACAGAAACCAATCAGAAACGCCCTTTAATAACTGGCAAGAACTAGTCCACTCTCACCGAATACTTGCCATACAATCCGGTAGTCAGCTTCAAAACTATGTTTCAACAGATTTAGCCATGCTAGATGAGCAACTTTACCCTGTTCCACACTATTTAATTGCAATAAAAATGTTATTCGCTGGTCGTATCGATTTCTTGCCGTTAACAGAGTTTTTGGCTAAAGGCACCTTATGTCGAAGTGGCTACCCGAGTGAAAGGTTAAAGTATAACTTTACGATTAATGAGTTTGCCAACCCTTTGTGGGCGGCGTTTAGCCATAACACTGATAAAAAAGTCATCAATTCAACTCGTCATGAAATGCTTAAAATCAGTCAATCGAATTGGTATGAAACACATCAAAATGACGTTATAGAGAAATGGAACCAAGAGCAGTGTCGTAATCTTGCAAGAGCCAATTAATGCTTGATTTTTTCAGGTCGAGAGGACTAAAAAAGGCACTCAAAATGTTTGAGTGCCTTTTTTTAAACTTGCTTGCTTTTTAACTTAATTAAAAAGCAAAGCCTTATTTCTTTAGCTTTTCTGAATCTAATGTGTGATTCATTTTCTGTGCTTTAGTCTCAAGATAAAGACGGTTATGATCGTTTACATGAACACCTGTTGGTAAAATCTCAACGACATCAATACCATTCTCTGCCATTTGCTTTGCTTTATCAGGATTATTGGTCAAAAGACGAATCTTAGTAACACCAACAGCTTTAAGCATTTTTGCTGCAATCGCAAAATCCCTGTCATCCTGAGGCAAATGCAGCATTTCATTAGCTTGGTAAGTATCATAGCCCTGATCTTGCAGGTCATAAGCATCAAGTTTTGCATACAAGCCAATCCCACGGCCCTCTTGACGTAAATAAAGAATATAGCCAGCTTCAAGGTCAATCTTATCTATTGCTTCATCTAGCTGTTCGCCGCAATCACAACGACCCGAACCAAACACATCACCCGTTAAGCATTCCGAATGGATTCTTACTAAGGGTGTTTCGTTGTTTTTTTCTTTGCCATCAAAATGAATAGCAATATGTTCTTTACCTGTCTCATCACCAGAAAAGGAAATAAACTCGGCCATAACATCACCTGCACGGACCGGAATGACGACTCGACGTCTTTCTTTCAACTCACTCATATATTCATCTCTACCTTGATTGCCATGACATGCAATTAATCTAATGAAGGCATAATGGGGTTCATTTTTAGTTTTTAAAGTCGTAATTTCATTTTACTTAGCTTTATAAGGCCTTAGCTCATTATAAAAACATCGCATATCATACTTAGACTAAGGAGTTACCTTGACTGTCTTCGTTAAGTGCTCCAATGGTAAACTTGTTCTATCAATTACCTTCTGCATCAAAAAGCTTGAATGCACATCGGTCACACCAGGAATACGTAGTAATCTCACCAATAGAAACTCCTGATACTTGTCCATATCTTCAACCACAACTTCAACTAAATAATCAGCAGAATGTCCTGTAACCAAACTCAGAGATTTTACTTCAGGGTAAGAGGTTAAACTTGATTCAAATAACTCAAACCTATCAGGTGTATGACGATCCATACTCACTTGAATAAATGCAGTTAGCTTTAAACCTAACATTCTCTGGTCAAGCAAGGTAACTGATTTAGTGATAATACCAGACTCTTCGAGTGACTTAACCCGCCTTAAACAAGGTGACGGCGATAAACCTACCTTATCGGCCAATTCCTGATTAGTTAAGCTAGAATCTTGCTGAAGTACCTCAAGTATTCGTATATCCATTGCATCCAACATAGGTTATCACCATAAAATTTCAACATTTAAAAATATACCGCAATAATATTGCCAAAATAACTATTATTTTTATAAAAACGCAATTTTTTATCCATAAAAAAAGGTTAAACTAGCTTACACAACATAAGCATATGAGTTTAAAGAGATTATCCATCTCAAGAATGACTATCTAAAGGGATAAAGGAAAAATAATGAGTAACTTCGACCACACAAAATACCGTCCGTTTACACCAGTCAGTTTGCCTGATCGTACTTGGCCTGATAAAACCATTACTAAAGCACCTATTTGGACCAGTGTTGATCTACGTGATGGTAACCAAGCACTGGTTGAACCTATGACGGTAGAACAGAAGAAAGAACTGTTTAAATTATTGGTTGATGTTGGTTTTAAAGAAATTGAAATTGGATTCCCTGCTGCTTCTCAATTAGATTTTGACTTTTGTCGCTGGTTAATTGAAGAAGATCAGGTGCCTGCTGATGTAACCTTACAAGTATTAACTCAAGCTCGCCCAGAGTTAATCGAACGTACATATGAATCTTTGATTGGCGCGCGTCGTGCCATTGTACACGTCTACAATTCGACCTCGACAACTCAGCGCGAACAAGTTTTCCGCATGGATAAAGAAGGCGTAAAAAGCATCGCTGTAAACGGGGCTAAGTGTGTTAAAGAGTTCGCAGAGAAGTACCCGGATACTGAATGGGTTTTCCAATACTCTCCAGAAAGTTTTACTGGCACAGAAATGGATTATGCGGTTGAAGTTGTTGATGCCGTAACAGAGGTTTGGCAACCAACACCTGAAAATAAAATCATTATTAACCTTCCTGCTACAGTAGAAGTCTCTACGCCTAATCGTTACGCAGATCAAATCGAATGGTTCTGCCGTAATGTTGCGAAGCGTGATTGTATGTATGTCAGCTTGCACACACATAATGACCGTGGTTGTGGCGTTGCCGCTGCCGAGCTTGGCATGATGGCGGGTGCTGACCGTATTGAAGGTACATTATTAGGTAATGGTGAGCGTACTGGTAATATGGATGTTGTTACCATGGCAATGAATATGTATAGCCAAGGTGTTGATCCAGAACTTCAACTTGGTGATATGGACCGTATAGTAAGCGTTGTTAAAGCAGTTACAAACTTACCAGTTCACCCAAGACACGCTTACGCAGGCGAATTAGTTTTCACTGCTTTCTCAGGTTCACATCAAGACGCTATCAATAAATGCTTGGCTAACCAAACAGCGGATAAGCCTTGGGATGTTGCCTATCTACCAATCGACCCAAGAGATTTGGGTCGTACATACCAAGAAGTGATTCGTGTAAACAGTCAATCTGGTAAAGGTGGTGTTGCTTACACCCTAGAACAAGAGCATGGTTTAGCCTTGCCTCGTTGGTTGCAGGTTGAGTTCAGCCCTGTTGTTCAAGTTTTTGCAGAGCAAGACGGTGGCGTTGTAAATGGCGATACCATGAAGCAATTGTTTGAAGATACTTATTTAACAGGTAATTCACCTTATAAACTAGGTAAGTATGAACTGCAAAAAGATGGTTTAGATACAGTTCGTGCAGACTTGGCTATTGATGGAGAGATTATCAGTATTCATGGTCAAGGCAATGGTGCCCTATCCGCATTCAGTCAAGCATTGAGTACACACTTCAATCTTAAGTTAGATGTTGTTCAATACCAAGAGCATGCTCTAACTGGTAGCACAGACTCTCAAGCTATCACTTATGTTCAAACTAACATTAATGGTAAACGCTATAACGGTGTCGCGATAGATGAAGATATCGTATCAGCATCAATGCAGGCATTAATTGCGACTGTTAACCAATATACAATTGCCAATTAAGCTCAAAATGTTGCCTAGGCTATCTGTTACTTACATAGACATTTGCCTTTAGGTACAAAGCTTAAAAACTATCACCGGCTCAATCTAAAAGGTTGGGCAGGTAAAAAAAGAATGCTTGGTAGCATAACAAGTTTTTAAGTTTAAACAGGACGTTAAAAACTTCATAAAAAAGGTCGCTCACAAGGCGACCTTTTTTAATTACATCTCATTTTTTATAGACTTAATCTGGTTGTTTTACTTTTCTTAAATAGGGTTTTACCGTTTCCCACCCATTAGGATAAATTTTTGCCGCCTCTTCATTATTTATTGCTGGCACAATGATCACATCTTCACCCTGTTGCCAGTTAACGGGAGTTGCAACTTTATGTTTTGCAGTTAACTGCATTGAGTCTATTACTCTCAAAATTTCGTCAAAGTTACGGCCCGTGGTCATAGGGTAAATCAAGATTAACTTAATGTTTTTATCTGGCCCTACAACATAAACTGCCCGCACAGTGGCATTTGTCATGGCTGTACGACCTTCAGCAGAGCCAGTTTCATCAGCAGGGAACATATTATATAACTTGGCCACACTTAAATCTGTATCTGCGATAACGGGGTATTTGACGCCAGCACCACCAACATCCTCAACATCTTTTAGCCATTTTTCATGGTCTTCTTTTGAGTCGATACTTAGCGCAATAATTTTAGTATTACGTTTGCTAAACTCTTCCTGAATATTTGCCATATAACCAAGCTCTGTCGTACACACAGGTGTAAAGTCCTTAGGGTGTGAAAATAAAACCGCCCACTGATCACCAATCCATTCATGAAAATCTATCATTCCATGGGTTGTATCTACTTTAAAGTTTGGCGCTTGATCGTTAATACGTAATGACATCGTCTTATCCTTGGGTTAGTTAAACTATTATTTTTATTTGTAAGCTCTTAACTATAGACGCTTATTTTAAAAGGCGTCAGCTTTTTTAGGCTGTCATAAACCCTTCTTAGAACTGTCACTTTTTATTCATATTGCCTTTTTAATATACCAATATAATCGAGAGAGTAGGACAGGTTATGAATATTATCAGCCGTACAGATATGCACCTGTTTCATTGGTTGTTTAGAAAAACAAACCATAAGAATTGCACCTTAGTTAGAGCAGTTTCTCACACTGGTGATGGCCACTATTACTTAATATTAGGGATAGTGCTTTGGCTCTTTGAACAAGAAGATGGTGCTATTTTTCTTTACACAGCACTGTTAGCTTATGCGCTAGAGCTTCCCCTGTATCTGGTATTAAAAAAGCTCTTTAAACGGGATAGACCCTGCGACAGTTTAGCTAACCTTAGTGCTCATATTTCACCTTCTGATAAATTTAGCCTGCCATCTGGGCATACTGCAGCGGCCTTTCTGATGGCCTATTTACTGGCACATTATTACCCATCTGTTACCTATTTAGTTTATACCTGGGCCAGTTTGATTGGTTTATCACGTGTATTGCTCGGGGTTCACTACCCTACTGACATTCTCGCTGGAGCCATTCTTGGCTTAAGCATGTCAGCAGCAGGCCTTCACTTATATGTTATCCTGACTTAATGACGGAGTTGTATGAAAATTTTTTATGGTGTTCAAGGTACAGGTAATGGCCACATCAGTCGTGCCAGAGTATTAGCTAAAGCCTTTAACCAAAGAGATGACATAGAAGTCGATTACCTATTTACAGGTCGTGATTCGGATAAATACTTTGATATGCAGGTATTTGGCAATTACCAAACTCGACAAGGTCTAAGTTTTAAGACTGAAAATGGCACCATAGCTAAATGGAAAACCTTACAGTCTTTCAAACCAAACCAATTTTTTAATGACATCAAAGCACTTGATTTAACGGGTTATGATCTCGTCTTAAATGATTTTGAACCTATTAGTGCTTGGGCAGCAAAAAAACAGAAAATCCCTTCAATAGCAATAAGTCACCAAGCTGCCTTTCTTAATCCAATTCCACAAGAGGGTAACTTTTTATATAGTCAATTATTGTTAAAACAATTTGCTCCTTGTGACATTAAGTTAGGTGTACATTATTACCACTTTGGTCACCCTATCATTCCTCCTTTTGTTGATGATCAAGGGAGTGATGAGAGGTCTGAAAAAGATATACTTGTTTATTTCCCATTTGAAAATTTAAAAGAGATCCGCCGACTACTGCTCCCTTTTACAGGCTATCGATTTCATTGTTTTCACCCAGAATTAAAACAAGACTTTGATCAAGGCCATATCCACTGGCGTAAAACCAGTAAAGAAGGCTTTCATGAAAAGCTGGTATCTTGCGGTGGCGTCATTGCAAATGGAGGCTTTGAGCTTTCAAGTGAATGCTTAAAGCTAGGAAAGAAACTCTTGATAAAACCACTGCATGGTCAATTCGAACAATACTCAAATATTGTATCACTGCAAAAAATGGGGCTTTGTCATACTATGCCAACGCTGGATTCAGACTCAGTCAAAGCTTGGTTAACCGAGAATCAGCCTGAAGCAGTTGGGTTTCAATCTGATCCAGCTTTATTAATCGATTGGATAGTAAGCAAAGAGTGGCATAATACGAAAAATATCTGCCAACAGCTTTGGAAAAACGTGCACTTCCCAACTTCAGTCAAAAATAAACTTGGCATTCACGATACTAAAATAACCTAAACAATTATTTTTACATTAAACCTTCTACAGACGGACATATGTATAAAGTGTCTCTAATGACATTCATTATGAGACCTTTTCTTACTTTTAACATATTCCTCTTTGCGAAACACTGTATTAGCAAGAACTACATTTTGTTACCTGAAAATCACAACTCAAATAAAAAATAAAATCACTTTTAATAGGCTTTAAAATCACTAACCCCTTTTATAGTAAGGGCTACAAATAAATTTCTTCCTAAAACCCAACTTAGAAAACACCTTTTATTTGATATTTATCAATAAAAACAATCAGTGAATCCCATTCACATACTTTCAAAAATTAAGGCTAAATATTACATAATTTATCCTAAATGCGGCTAAATACGTACTTTTTAAGTTGCTTATAACTTTTATTATAATTTTAATGAAATCATGTAGATTTAGAAAAATTTATACAATAAAGTATGGCTGCTAGATGAAATAACACTTTTTTTATAGGGTTTTTCCCAGCCAAATCTATAGCAAAAACTCATAGTTAAAACCGTTCAGTGCAAAATAAGTTTAATCTAAGGAAAGCTTAAATTTACTCTCTTTCAGCCATAAAAATTGCAATTAACTTTTTCTAAGGTGAATTAGGTCTATTTATATCTTTCCCTCAAGGATCTATTTAGAGAGAAATATGTTTAGCCATTCTTTAAAAATAAAAATTAGTCTAATCGCAACTGCTGCCGTTCTTTTTACCAGTGTTGTACTCACCTTGTTTTCTACGCAAAAACTTTCAACTGCGATGGAACATAGCATGTACCAACGTATTGGAAGCATCTCCAATACAGTAAGTGATAGTGTTGAAACCTGGATAAACTCCAAGCATCAAATACTTAGCTCTCTTGCTGAGCAACCGTTAGATGAAGGAGTCTTTGTAAAGCAGCTTACAATGGCGATCACGGCGGGTAACTTTTCTTCTATCTATGCAGGTTTAAATGATGGAACTCGAGTTGGAACCAATGGTTTCACAAAGTTCGTCAACAATTATGATCCACGCCAACGCCCTTGGTACAAGAAGGTAACATCTTCTGGTGAAATAGAGCTGATTGGCCCATATAAAGATGTTAATACACAAGAAATGACCTTTACCATTGCTAGACCGATTTACGAGTCAGGCAAGATACAAGGGGTTATGGGTGTCGATTTAAAAATTAAAGATTTATTCTCAGCAATCACCAATGTTGAGACAGGTAAAAATAGCCATATCTTTTTACTTAATGGCGAAGGCCAAGTTATCGCCCACAAACAAAAAGATCTCATTCAAAAAGATGTCGCTGATTTATATCAAGCCTTCTCCAAAGAGAAGTATCAAGCAGCACTTAATGAAAGCGCTTATTTAACTTTGAATAGCCAATCAGGTAATAAGATTCTTCATTTCTTACCGATTAAGGATTCTTCATGGGTACTTGGTGTAGAAGCAGATCAAGCAACAGAACTCGCTGAGTATTGGGAAACATTTTATACCCTAATGCTAATTAGTATTGGCTTTACGTTAATTGCTGTCTTTATGGTTAATTGGTTAGTCAATATTCTATTTAGAGATCTATTCTCTCTACGCAAAGCGTTAAATGATATTGCTAATGGTGATGGAGATTTAACACGAAGAATTAATATAAAAAGCCGTGATGAAGTTGGTCTAGTTGCTAACGACTTTAACCGTTTTACTGATAATGTTCACCAGATCATTCAACACTTAGGCGAAGTATCTAAAGGGGTTGCAGGACAAGCAGATTCACTTTCCCACTCAGTTATTGAAAACCGTCAGCATATTCAACAGCAGATGCAAAATACCCATGAGGCTTCTAATGCTGCTGAAACGCTTAATGAGTCGACCAACCTAATTAGTAACAATGTCGAGACAACCACTCAGCAAATCTCTAGTACTTTACGTCTAAGTGAGGAAGGGATTGTGCAAATGAAGTCTAGTCAACAGTCTATAAACTACCTCGCAAATAAACTAACCGATGCCAACGAAGTTGTGACTGAACTTAATACTCAAGCACAAAGTATAGCGGGTATCGTTTCAACCATTGATGATATCGCCGAACAGACCAATTTATTGGCACTTAACGCTGCTATAGAAGCTGCTAGAGCGGGTGAAGCTGGCCGAGGTTTTGCTGTCGTTGCAGACGAAGTACGTAGCCTATCAAGTCGAACAAGTGATTCGACAACAGAAATTCAAACTATGATTGCCAATGTGCAACAATCCTCTATGAAAGCGGCAGAGCTCATGCGCGACAGTGCTGAACTTGCGACAGGTAGTGTGAGTGAGGCGGATCAAGCTCAGAAAATGATTGATGGCATTATGATATCTGTACAAGAAATTGAACAGATGACACAAAAAATATCGCTTGCGACTCAAGATCAAGTCCGAGTCCGTGATGACATTAGTACTCGTACAACCAATATCAGAGACTTAGCCGATAAACTGTCAGATGAAGCAGTATCAACCGAAAGCCAAGTAGATGAATTAAATCGTTTATCATCAAACTTACAACAAGAAACCAGTAAATTTGTTGTATAAATTGATGTCAAAAAAAGGGAATAGACATTTGCTCTATTCCCTTTTTATTTAATTACAGTCGATTTACCTTAATCAGTAGCGTTCAACCATACATCAGTAGCTTGAGCGGCTTTCTTTTTACGTTTTTTCTTCCCCGTTCCTTCTGGCTTAGCCATTGGTTTATCAAGCTTAGGAATAAGACTTTGGTCCACTTCAAAACCTTCCACTTCTTCCCTTTCTAAACGGATTTTGTTCTTTTTCTCTATCACTTTAAAGTGGTGATAGTCTTCATGATCAATTAAAGATAAAGCTAAACCGACTTCACCCGCACGACCACTCCGACCAATACGATGCATATAGTCAGAGGGGCTTCTAGGTAAGTCATAATTGATAACCACTGGAAGCTTTTCAATATCGAGTCCACGGGCAGCAATATCGGTTGCAATTAAGACATCTATTTCACCTGCTTTAAAGGCATCCAGCACTTTATTACGAGCGCCCTGCCCCTTGTCGCCATGGAAAACATCAACATAAATACCACGTTTTGAAAGTTTGTCAGCAAGGTGCTCACAAGCATTTTTTGCATTGACAAAAATAAGTACCTGCTGCCATTGATGCTCTTTAATCAAATGAGCGAGTAATGCTGTTTTTTGTCCTTGATTAACGCTAAACACACGTTGTACTAGTGAACTTGCATCTGCACTCTGTAATTGAATCTCAATAGGGTCTGTGAGTAGTGTTTGGGTTAATGTTTTAACTTGATCTGGAAAAGTTGCTGAAAACAATAAGGTTTGCCTTGATTTAGGCAAAAGCGCTAACACTTCATTGATTTCATCTGTAAAACCTAAGCTAAGCATGCGATCAGCTTCATCAAGCACTAACGTTGAAACCTTATCCAACTTCACTGCATTTGAAGAAATTAAATCTAACAATCGCCCAGGTGTTGCAACTAGAATATCCGCACCACCTCGTAAAGCCAGCATTTGAGGGTTAATAGATACGCCACCAAAAACACAAACAGTCTTAACATCACCATTAAGGTGGCTAGCATAAGACTTAATACTATCCGCAACCTGTTTGGCAAGCTCACGGGTAGGCACTAAGATCAAACTGGTTACAAAGTTTCCCTTATTCGTTTTGCTCTTTGTTATATCTTGTTTTGAACGATAAGTATTTTGCAGCAAAGGCAGAGCAAAACTTGCGGTCTTACCTGAACCTGTATTGGCTCCTGCGATCAAATCTCGTCCTGCAATGATATGAGGAATCGCATCAATTTGGATTGGTGTTGGCTGCTGATAGTCCAATTCAATCAGCCTATCAAGCAAAGGTTGGATAAGATTTAATTCGGCAAACTTAGTTACTACACTTGTGTTCATTTAGATAAGGGCTCAAAGCTAAAATAATAGGCGCGCATTCTATCTTATTTAGTGCCTCACCAGCTAATTTTAAGCAAAAAGTTATCGCTTTTTACAAAAGCATTTTATGAATATCCTTCCTATTAATATGGTTAACTCTTAATCACTTCATTTATCAAAAATCTACCTAAAAACGTCATAGTGAAATTAGCCTGGCTCGCAAGCCTAAATCTATATATGACAATTAGATTTTCGCGTATTTTTTCTATTTTTCCCCCTTTAGAAACTGTTATTTTGTCGCTTTCAGACTATTCTGAGCTGATGTTAAATTTAATGATTGACTCGGAGATTCTTTAGGGCGTACATTTGCCAAAATTTTAACCCATCAACCAAAGCCATCGGCCCATTACCTGTTGAGATCTTAGCCCATGACTGCAACACTTCTTTCTTTACTCGCACTGTTTACCAGTGGTTTTGTGATCTTTTTGAGCCATGGATTAATCAATATCCTATTGCCATTAAGATTGAGTATAGAAAACGCCAGCGCCGGTAGTATCGGTATGATTATGTCCATGTTTTCCGTGGGCTTATTGTTAGGCGGCATTTACACGCGACGATTGATTATTCGTGTCGGTCACATTCGAGTTTACAGCGCCTGTGCTGCACTTGCTGCTATTAGTATCTTGATATGCTACCTATGGCTTAATGAGTGGGTATGGGCGGTTATGCGTATTTTAATGGGCTTTTGTATTGCTTCTACCAACATTGTTTCTGATGGTTGGTTAAGTGAAAGAGCCACCAGCGAAACACGTGCACGTATTTTGGCGACCAATCAAATTGTTGTCTTGCTAGCCATGTTCCTCGGATCTTTCATGATCAACTTGGCAGATATCAGTGATGCCACTTTGTATATCATTGCCGGTCTTTTACTTTGTGGTGGCGTCGTTCCTATTGCTATGGGTAAAGCCACAGCACCAGAAGTCGAAGATACAGCACCTATGCCGATAATAAAGTTAATTAAAACGTCACCAGTTGGTGTGACAGCTGTGCTTATTTGTGGCTTTGTCTTAGGGTCATTATTAAGCATGTTACCTGTTTATGCGGGGTCTAAAGGTATTGCAGGGTTAAACCTATCTTTGCTTGTAGGTGCAGCGATCATTGGCGGTGTGGTTTTACAGCTTCCAATAGGCTATTTAGCCGATCGATTTGAGCGTCGTAAAGTCATGCTTAATATCGTGCTCTTCTCAATGGTTTGTACCTTAATAACGCCTTATATTTTAGACTTTGACCTTTTCATTGTGTCTCTGGTGTTAATCAGTTTAAGTAGTGGCATTGTTTCAAGCTTGTACCCGTTAGGCATTGCTGAAACCTTCGACCGTTTGCAACAGAATGAAATGGGTAGTGCCATTGGCGCCATGATTATTATATATGCCAGTGGAGGTATCATAGGGCCTTATACTGTTGGTTTGGTCATGCAGCATATTGGCGTGGACTACTTTTTCACCTCTTTAGCAATAATGCAGCTAGTTTTTGCCTTCTTCATTGTTTATCGAAGCCGAGTTCGACGTTCGATTCCAACCGAACAACAAGAGGCTTTCGTTGCACAAGGTGGCGCAACCGGTTGGGTAAGTACCGAGCTTGACCCTCGTACTGAATATGTTGATACCGTTACTTTGAGCCCAGAGGCTCAAACTGCTGTCGATATCGCCATGATAGATCCAAAGCTTGCTTTAAAGATGGTGAGTATTTTAGCCAAAGCGGACCCTGATCATATTCTAGACATTGCTAAAGCGGTGGCTGGTGTTGAAGGGGTTGATGTAACAGAGCTATATCAAAGGGTAAATAGAGAAGACCCTGATAATCAACAGGAATTGATTCAAACCATTATCACAGCAACACCAGATTCAACCACAGACCTGGTTAATATGGTCTTTGAAGAAGCGGAGTCTGAAGATATTGCTGAACTTGCCACTGTGATGACAGAAGCTGACCCTGAACACAGTTTGGAAATTATCGAAGCGGCAACAGAGGCAGTTATCGAAGATAACCCAGAAGTGGTTGTCGAGATCGCCGAAGCTTACGCAACGAGCGCGGCAACTAACCTTGAAGAAATGCGTTATGCCGATCGTCTTGCCGATGATGGTGATGTGGAGCAGACCATTACGGATATGGTTGAAATGATTGCAGAGAAAGCACCTGAGCATGCTGAAGATGTAGAAGCGGTTATTCCTGACATTGATCCTTTCGTTGAAGTGAGTGATGACCTTGACTCGGACGATAACCAACCAGCTGAGTCCGAAGAAGAAGCGTCTCTCGATCAAGAAGAAAGCACTGAATCTGAGGAACTTGCAACAGAAGCATCTGAAGAAGCTTCTAAAGGATCAGCAACAGATACGCCAGATGATGTTTCATTAGATTCAAACAGTGACTCTAAAGAAGCGCTTTCAGACAAAAAAGACGAGCCTAAAAGCTAGCGTTAGGCTTACTAACCTGAAAATAACAAAAACGCCTGCTCACATGAGCAGGCGTTTTTGGTTAAGCCCTTTTAAAAGAATGGTTTCAGTTTAATTCGCCGCCGCACGGGTAAGATTTGCTAATACATTAGAAATTTTAGTGATTACTTGATCACAACCTTTAATCGCATGCCTCTCTTTGAGATGAGCTGGTGCATTATAAGTTACCCAAGCTTGGCCTTTATCATCTTGCCAAAACAAGGCTTTTTGCGGCAAGTCTATTGCGACGGTTTTAGAGCATTGCATTAAGGGTGTACCAACTTTAGGGTTACCGAAAATAATTACCTGAGTTGGCACCAACTTAAGCGCCACCTTCTCAGCATTTTGCTCATGATCTACCCTAGCAAATACATTAATCCCCTTCTTCTTTAAAATAGTTTCAAAACGGTCTGCTGTTTGCTTCACCGTATGCTGGCTTTTAATACTCACTAAGCCTACCCCATGATCATCCGCAATAAGCCCAGAAGAAAGTGAGAGAGCCAAAATGCTCGCTGAAATGTATTTAATCATAGATCTAACATCCTTTTGTTTGTTTTAACCTCATTCAATCGCAATTTAGAATGTACTAAAAAGCTCAGATTTAACCTTGGATGTTATTTAGTTAAGTTAGTTCTAATTTAACAGCAGATAGTTAACATTATTGTAAAAAGTGGCATGATCTGTCTTTGCAAACAGAGGTAAGAAGGAGATTAAATTATACATCCATCATAAAACCCTAAACACAGAAGAAAGCATTTATGAAAGGTGTGTGCCTAAATCAAATCAAAATAGACATATTAAATACTATGAGTTGATATTTATGCTCGGCCTAGCCGGGTTATTTTTACACTGATTCCTCATAAGCAAGATTAATTGCGCCAGCTTAACACCCAACACCAAAGATAACTAAGCAAGCACAATTAACCATTGAGACTTTCTTTTATGCGACTGAATCACCTACCGTACCATTTTCCTTTATTTGCTTCTCTGCTTGTGCATACATATCTCAAGCCTCATTAAATTGGCTTTATTCGGTGTTATAGGTTTTTCTATTACCTATAACAATTGGGCTAAAAGACGTTTTTAATGGCTTTTAGGTTTTGTTATGGGCTTGATGGCAGGGAATGATTGAGTGCCCTTCCTCCTATTTCTATTTAGTATTGCTGCTCTATAAGGAATTCCATATTATCAGCATTTTGCTTTGCTTTTTGTTTATTCTCAGCCCGTGCAAGTGCTAGAGCTGCCACATTACCATATGCATGGTCATCAGTATTAAGTACATTATGGGAGGCTTCATGTATGATTATTCCAGACATTGAGTCTGCCCCATAAAGTGGGCTTGCAAAATATGCATCCTGTAAGTATATATTTGGATTTCCGAATGATGTCCATCCAAAAGCACCATCATTATCGTCATCATACATAAAGCCATCAAATTTCAACAAAAAATCGAGTATTTGTTGGTATTGCCCAGCAACGATCTCTAATTGACGTTGTGTAGAAACGCCTAAATACAACTGAGCTAAATCCACAGCTGAACCATCCATTAATTGACTTATTACTCCCTTCAATGATCTTATAGCTGCTTGCTTACCTGCT
Organism: Marinomonas sp. S3726; assembly: GCF_000967665.1. Classification (NCBI taxonomy): domain Bacteria; kingdom Pseudomonadati; phylum Pseudomonadota; class Gammaproteobacteria; order Oceanospirillales; family Oceanospirillaceae; genus Marinomonas; species Marinomonas sp. S3726. The sequence goes on along the minus strand of NZ_JXYC01000012.1, from coordinate 305,958 downwards.
CTAACGTCTCTAGCCTGACTTTGGTTTAACGCATATGTGGCTCGTTGAACTACAGCCTTAGATTCGCTCGTACCTATTTTGCCTTGAAAGGCCCTCAGCGGCCTCACTAGTGAGAAATTGTTTACCATTGCCGGAATTTTTCTTTGCAATATGGCTTCTTGTCGATTATCCACAAACCCAAATGCTTGCTTTACATCATTTTTCTTCTGAACAACCGAATGAGCAAAAGCCCTACTTTTATTCTCTTTTAGCCTCTCTACTTGTGCATACATATCTCATACCTTTTTAATTGGATTTTTGTCATTATTCGCTTAAAAGTGCTCCTGCGTTTTAGCATTTCCGATATCCCTATCGGTCTAGGCTTTCCTTCATTACCTATAACATCCCAGTAATCCCCCCAAATAGGGCGGTGGATTTTATTCGAGCTATCTCATTATCACTTTATGGTTCAATAACACTCGATGTGGGTGTTATTGAGCCATGCTCTTTTAACGCTACTGTCCCTATAACTCTAACTCACCCCCCAAATAAAACTCATGTAATCCTCTTCATTATTCAGGCAAACCGCTTAATTACCTCCAGCTAAAATTAACGCCCTTTGTACCCAAACTTTCTTATGCTTTACAGCACAGAGTTATCATTAATCGTCACCCCATTTACCGCTTTGGCAGGCTTAACTAAGCCTTTTATTGATTGCGACACTTGAGCGAGCTTGTGAGGCAGAAAGCAGTTATAGACCAGAACGAATCACTGTCACTGCAATAAACTAATAGCATTTAGCTTTAGGGGGTGATGTGCGTGCGTAAGGAGCTGAAATTGAAATTGAAGAGTCTTTGGGGCTACTACTATGTTTGGCAAGCGGTTGTCACAAACTATGGTTCAAGCTGGATGTTTGTTGTGAACTTTACGGATGAAGGCCCTGCTGCCGCTACTTAACTAATTCAGTCATGATTATTTTGAAATCACCAAAGCATGCTGAAGATGTAGAGTCTGTTACTCCTGAGATTGATCCTTTCAATGAAGTTAGTGATGGCTTTTAAGGTAAGTAATTTAAATAATGCTTAATTTAAAACACACGATATTTATCGTGCGTTTTACTTTGTTATGAAACAATCTTTAATTGTATTTAGTCGAATGCAATTGCTTCAACTTCAAACATCAAACCAGGAACAGCAAAGCGCGTCACTTCTACTAATGTCATCGTTGGGGTTGCACTAACTTGCCCGAACTTTGCACCTAAAATATCAAAGTTCTTCATCGTTTCATCCACATCTGTTGTGAAAATAGATAGCTTACTAATGTTGGTCAGTGTCATCTCTGCATTATTTAATACAGCGTCTAGATTATTTAGCGCTAAATCCATTTGCATACGCATATTTTCAAGATGTTGTGGATTGCCTTTATCATCAACGCTGGTTTGTCCTGAGCAGATTAACTGTCTTTTAACGTCTTGAATAATTTCACCTTGGTTATAACCAAGTGCTTGTGACCAGTTCCATGGGTTAACAGCCGTACGTTGCATTATGAGTCTCCTATTGTTGATTGATCGATGCGATGTTTAAGTTTTTCATCCGCACCCTTCACGCTATATTTGCGTTGAAACAATAGTGACACTGACGACTGACAACCCTATGTCAGTAACCTTTATGAATGCCAATGTTTATATAATTGCGCCGAAAAGTCTTTTAGCGCTGATTTAATCGATTCACCACTAATTACCTCAATATCATGGGTGTACTGTAAAAGCCAACGGGCCATATACTCTGGCACCGGGGTTAAAAATCGCATTAACACCCCTCTTTCATGTCTTTCTTCACTGATAAAACCAAACATATAACGCTGCTCACCCACAAAACGAGCAATGTCAGAACTAAATATTATCTCTACTTCTTCTAATTCATCTCGCCCTGGTTTCTCATTCAAATACTCTTGCAAGGTTAATCGACTATGTTTAGCAAATTGCTCTGATTGAGGTTGAAAAGCACTGACACGATCTAATCTAAAGTCACGATACCCTTGGCGTAGACGACACCAAGCAATGAGATGCCAATGCCAGTTATAATAAAACAAACCAATTGGCTCGATATTCCTAAGCGTTATTTGATCGCTATTCAAAGCCATATAATCAATTGCTACAACTTGTCGTCGAATCAGGACAGTACGACACTCTCTTAACCACTTATCACTACTCGCTAACATGCCTCCTTGATTTACTTCTTCCTTATTTTGTTCGCTTGTTTTTTGGATCTCATCCATCGGAAACTGACTTCCTGTCGGAAAGACTTCAATATCACCGTCAAAAGCATTTAAGAAATCTTTATCAGCATTATCAATAACTGATCTGATTTTATTTAGCGCAAGTTTAAAGTCTTTTAAGGAATCATTATCTAGGCTTGAGACTAAAAGCTTTTCTCCTAATAAAAGAGAGGCCGCTTCATCCAATGTAAAGCTGACTGGCGGTAATCGATAACCTTGTTCAATAAAATAGCCAACACCCGCTTCTGCCCCAATAGGGACGCCGGCATTCTCTAAGGTTCTTATATCTCGATAAATAGTGCGTTCAGAGACATCAAAATGCTCAGATAAAAAGCGAGCAGTTACGACTGAACGGGTTTGTAATAACAATAAGAGGGAAGTAACGCGATCAAAACGATTCATGATTTTATAATTTAATCTGAAGAAGTGGCTTATGGTTATCCTAACCAGCAAGAACACATAATGCCACGACCTCAAAAGTTTACCAGAGCCTTTTACTCTTCAATTAAATGAGTCACCACTTTTGGATTATTATGCAGAGTTCTGTGAACAGGACATCGATCAGCGATTTCCATCAACCTTACCTTTTGTTCTTCTGTTAGAGCGCCAACTAGCTGGACTTTCCTGACTAATGCTTCAATCTGACTTCCCTTTTCTGCCGCATGGTCTGCATCGTCTAAGTAATTCCTATCATGGAATAAGCTAACCTCCACATGCTCAAGTGGCAGCTTTTTATGATTAGCATACATTCGAATAGTCATAGCAGTGCATGTACCTAACGCGGCTAGAAGGTGCTCATAAGGGTCAGGACCAGAGTTTTGCCCTCCCACCTTAGTTGGTTCGTCCGCAAACCATTGATGATGATCACTAAAGACCTGTTGTTGAAATTTATGATCTAACTCGGCCACACTAACATGGCCACTCGCTACATCTGGCCTTTTTGTCTCAGCGATAGGAATATAGCGACTTGCCCATCCCGAAATGGTTTGGGCAACATATTCACTATCAGCAGGTTTAGATAATAAATGGTCCGCAGTATCAAGACTCACAAAGCTTTTTGGGTGTTTAGCTGCTTTATAAATTTTCTCAGCATCACTAATATCAACCGTTAGATCCACAGGAGAATGTAAAACTAATAATGCTTTATTTAGATGTTTAATATGCTCAGTGGTTTGATTATTAAGATCATCTAAGAATTGTTTTTTTATAGTAAATTCACGCATACCAAGGCTTACTTTCGCTTCGCCTGTACTTTCAATGGTCTCTATATGCGCATCAAAATTGTGAATCACATGACCCGCTTCATGGGGTGCACCTATTGTCACCACCGCTTTTACTTTTGGAAGCTCTGACGCCATAGCAAGAACGGCAGCGCCACCTAAACTATGGCCAATAAGAAGCTCTGGTGCCTGATATTTCTCTTCTAAGAAGCTTGCTGCTGCTAATAGATCTTGAGTATTAGATGAGAAATTTGTATTGGCAAAATCACCATCGCTGTTGCCCAAACCGGTGAAATCGAATCTAAAAACAGCAAACCCATGTTGTACTAGGTAGCGGCTTATGCGAGAAGCGGCAGCGATATCCTTTCCACAAGTAAAGCAATGGGCAAATAGTACATAAGCACGAATAGCCTGATCTGGGCTTTCAAGCAAACCTGCAAGTGTTTGTCCCTGGCTTGAAAACTCTAGTTTTGTTCTCATCAAACGTCCCCTATTAGTTTTAACATTTAAATCTATCTAGTTAGTGATTCCATTAAGGCACCCAAAGTTCCCCTAAGATTCAATATTCATAAAGACGGACACCATAGAATTAAAAAGCAGACTTCCATTGCTCTGTATCGATAAACCAACGTTCTTCAAAAATTTTATTGGCATCAAATTTAAAGAGGACAACTAATTGAGATTCTGTCACTTTATCTGATCGCCACTCAACTAATGAAACGACCTCGCCCTGCCCTTCGATATGCCGCAAACCCATAATCTCAAAACCTGGAGGCAGTATTTTATCAATATGGTTTAAAGCCGCTCTAAAATTATGCTTTCCTTCAAGCTGATCAGACTGTCCAGGCATTACAAATGTCATTTCATCAGTATAATCATTTACTAAGTTTTCAAAATCATCTGCGGCTAACGCTTCCCACCCAGACTGCACTACATCAGCTAAGCTCATCATTTCCTCCTAGGCTTCGACTAAAAGCATTATGGGTCTAAAACTAAATAAGCAAGACCTCAATTAACTATAGATGGCTTCCTATTATTTGTAGAAATTGGCTTAAGACTATTCAAAACTGAGTTGGACACTCAACAAGTACACAAAAACTCACTAAATAGTCGATTAAGTATTCAGTTTGTTAATTTTTTATATCCTCACCGGGAACCTAGGGATAGAATTCACGGTCTTTACCTAGTATTGAATTAAAATTTTACGATAATGGCGATGTAATGAGCTTGATAGACTTCATGTCTGATTAAACAATAATATTTCTCATCATTCGACTTTATGCTAGTAAAACTAACTACGGACTCATATATGGGCTCACATACGATCAACACGCATTACAATGCTTCTTTAACACTAAAGCTCTATATTATAGCCGGCATTATTTTTGGCTTGTACGGGAGTCGTGTTTGTCCATTTTTAGAAAGTTTATCTGCTTTAGAAATTTTTACACATGTCAGTATTATATTTTCAATTCTCTTTTTAACTCGTCACTTTTTGCTTAAAAACCATACGCTTGTAAAAGAGACACGGTTAGCCAAGTTAGACAGCGGCCTCTTTCTTATCGCGAGCCTCCCCGTCGCGTTGTATTACAACTTCAGTTATAGCTTTCCCCTAGATAGCAATTTAAAAGTGCTATTTGGTATGACTTTATTTGGTTTTTTTACTGGCACAATACTTCAACTTTCAAGCAAACTGCTGCAGATGGACGAAATGGATAAGTCAGGAAAGTTCGACTTCAACCTAGTCGGCCAAAGAAGCTCCCTTGTTAAACAAATGATTTGGATTGTGGTGCTTCTTCTAATCACCCTTTCCTTCATGCTAACCATGGTTGCAGTAAAAGATGTTTTTTGGTTAGAACAAAACCCAGGAAGAGTATTAGATGGCAGTGGTAAAATAAGTGTTATCAAAGAATTCGTCTTTTTATCTGCTGTGCTTGCAGGTTATGCGATTAGTATCATGTTACTTTGGAGCAAGCTCATCAAACGTATTCTCTTATCTCAAGAGCATTCCTTACAACAAGTTACTCAAGGCAATATAGATGTCAGATTACCTATCTTCTCTCATGATGAATTAGGCTCTATGGCATCACTCACAAACAGTATGCTTGATAGCTTACAGACAGCTCAGTCTGAAGTTAAAACAACGCGAGACGTAGCAATTGTAAGTTTATCCGCTTTAGCAGAATCAAGAGACAATGAAACAGGCGCTCACATTATTAGAACGCAAGAATATGTCAAAGTCCTTGCTGAGCACTTAAGCCTAACGGATAAATATGCATCGTTTCTAACGACTAACTATATCGAATTACTTTATAAATCGGCACCATTACACGATGTGGGTAAGGTTGGGATTCCTGATAATGTTTTATTAAAGCCGGGTAAGTTAACGGACGATGAGTTTGAAATCATGAAAACCCATCCACAAATAGGTGCTGAAGCACTTTCTACGGCCGAAAAACAGCTTGGCAGTAGTTCATTCTTACGTGTCGCAAAAGAGATATCACTTACTCATCATGAGAAATGGAATGGTTCTGGCTACCCAAATCAACTAGCAGGAGAAGACATACCTTTATCGGGCCGATTAATGGCACTAGCAGATGTTTATGATGCTCTGATTTCTAAACGCGTGTACAAACCAGCGTTTAGTCATGACAAAGCTAAAAGTATTATTTTGGAGGGAGATGGAACTCACTTTGACCCAGAAGTGGTTAAAGCGTTTCTAGCAGTTGAAGATCAATTTGTAAGAATTGCAGCTGTCTATAAAGACGCAAAAGACATGGAGTAAAACAATATCAATAAGGCCTATTTTATAAGTGGGCCTTAAATAGCTTAGCTTTATATTTATTTGTGTCATTAATCTTCAATAACCGTTTACTTCCCCTATTTACTTTCTATTCATTAAGCTCATCGCCACTACCAGCCGAGTATTAAGCCCTAAAACCTTGAAATAGTATTCACTTAACTGCATTAATTTTATGCAATCTCTTGATATCAAAGATGAAAACCAACTTACAATTTTTTAACTAGATAGCCATGAATCATATAAAGAATACACAGTGTCGATCAATTTAAGCTGCTACTATTAGATTCAATTTTTACTTATATGACTTATTTGCGAGGGATTATGCACTTACTTAACAACTTATCTTTTAAAAAGAAATTGATACTTCTTGTGATCTTCCCTCTTCTTGCAAGTTTATATTTCAGTTATGCAAAAATAAGTTTACTTGTAGAGTCTCAGGGTCAATTATCAAACATCGAACAGTTATTAAGCCTTACCGTTGCTAATAATGCTTTAGTACACGAGCTACAAAAAGAACGAGGCGCAAGTGCCGTCTTTCTTGGCAGTAACGGCACAAAGTTTAAATCAGAACTTAACGCTCAGCGAAAATTAACGGATAAAGCCAAAGAAAATTTTGATGCCTATCTCAAAAGTTATAATAGTAATAATGTACAAGTAAATTCAATTATTGCTAATATCAAAAATAAGTTATCTCAACTGAGTAACATACGAAATAAAGCTGATAACTTATCTATCAAGCTACCAGAAGCCATTGGATATTACACATCACAGAACAAGGTTATGATTAGTTTAAACGGCCTTCTGCCTACTTTAAGTCCTACAGAAACCGTGACTAACTTTATCGCTTATTACAATTTTCTTGAGGCGAAAGAACGTGCTGGTATTGAACGAGCCGTTGTAAGTGGGGGCTTTGTTCAAGATAAGTTCTCGCCCGCGGCTTTTCAGAAATTCACAACCTTAGTTGCATTACAAAACACCTATCTAGAACAGTTTGAGGTTAAAGCGTCCGTAGAAGCAGTCAAAGCATTCCAGACGACCTTATCAGACCCAAGTGTTATTGCCGTCGAAAAGATGAGGAAGCTTATTGGTGATATTGGCCAACAAGGGCCATTTAATACAGACGCTTCAGTATGGTTTAAAAATGCAACCACACGAATTAACCTTTTGAAGAGCATCGAAAATTTTCAGACAAAAGAAATCAAAGATAAAATAGCATCGTCCTTGAATACTGCTAATAATGATGTCATCGCAAAAATAATCATTGTGTTAGTCGTATTAGTATTAACTGCAATCATAATCACCAGCATTTTATCGAATTTATTAAAACAGCTTAAAGCCCTATCTAATACAGTTGAAAGCCTGAATAATGACTTTGATTTAACATCGCAAACAGAAATCTTTAGCAATGATGAACTTGGAAATGTTGCTAAGGGGTTAAATAAAGCACTAAGCACCTTCTCTCATGCTATTTCAGAAATTAAAAATAATAGCCAATCTCTATCCGCTTCTGCCCACCAATCAAGCAACATTATCAATAACAATGTTGATAGTTTACAAGGTCAACGACATGAAACCTCTCAAGTGGCTAGTGCTGTAGAAGAAATGTCGGCAACAACTCTAGAAGTTTCAAAAAATACTGATGAAGCGATGAACTCAACACATGAAGTGAATAGTAAAACTGTTGAAAGCCAAAAGATTGTTAGTGGTGCATTACAAACCATTAATGAGCTTGTAACTGAAGTTACGGAAGTTGAGGGTCTTATCGCTGGCCTGAATTCAACCGCATCTAATATTACTCAAGTAATCGATGTTATTAAGGGAATCGCAGAACAGACCAACTTACTTGCGTTAAATGCAGCAATTGAGGCCGCACGAGCAGGCGAACAAGGCCGAGGATTTGCCGTGGTTGCAGATGAAGTAAGAACCTTAGCGCAACGGACACAAGACTCCACTATTGAAATAGAGGATATTATTAATAAGCTTCAAGGTGAGACTAATATTGCAAACAATAAAGTATCAGCTACTCAAAAACGTGCTGCTGACAGTATCAAAGGCACTCATCAGATCGAGCTTGCTTTAGATAGCATAGTAACGTCTGTTTCAAGTGTTACTCTGATGATTGAGCAGATAGCCTCTACTGCCGGTGAACAGGTAAAAGTAACCGAGGAAATTAACCATAAGATCAGTGACATTGATGTTAAATCTGAAAGTGTCACGTCTGGCGCGAGAGAAGTCTCGAATGTTGCGAGTGAACAAGCGAATATTGCAGACAATTTAAATAAACTTGCCGCTAAATTTATAGCTTAACCCCTAACAAAATTTAAGTTCGATCATCCTCAACAATGCAATAACCATGTAAAGCATTTTGTTTAGTTACATGGTTATTGGGAGGATTTCTTTGATAAACGCCTCTTATGAATAAGCTCAGAATTTTTATCAACAAGACGTTTAAGAAAAAGCCCACAGCCTTTGAAAGAAATACACACAGAAACTGTGGACTGTTTTGCTCCTTCAAAAAAACACACAGCCTAAAAAAAGGTATCAGGCTAATTTTGTGCTTTTCTAAAGGCGCTTAGTTCAGCTTTTAACCAGTCACTACTCTTGATTGATTTTTGATTATCACAGTGAACTTTATAGTGCTTGCCAGACAGATTACTTTTAGTTGCTGCATATTTTATAAAGTCTTCTGCTGACTGGATATCATCCTGATAATAATCATACTTTTTCCTAATGTGAGCTAGCGCCTCACTGCCATTATGATGCTTACCATTTCTTTCATATTGACAGTCAGTTGCTTCAACATAGGCTAGTAAATGCTTTATTTCATCACTTTGAACAGCAAATACCTGTGTTGATAAAGCCAATACAAAAGGTAAAAGTAAGGCATTTTTAATTACTCGCAAAAACATCTTCTCCGTTACAGTAAAAATTTAATTTCTTATTAAAGTGCTAACTTCTTGCTTATCTCTAACACTCGACGCACCAAATACTTAGCGCTATTAAGATCAACCTCATCAAGGCTGCCATCAAGACTTTGAGCCGTAACACCTAATTGACAGCCTAAACGATTGATTGCTTTATCTGCATCACTGAAAGGTGCGTCTAATCCGACCCATAACATGCCATGTTGGCTGGCTAAGGTCATAAGGTATTGTAAAGTTGTTGCTTGGTCGCCATTAAGGCCTGATCCACAGGTCATACCCGCTGCTACTTTCCCCGACCATTGCTGACTCTCCCAAAAGTCACTGGTTGCATCAGCAAAGGCCTTAAACTGAGCTGCGACACTTCCCATGTATGTTGGAGACGCAAAAATTATTCCATTGCAGGTTTTTAATTTTTCCATAATTGCAGTGTTAACAAATCTACCAGCTTGAATTTCTTGACCTAAAATTCTGTGGCAGATGACTTCAACATTTGTGCTCTGAAGAGCGACCTCCTCACAAGCAGCACTGACAAGCTGGCCAGTTACATCTGTATTAGTGAAATACACAATACCAATTTTTATCATTTCAGCACCTTAAACACGATTAATCCTTTCGATCCTAATTGCCTTATTTAAAAATACCTAATACAAACTGGTAACCTGAAGCTAAATTTTAGTGATTGTGATTTCTTTCCACATTTTCTGACAACTTTATAAGTTATTTGGCTCAATAAAAATTATTTTTAAAAACGGCATTGCTTATTAAACAAGTTGTTAGGGGGTGGATAAGTTGACTGTAAAGCGCATCAGGAAGTGTTTTAAAATATAACTCATATCATATCCTTGGATATAATGATGAAACTTAAAGTCTTTTAACGCTTCTTCAAACTTGCGATAGTCTTCTAAAGTATGCAGACCTACAGGAGACGCACCACCATCACTCATGCCTTTTTTATTCGACCAGACGCGGTTGATGACGATTGGGTTTATGTCCATCTCCTCTTGAAAGTGTAATGTATAGTTGTATTCATGAGACCCGTTATTGTTACATGGCCAAGTTTTCTCTAAAGCAATTTCTAGAATGGGAACACGTTTCTCATATGATGCATATAGCGCCCACCTTGATACTTTGTGGTAAAAATTTTCATCTTTTAACAACTTAGTTCTAACTGTTTCTTTGTCTGTATTAGCTGTCGCACTCGCTTCTGTATTAAATAACTTAAACAATGAAAACCCTGTACTTATCTTGCCTTCAGCTCCAAGGTGAATACGAGTTTTATTCTCTTCTGAATCCTCACAGCCCCATTGTATAGACTCAGTTGATCGTTCAGGCCAGAAAGGAAAGCGAGGCTTTTGTTCTAATGTTTGAATCAAATTAAAGTGGTAATTAAAAATTTTTTCAGAATAAACTTGATGCCCATGAGCAACATAATAAGCATTGTCTTTGAAACTATAATATGGAGACGGATAAATAACTTTATATTCATCCTCATAAGTTCTGGGGTTTTCAACTATGTCTAATTTAAATACATCTCTTGGACTAAAGCTTAACTCACCTAACTTAAGAGGCCTTCTCAAGTAGGCTAATGGCTTACTAATATCGTCATATAGGGTTAAATCACGGCTCTTCATCTCACCCATGATGCCACCTTGTGTTATGACTCTTGAGCGCCCTTTATACCTGTCTTGATAATCAACTTTAACCTTTTTCAATAAGCTTCCAGGCTCGATAAACGCCCTTATATGAGGCGTTTTAGGAACATAAAGAATATGACCTCTATTAACAACCAATTGATCATCAGGCTCTAAATCGTTAGCAAAAGCTTGTTGAGAAATAAGCGTGAGGCAAAACATGAAAGAATACAGGTTCAACTTGGTCATCATTGTGTACATTCCTTGTCATCATGTCAGTTTCTTGAAATGTGAGTTTGCTGAATTTCTTTAATTTATTTTCTTACTTAAATAAAGAATAAAATGTGTGAAAGCCAAATACGAGCCAAATTTGATCAATCTTTAATCAGCACAATTTTTTTATTAAGGCTTAAATAGCATCAACACCCTCAAGGCAGGCTTCAAAACGAGACAGAGGAAAGAGTTTAAATTCATCATCCAATACATTTAATTGTTTAATCCTGTCACAACGTAAAGTACGAACATCCTGCCTTAGCTCGTCCCAAACAAGTACATACCAAACAGGAAAGTTTAATAATAAATAATGCGGTTGAATAATACGCTTTGTTAGTGTTCCGGCTTGGTCCTGATATTGGATTTCACAGGCGGTTTGCATCAAAAAGGCCTGGTGTAACTGCTCGACAAGTTGCACATTATTAGATTCAAGCGTTGCTAACACCATAGATGAAACGCCTTGGCCTATTCTAATCCTTTCTTTTAGACCCGTTACCTTATGTTTCATGTCCGCAGAAAAGGACGCCATTAGCTTATGACGAATTGATTTCAAACTGGCCATAAAAATGGGGGATTGCATTTGTTCTGCAATAGCGAGACTAATCATCAAATCAACCGCTTCGGTATAATTCAATTTAATTCGACCCACTGACCAATTTTGTTGTAAGCGAATGCCTCCACCTCGCCCTCTATCCGCATCAATCGGTAGACCTTGATCACGCAAAATTTGAATATCACGACTTATGGTTCTAGCACTAACTTTAAACTCATCAGCAATTAATGCGACAGTCATGGCATCTCCCGACTTTATCCGGGCTTTAAGGATATCCAAGCGTTGTATTCGTTCTAAAGTATTTGATCGTTTCATAAAACAAATATGACACTAAATGTCATATTTGTCGATAAACTCAATTTACTCTCTAAATTCGCGAATGAGATGACACTTCAACCCATGTTTAAAAGGAAAATATCATGTCAAATCCAGTGACTATTCTCGCTCCGATCAAATTAGCCCAAGGGGTGACAGAAGCAGATTTACTCGCAGCATCAAATACTTTTCAAAAGGAGTTTGTTGATCAAGAAGCTTGTATTTTGAGAAGAGAACTTGTTAAAAAAAGTGATACTGAATACCTTGATATCGTACAATTTACTGATGAAAAAAGTGTATATGACATAATGGAAAAGGAGCAAAGTCACCCTGTATGCCAAGCTTTTTTTGCTTTGATGTCATTCACTGAAGAAGAGCTAGCTACCCCTATGCCAATTTATCAGTCTCTATCAAGCCATCCAGCATAAGTATCATCGTTTTTATGATAGCGGAGCATTGTATATGCTCCGCATTTACCCATAAGCCCAAACGAATAAGAGTTATATATGGACGCATTTAAAAATAAACTGTCGATGGATTTAGTTAAAGTCATTGCCTTTCACCTAGCTAAGCAAATAGATATTTTAATTCAACAGCAAGCTTCAAAGACAAATCCTGTGCTTATTACACCTCTTGATCAAGACACATTCTGTTTTGATATTTCTAAAAAACTTGAAGCATTAGAGCTAAAACAAAGAGCTGAGTTTATTGCTGATGAGATACATAAAAAGCTTCCAAGTGACCTAACTTTCAAATACCAAATAATAAAAGGAATGCTGCACTCAAAACCCCACTCTAACCTAAAGGTTTCACAGCAAAGTGACGAAAATGGTATATGTGGTTGGGCTATGATGTGTATAGGGCCGATTGTAGCTAAACATGGACTGACTGATTTTGATAAAAGCCTGAATTTATTAAAAGAGATGACAGCCTACTTCAGCTGTGAGTTCGATGTACGCCCTTTCATTATAAAAGACCAAGATAAAGCCCTCTCTATCATGTCTGAATGGGTCAATAATGAGGACTACCATGTGCGCAGACTATTAAGTGAAGGCACAAGACCTAGACTCCCTTGGGCAATGCAAATCCCTTCCCTTATTAATGACCCGACTCCTATGATGGCACTTTTATCAGCGCTTAAAGATGATAAAGAAGAATATGTAAGGCGCTCTGTTGCTAACCACCTTAACGATATAGCAAAAGACCACCCAGAGCTCGTCGCCGATACCGCTCATGAATGGTTAAAAGATAATACGTTAGATTCTAAAATAAAGAAGAATAGGGAAAAACTGGTTAGACATGCCTGTCGTACTCTCATTAAACAAGGGCACGTAAAAACCTTAGCGGCTTTTGGTATCAATAAAGCTAAAATTGAGCTTACTCAACTTAATGTATTAGATGAAAAAATTAATGTGGGAGATTATTTAAACTTTGAGATTGCAGTTAAATCCCTTTCTAATGCCCCTCAAAAACTTGTCATTGATTATCTCATTCATCATAAGAAAGCGAACGGTAAACTATCGCCTAAGGTTTTTAAATGGAAAAGTGTCACTTTAGCGGACGAAGAGTGCCAAACGTTCAATAAAGCTCATTCATTTAAGATTATTACCACACGTAAATATCACCCTGGCAGGCATGGAATTTCTGTCAGAATTAACGGTGAAGACTATGGTTATGAAGAGTTTGAACTTGTGTAGGACTAACTTCACATTTTCATGTACTTGCACCTTAGATTAAAACGTAGTTTCATCAAAGCACAGTTTATTAAGCATTAAAGATCAAAGCATGTTTCGAAACACCATATCTATCAGGCACTATAGTCCAACCTTAAAACAACATAGTCATGGTTATCATCAACTGGTATTTCCCCTTCGCGGTTCATTAGATATCAATACTAATAGGCATAATGGTTTTGTTGAAATTGGACAGTGTCTGATTATTAAGGTAAATGAGATTCATGGCTTTAAAGCTCACGAAAATGCCAGATTTATTGTTGCAGATTTACATCATCTACCTGAAAACTTGATGCAGACCAGTTCAGCCGTCTTTACTATTTCAAAACCATTATCCGCATTTTTGAATTATGTTGATTTGCAGTTAGAACATTCTGTTGATGCCGAAATAGAAAAAAGTAGTCTGAGTCTTTTTGAGCAATTACTAGCCCAGCAGGTATGTTTTAAGAATTATGACAAACGAATTGAGAAAGCGATTCAGTATATTAACCAAGACATTGCTTTAGAACATACCTTAGAACACCTTAGTAAACTCGCACATTTAAGTCTTACCCAGTTTAAAAAGGTGTTTAAAGAAAATACAAATATGACGGTTCAAACTTATATCACCGGCCTTAGAATGGAAAAAGCTAAGTCACTATTAGTTCATTCAGATATGCCAGTACAACTTGTTGCAGAAAAAGTTGGTTACCAGAATGCTTCCGCTTTCAGCCGTAAATTTAAAGATTATTTTGGTCAAACACCAAGCGCCTTGTCTCCATAAAAACTCAGTTTTTTTCAAAAGATCGAATTGCGTCCTTTCAGTCTAGATATACGTCTTTTCAGCACATTCTAATAATCTTGAAGCTATACCATAAGCACTTCAATCAAGGTAATAGAAGTAAGCACTATGGCAACTTTATATGGTTTTATTGCAATCATGATGTGGGGCGTTTTAGCTCTATTAGGTACCTATACCAAAGAAATACCAGCCTTTCAGCTGCTATTTATGTGTTTCTTTATCTCAAGTCTCATTTTTGTTTTATACAAGCTTGTAACAGGAAACTTTAAGCTAATCAAAACGGATCTTACTCTAAAGGATTGGCTGGTGGGCATATTCGGGTTATACGGATTCCACTTTTGCTATTTCATGGCACTAAAGTATGCTCAGCCGTTAGAAGTCAGTTTAATTGCTTATTTATGGCCTCTGTTGTTTGCAATTTTTGTGGCAACAAAAGATAAACAAATTCAGGCAATTATTGGCGGTATAACAGGATTTATCGGCATTAGCTTTATTCTTTCGCCCTCAAAAATGTTCAGTTTTAATTGGAACGATTTAGCAGGCTATTTATTAGCGTTTTGCTGTGCCTTAATTTGGTCATCATACTCCTGGTATTTTTCAAATCGTGCTAAAAACAAACAAGGTGAAAATAAGCAAAAGGAGTCTCTATCACAAAGTATTCATGAAATTGGTTACTTCTCAATATTTGTTAGTATTCTTTCTTTGGCATCACATTTTATGCTTGAAACGAGTCAATGGCAGTTCAGCTCTCAGCAATTGTTAGGTGCAACCTTATTAGGACTTGGCCCTGTTGGTGGTGCATTTTATTTGTGGCAACTATCTCTTAAATCAGGCAATCAATTACTTTTATCTTCTTTAAGCTATTGTTCTCCATTATTCACCGCCATTATTTTATCCTCACTCGGGTTAAGTACTTGGACAATCAATATTATTATCGCTGTTGTGATGATTTTAGTGGGTGCCTGTATTTCTAATTTCAGTGGCTTTTTAATCATGAAGTTGAAGAAGAAAAGAATATTGAGTTAACTACCTGAAATGTCACCCTAACTTAGTTTGATTAAGTCACTAAGTTAGGGTGCAACTAACTAAAAGTCAGTACTGTCATTAATGAGGTTTTGATAATGATCTAGTTGGCTACAAACCTTAGCCGTTTGGTTTTGACAAAGAAGACTCATCTGATCATCAGCCTCTCCTATGTCAGCCATCCAAACACCAAAGACTTTTTGATAATTGAGCCATATGGCTTCATCCGTTGCATTGTATTTATTGCGATAACTAATTAATGCATTTAACTCCATTTTATTTCTTGGAGTCGCAAAATAATATTCATTGTTTCCTGCGCTCAAGCAAGCACTTTCAGCTTGATCAAAACTCACCATATCTGGCGCAACGATCCAATTTAATTCCGCTCTGGTACCGTCTTCTTCTACCAATTTACGACAAGCGGGTCTGAGTAAATGGGCGCTTTGTTCCGTTTGAAATTTATCAGTTTCACTAGAAAGCACTGCAGCAGTACCATCAATTACAGTACTTAATGGCTCATATTTATCCCAGCTCCAAACTAAATCATCAGCTGATATAGGGTATTCCCCTTGTTTCTTCCATTGTGAACCTGTTGCACCATAACCATATGTCTCGATGATATTGATCCCTTCATCCATATAATTGACAATGTTACTCGGCAACATGCTCGGATCAGAGTTGCCAGATTTAGTAGCACCGTCTTTAACACGAATAATCAAAGACTTATCTTTATTAATAATGTCAGATTCATCTTTAGCATTTTCAACATCACCTAATGAAAAAATACGATCACTGGTCTTAGTATTCTCATAGCATTTATCTGTATAGAGGATGATTTTTTTACCTGAAGCATGCACTTTAGATTTTGTTAAGTTTGAAGGGAGATCCTTACAACCCTTGCCATTCAGGTCAGGGAAACTCACATCATTTAGAGAATTTGGCATAAAATAAAAGTCATCAAATTCATCAACTTTTTTAATCACTTTATTTATGTTGTCTTCAGCGCTTGCCATCATCTCAAGCTTCAACAGAATCACATTATTTGGATTGTCTTGAATCCATTCAATAATATCTGATAATGCATTTTCAAATTTACGACTGCCAGTAAAGTTTTCAATACAGGCTCCCCACATATCAACATTGTTGTGGCAAACACGCACCTCACTCCAAGTATAATGAACATCAAGTACAAGAGATCTTACACCTTCATCAAGCTGCTCCTTTAATCCTCGACTTTGATTTAAAACAGAACTATGAATATCATCGTCGTCATTATTAGAGTTAGAGTTGTGCGTACCTGGCCAAGTTGACTGATTGAGTGGTGCATCATTATCTAGGCTATTTTGTAGTGAAAGACTTCTTATCCCCCACTCTTCAAGCGTTTCGGCTGATAATGACATGCAAAATATACAAAAATAAAACACTAAAAAGGCGTTAAATCGTTTAACCATTGTATGTTCCTTATTTTTTTACCTTAATTCGATAACGCGTTATCAATCAATTTTATATATAAGTTGGACATACTATATTTTTGGTTATTTCTTGGCCATTTCATTAATTAATCAATCATTGTAATTTGTAAAACTGAGAGGGTATTTTTTACCTTTTTAATTGAGGCCTGGCCTTAACAAGGCAAAAAAGTCTCATTAACCAATACTTAGAAAACCTAAATATTAGACTTTTTATTTATTATTAAATGAAGCCCTTTGAAGGTAATAAATTAACGAAGGACTCTTAACGTTTCCTTCATTTTTCTAACAGTTCTGAGCAATGCGCCACATAACACCGCTTGGGTCCAGCATAATAAAATCTAACATGCCCCACTCTTGTTCTGTGATATCAGTGATTTTAGTATCATATTTTTCTACAACACCTGACTCAATTAAGTTTTGATGCCATGCACCTATATCTTCAACTAATAAATGCATTACTAGGTTTTCAGCTAATGTTTTTTCATAAAAATCTTGTAACAAGAAGCTAACGTCACCTAAATGATAAAAAGCCACACCTTGAGTATCAGATGCTTTTGTAAAACCGATCTCAGAATAAAAGGCTTTTGATTGTGTGTAGTTTTTTGAGGGAACAAAGGTTTTGAGAGCGATAACAGATAAATTTGCCATGTTAGCTTCCTTATTAAACTTGAGAGTAGTAATGAACATCAATAAAGCTCATGCTCACTCTACAATTAATAAAGCGCCATCATCCTGAATTGATTCATATTACCGATTGGATTTTAGAATAACCAAAACGATAATGATTACCAATACTATTTATGCATTTGCACATTTAAACTCATTTCTATTAATTCACATTTTTTAGACATAAAAAAAGGCACCTAAGTAGGTGCCTAAAAAGTAAATCAACCAAATCAACATATAAACAATTTAAACCTAATTAGGCGTAACCTAATTAATTCCACTGCATCCATCAGACATTTAATTTCCATACTCATTGAGCTTTCCATGCAACTCACAGGCGAGCTATTTAAATGTTCGATCGTACAAAGACAATTAACTTGTTTGTACATGATTAGGTTAAACATTATGACTTATCATTAGTATTACCAAATATTACAACGAGTTAGACGTATATGAGCACATCTTAAACAGTAAATACTTCGGCTTGTTCAGCTAAATAACTTACCTTGCCGCTAATATTACGAGCATTATCTTCAATACGATTAATTGCACCAGTATCATTTTTTAACTGAGTTGCAATTTGCTCCATATCTTGGCTCATGGTTGTGGTAGTTTGCGCCACCTGCTCAATTGAAGCGGCCATTTCAATGCTTGCACTAGAGCCTTTATGAGCACTTGATTCGATATCATGCATAGCTATTTCTGCTTGTTCACTAAACTTTTCTATGGCATCAAGGTTTTCTTGGCTACTCGCCATTTTATCAATTGCGGCTTTTGTTGCGGTTTGAATACTGCCAACAATGGAAGATATCTGAGAAGTCGCATCAACCGTTTTACTCGCAAGTGAACGAACTTCATCAGCGACAACAGAGAAACCTCGTCCCGCATCACCTGCCCTAGCTGCTTCAATTGCTGCATTAAGCGCTAACAAATTGGTTTGACCAGCCAATTCATTAATCATGCCTATTACACCATCTATATCAGCTGAAAGCTTGCCTAGCTCGTCAAGCTGCGCACTTGTCTCTCCCACAATAGACACTGTCTCACCGAGATTACCGAGTACTTCTTTAATGGTTTTTGATCCATTCTGTGCAGATTCATAAGTTTGCTGCACTTGCTCTTTCATATCTTGCGTCACACTAAACACACTTGAAACACTTTGGGATATTTCTTCAGTGGCGGTAGCCAAGGTACTTGTTTGATTACTTATTGAACCATTGCTGTCACTAATGTGTGCAACAGCATTATCTAGCTCTTTGACCATAGCATTTACATCTTGGCTAGTTAGTACAACGTTTGATATCACGTTACCTAGCCCATCAGTCATTCCATTTAATGATGTCGCCAAAGCATCAAATTCATCATTTCGCTTCTTATTTATTTTTGCTCTAGCAGTTAAATCTCCAGCTTGAACTTTTGCTAAATCGATACTTAAATGCCTTAGGTTTGATTTAACACTTTTCACTATGGCAAAAAGAATAATTGAGGCAAATACAGCGATCACTAAACTGGCAATAATTAAACTAAAGCTCGCCATTTGAGATTCTTGTGCAGATACTTTTTCAGCTCTTTTAACCTGCTCAGCTAGCATGATAGAAATCTTATCTCTTTGTTCATCAAGTGCTTTTTTTGTAGCAGAAAAGCTAGCACTCAAATTTTCTAATTGATTATTCGCAGCACCGTAATCTTTAACAGCTTGTAAGTAAATTGGTGGTAATTCACCAAACTTTTTTAATAGACCAAAGTTCTTTAATCGAGCAAAGTAATCATCATAGGATTTGATAAATATTTCGAGATTTTCAGCTGAAGAATCAAGTTGGTAGTTTGTCGCTTTTTTATTCATCAAATCAAATTTTGCGAGGACAAAACTTACCGACTTTATTTGACCATGAATTTGCTCACTTAAGGAGGCAACACTGGCTTTTAAACCTGTTGTTTGGCTAAAGCCAAGCACTTGTTTTGCTAAAACTAAGCCTTTTAGTTCTTGATAATAATTTAGATTTAGCACTTTACCTTGATTCAGCTGTTCCAGCATAACATCAGAATATATGCCCTGCTCTGTTTGATTGCTTTCAAGGTTTAGCGCCATTTCACGCTCTTGAATTAATGATATGAAGCTTTGAGCGGTATTTTCATCCAATACTTGCAATTGATCAGACAGTCGAATCATTCCAACATAATCATGTTCGGTTTTAAGCTGTAAATTTGAAAATATTTTTTGTTCAGCATTTGCTTCATTCAACATTTTCAAACCATCTAACGCCACCAGCGTTAGTATAATAAAACCCGAAATAGCAGATACAAATAAGGTAATTAACTTTAGTTTGAAACTCATATTTGCCAACATATAACCCCCTTTTAATTTTCGTAGACAAGGCCCAAACAGCTTTAGTCCAGCAGAAAGTTAGATTCTAAAGTGAACTTTATTGATTGAATTAGCACTTTTAACAATTCACAAAGCTGATATAGCTCAACACACTTATACATTAAAGTTATGTCATTTGATAGATTACCCCGCATTAAATTTTAGGTAAGCCTATGTTTTAAATAATTTTTGAAGATAAAAGCATTAAATTGAACACTAAGGGCTTTTAATCTCGATTATTTCCTCTCATTTTCTAATTTTTATATATCTGATTCTTATCCGAAAATTACATTATGATTTACTGTTTGACATAAAAAAACCTGCCGAAGCAGGTTTTTTATCAAACGCTTTTATTACGCCTTAACAAGCATCAAGAGCCTGCTCTACATCGGCAATAATATCTTTAATATTTTCAATGCCTACAGATATTCTCACTAGGTCTTCACTCACACCAGCTTTGGCTAACTCTTCAGCATCAAGCTGCCTATGAGTGGTTGAAGCAGGATGGCAAGCAAGTGATTTAGCATCTCCTATATTTACTAACCTAAGAATCATTTGTAATGCATCAATAAATTTAGTGCCGGATTCGATACCACCTTTAATACCAAAGCTTAAAATACCTGACGCTTTACCTTGGCAGATTTTTTGGCAGGTCGCTTGATATGGACTTGATTCTAATGCAGCATAATTTACCCAATCCACTTTAGGATGTTGTAATAGGTATTGAGCAAGTTGCTCTGCATTCTCACAATGCCTTTCCATTCTAAGACAGAGTGTTTCAAGCCCCTGCAGTATTTGAAATGCGTTCATAGGAGATATCGCTGCACCAGTATTTCGTAGTGGTACAACACGGCAGCGACCAATATAAGCTGCCTCAGCAAATGCTTCGGCATAAACAACGCCATGATATGAAGGATCAGGCTCATTCATTACAGCAAAACGTTCTTTGTTTGCGACCCAATCAAACTTACCAGAGTCAACAATAATGCCACCAATTGAAGTGCCATGACCGCCAATATATTTCGTTAGAGAGTGAACAACAATATCAGCACCAAGTTCAAAAGGTCGACATAAAACAGGGGTAGCTACTGTATTATCAACAATAAGCGGAATGCCATGTTTGTGAGCAATTTCAGATAAGCGAGCAATATCAATAATATTACCTGCAGGGTTCCCTATAGACTCACAAAAAATGGCTTTTGTATTCTCATCTATAGCCGCTTCAAAGCCTTCGTAATCATCGCCATTCACCATACGGACATTAATACCCTGCCTTGGGAAGGTATGAGCAAATAGATTGTAAGTGCCACCGTAAAGCTGGCTAGTACTGACAATATTTGAACCTACTTGGCAAATACACTGAATTGCATAAGTAATAGCAGCCATACCTGAAGCAACCGCTAAAGCCCCAATTCCACCTTCCATCGCAGCAACTCTTTGCTCTAAAACATTGGTGGTTGGGTTCATAATTCTTGTATAGATATTACCAGGCACAGCTAAATCAAATAGATCTGCCCCGTGTTGAGTATCATCAAAGGTATAAGATGTTGTTTGATAAATAGGGACTGCTGCAGATTTAGTAGTCGCTTCAGATTCATAACCATGGTGTAGCGCAATAGATTCCAGTTTCATTTGTGCCTCAAAAAGTCAGTTAGCTTATTTTTAAAAACAATCAGTTAGTATGATAATTTCGAGATTATCATACTAAAGCAAAATGAGGGAATGTTAGACGGTACAAGATGAAATGAAATATATTTAATTTACTTTGGTAAAAATAGATAAATGCATTAACTAAATTGAGGAAAGTTAAACGATAATTTAACGCGTCATTTTTTTTACGAATACAACAACGAACAAAGCCAGGGTAAAGCTGCCAATAAACGCTTCAATAGCCGCCAAAAAGCGAGATAGTCCAAACGGGGTTAAATCGCCATAACCTAAGGTAGTGAATGTCACGACACTAAAATACAGGCATGTCAGTAGCTGCATAATATTCTCAGAGAAGGTGTAATTTGCTCGCCACTTTAGTACCTCCTCACCATCATGAACACCTATGCCAGCATATAAGAGTCCAAAGGTTATAATTGCGAGGAGTGAGAACATCACAACACGTATAGGTCTTTCACCGTAACCACAGAAAATATCAACAACCTTAGAGTAAAACCGTTTTGAAGAAAACATAGGCATTAAATAGCGCCGCATAACCATCTCACGTTCAAAAAAGTGACCTGAGGTTTCAAATAGCCCAGCTTGCTCGCTGGCTTTTCTAAGGTTGCGATAGATTTCTTCGGATTGCTGCCAGTAGTCCATTTTTTCTGCTTGTGTTTTTGCTTCTCTGGCCATCTTTTCTTGAATAATTTCTTTTCCCCAGGTCGCTCCTTCTAAGCGAGCACCTTCAAGCCTGACGCCTAATAGATTACATGAATCTAATTTTGCACAATGAAGATTGGCATAGCGTAAGTCCGCTTTCATTAATGATGTGCCGGTGAGATTACAGCCGAAAAGGTGTGCTTCTTTCAAATTAGCGCGATACAAGTCTGCATGAATAAGCTTGTACCCTTCTTTATGACCACCATGTACTAAATTAATACCCTCTAAATTGGCTTTTCTAAGCTGAAAGCCAGACATAGGGAAATTATCCTTCGCCCTTTGCTCTAATAAATGAGTTAAATTAGTTTCTTGTTTTAACTCGTCATTATGCCAATAGCACAGGTTTGAATCATTTTCAGAATGATGGTGACACTGGATTCCATTCGTACAAACATACTTACACTTGCTCATACGCAAAGTGTAGGAAACTTTTTCATACTACTCGTACAAACTTTATTAAAAGTTACAAAACCATGAGATGTGTAATGTTAGTTAACCGAAATTAATATGATTGAAGTGATAGGGAGTATTAAAGGGAGGAAAAGATATCGAACAAAGTGGTGATTTAGACACTGTTTACCACTTCTAGGGAAGCTGTGATTAAGTAGCTTCCCTAGACCATCTTGAAGAGCAGGATTATGCAATAAACTTATTATCTAACATCTCTACTGGAGCTTGGTAAGGATCACTCCCCAATTTAAACTTATGATTGATTAAACCTGCGACAACGTTCTGCTGAACTTTACCATCATTATTCTCAATCAGATCTAGCTGTAAGACATCATCAACAAAGTTAATATCCGTTAAAACACAATAACAAACGTCTTGAGTACGATTATTATAAAAGTAGTAGGCTTGGTTATTATGATCACTCACACTTGACCACTGAGTCTCAGGGGTAGAAATATCATGTGTTTTTAAATTAAAGCCTAGAGGAACAGAGGCATTTGCAATAATAGAGCGTGATTGTGCAATTGATTCTTGCATTGAATCCGCTTCAGCTAGGTTGTTTAAATAGAAAGCCGCTCGCTGGAATCTATCAGCTGAGAATGGACCACCAGGAATTGCCTGTGAAGGTGTTGGGTTTTCATCACTCCATTGCCACCTAGTAGTCATATTTAAAAGGATTTGTGTTTCATAATCTGGTTGATTAGTCATCACCTTAAAGTTGTCACTTTGATAAACATTAAAAATGCCATTTTTCACTTCAATAACAGCTGAGTCGCCATAAATATCCGATACAGCTAGGTGTAATAAGGCATCCTGATTACTATCAGGCATTTTTTTATTAATTAACTGAATTTTGATTTCACTGTCATCTGCAAATTTATCAACTGCTTCACTGACATACTTACAAGTATCTAATACATATTGTACCCAGCGAGTCACTTCAAGTTGCTTATCAAATGATGCATAACTAGAGAGATAACTTGCGCTGGTATTAAATAACGCATTGGCTACTAAACCTTCACTATTTATCCCTTCACTCGCAATTTTTTCACTGCCATCGCCTATCATAGATACCACTGACGAATATTGAGATTCCCATCTAAGTGTTTTGCTAGTTACTTTATTACAACCTACCTTACTCAAGCCTTTATTGAAGCAAAATAAACGAGTAGTTAATGGAGTTTCCCAATCCATATTTCGAGCGGTTGTGAGGAAATCGTTGGTAGAATTATTGAATACGCGAGTACACATAAGCAGTCCTTTAATTTATTAGATTTTGCTTACAAAATCGATAAATCCGAGACTACATCCCTGAGATTACAAAAAATATTACCGGATATTACATTTTTATTTGATGAATTTTATCTTTATAAAACAGTAAAATAACGCAATTTTAATGCATCAAATTGCAAAAGTGAGCGTTATTCTAAAAACTGTAGACTCGCATAAAAAACACTTAAAAAAAAGCGAGCACTATTACAGGGCTCACTTTTCTTTTATTACAGCTAATATTACAGGCAAGAATGATTAAAGCTTTCAATTCCTGCTTTAGCACAACTTAAATCTTGGCTTGGTGCGCCAGAGCTCACCCCAATACCACCAACAACTTCTCCATTAACACTGACAGGCAAACCACCTCCCACTATACACAATCTTCCTCCTAACCCTGTGTGAATACCAAATAGATGGTTATCAGCACCAGGAATACAGGCTTCATTATATTCGTGGGTCCCTTTGCGCGCAGAGGCTGCGGTAAAGGCTTTGTCTTGCGCTAAGGTGATACTATGAATTTTCCCTCCATCCATTCTTTCAAATGCAATTAAATTACCAGATTCATCAGTGACAGCAATACACATTGGTACACCAATTTCTTTGGCTTTATTAACCGCCCCAGCAATTAATACATTTGCATCAGATTGACTCAATCGATTAACCGATAGCATAGCTTCTACTCCTAAATACAAAAAAAGAAAAAAAGTGTGTTGGTCTCAAATAAAAAGTATGTATTCAAACTAGAGGCTTCAGACGGCCGACACTAAACATGGTTAAGCCATTTAGCAGTGTTAGCCGCGATGAATAATATTATTCTGCTGAATAGCCAAGTTCAGCTGAAATGGCCTTGCCTGCCTCAACTAAATCAGCAATCCATTCATCTTTTCTTCGATCAATCGGTGCTGATAAAGATAAACCTGCCGTGATACCACCAGACCTGTCGTATAAAAGAACACCAATACAGCCTACGTCTATTTCTGCCTCTTCATTGTCAAAAGCGTAGCCCCTATCAATGCAAGACATGCATTCATCATATAAAGCGTCATAAGATGAAAAGGTATTTCTGGTATATGCAGGAAGGTTCGTTCTTTGTTCGTAACTGCGAATCCCCTCTTCTCCACTCATACCAAGCATAAGCTTTCCAACCCCTGTTACATGTAAAGGGGCACGTGAACCCACAACCTGTTGAACATGCATCATGCGATTAGGCGTCACTTTTTCGAGATAAATAACCACGTCACCCTCTCGAATAGTCAGATTAATCGTTTCGCCTACTTTATCTCTAAGTTTTTCCATGTAAGGCATAGCAACAGCACGAAGATCTACCTCTGAATGTTGTCGATTACTCAGTTGTAACAACCTCTGCCCTAATCTGTATTCTCCACCAGCATCACGGTCTACAAACTTGTTATCAATTAAAGAGTGAAGAATCCGATATGCCGTTGAAGGATGCAGATTTGTGTCTGCACTCAATACTTTTAGCTTTACTGGCTTGGTGTAACGTGAAATTGCATCAAGCAATAAAGCCGCTCTATCGATCACCTGTATGCGTGATTCTGGTTTAACTTTATTCATAAGACTTACCATTCTCTAAAACTGAACAATGCTTAAGAATATAAGGGTAAAAAAGTATAAAAACCATATAACGAATGAAAAAATTGTACTTTCACATTATGAAAACAGTGTTTTTAACATTTATTTAAAAATAAATGTTAAAAAACAATTAGTTAAAAAATTTAGACTTAAAAAAACCTCGTTTTCATATTATGAAACCACATCACATTGCGGTCGTAGAATTAAATTTATAAGGTAAATGCATACCAAGAAACATCGTTGTATTTTTACGCTGTTTAAATTTTTTACATGAACCTTATGGAGTTATTTCCTATGTCCGAACAGAACCCGGTTTTCATTCCTGGCCCGACTAACATTCCTAATCGCTTATTAAATGCGATGCACATTCAGACTCAGGACCACAGATCACCAAACTTTGTGGAAACACTGACTCCAGTACTTGAAGGTTGCAAAAAAGTATTTGGCACAACAACAGGCGAAGTCATCACATTCCCTTCAACAGGTACAGGTGGTTGGGAAGCCGCTATCAGCAATACATTATCTGCTGGTGACAAGGTTCTTATCGCTCGTTACGGTATGTTTTCTCACCGTTGGATCGACCTTTGTCAACGCCATGGACTTGAAGTTGTTGTAATCGAATGCCCTTGGGGCGACGGTGCACCAGCAGACCTTTTTGAAGCAGCATTAAACGAAGATAGCAATCACGACATTAAAGCGGTTCTAGTAACTCATAACGAGACAGCAACAGGTGTACGCAGTGATATCGCAGCGGTTCGTAAAGCGATGAACAATGTGAACCACCCTGCAATGTTATTTGTTGACTGCGTTAGTTCGCTAGCCTCTATGCCATTTGAAATGGATGCCTGGGAAGTTGATATTGCGATTTCAGGTTCGCAAAAAGGTTTCATGCTGACTACTGGCATGGCGATCTTAGGTGTTAGCCAGAAAGCATTGGCAGCAATGGAAACAGCTAATCTACCTCGTACCTTCTTTGATTTCAGAGATATGATGGGTGCGAATGCGAATGGCGGCTTCCCTTATACACCGCCACTACAGTTAATCTTCGGCATGAAAGAAAGCTTAGACATGTTGTTTGATGAAGGTCTTGAAAACGTTTATGCACGTCACTTCCGTTTAGCAGAAGGCGTTCGTCAAGCTGTTGCAGCTTGGGGCCTTAAGTTATGCGCTAATACACCAGAACTTGCGTCTGACAGTGTAAGTGCCATCTATGTTCCAGAAGGCTTTGACAGTAACGAATTAACTGCACATGCATTTGATAAGTACGGCGTATCTTTTGGTATTGGCCTTGGTGAAATGAATGGTAAAGCTTTCCGTATTGGTCACCTTGGCTCTTTAACAGATGTAATGGTTCTTTCTGGATTGGCGACCATTGAGATGGCTATGGCCGATCTTGATTACCCGATCCAATTAGGTGCAGGTGTTGCTGCAGCACAAGAGTATTTTCGTAAAACAGCTAAAAAAGCCAACGCCTAACCGCGCTGGTCTTTAATCCGATGAATTGCGAGGTTAAGCATGAGTTCTGAAGAAAATTTAGTGATCCCAACTTATGACGACGTTATTGCCGCTCATGAAAGAATCAAACCATATATACATGAAACACCTATTCTGACATCCCAACGTTTAAACGAACAAACAGGTGCAGAACTATTCTTTAAATGCGAAAACTTGCAAAAAGCAGCGGCATTTAAAGTACGTGGTGCCTCTAATGCGGTATTTGGTTTGACTGACGAAGAAGCCAAAATTGGTGTTGCAACACACTCCTCTGGCAACCATGCACTGTCTTTGTCTTATGCAGCAGGACAACGCGGCATTCCTGTCACTGTGGTTATGCCTAGAACAGCGCCTCAAGCTAAAAAAGATGCGGTAATAGGCTACGGTGGAACCATTGTCGAGTGTGAACCATCGACTAGCTCACGAGAGGCGACATTTGCTGAAGTAGTTGCTCAATCAGGTGCTGACTTTGTTCACCCTTACAATGATCCAAGAGTAATCGCGGGGCAAGCAACCTGCTCAAAAGAGATGCTAAGTCAGGTTGAAAACCTTGATGCAGTCATTGCACCTATTGGCGGTGGCGGAATGATCTCAGGTACATGTTTAACCATTTCGAACATGGCGCCCAACGTTAAAATCTATGCAGCTGAACCTCTGAATGCGGATGATGCAGCCCGCTCTTTTAAAGCTGGCCATATCATTGCAGATGATGCACCAAACACGGTGGCAGATGGTCTAAAAGTACCTTTAAAAGATTTAACTTGGCACTTTGTCAGTAACCATGTGACCGACATTTTAACAGCAACAGAAGAAGAAATTGTAGATGCTATGAAGTTGGTTTGGAAAACAATGAAAATTGTAATCGAACCAAGCAGTGCTGTGCCATTAGCCACTATTTTGAAAAACCCAGAAATTTTTAAAGGTAAGCGAGTTGGAGTCATTATCACAGGTGGTAACGTCGACCTAGACAAGCTTCCTTGGCTTAACAACTAATTCAATTCAAATAAAAAATTGTTTTAACCTAGGCACTTTCCGCTCATCAGCTTAAGCCTAGGTTAAACCATTACTTAACTCCTATAGGGGAATAAAATGACGACATTAGATAATTTAGAAGTTGGTTTTGATGTTCCTGCATTGCCAGGCATGGACGTAGCAGATATTCAAACACCTTGCCTAGTTGTTGACCTTGACGCACTAGAAAAAAATATTAAAACCATGGGGCAATACGCCAAAGACATGGGTGTTCGTCACCGTGTACACGGCAAAATGCATAAATCTGTAGATATCGCTCTACTTCAAGAAAAGTTAGGTGATAGCTGTGGTGTTTGCTGTCAAAAAGTTTCAGAAGCTGAAGTATTTGCTCGCGGTGGTATTAAAGATGTATTGGTATCAAACCAAGTACGTGACCCAGCTAAAATCGATCGTCTAGCACGTATGCCTAAACTTGGTGCTCGTACTATTTGTTGTGTAGATGATATTGAAAACGTTGCAGAACTTGCTGCTGCAGTTGCCAAACACGACACACAAATCGAATGCCTAGTGGAAATTGATTGTGGCGCGGGCCGTTGTGGTGTTCAAGCAGGTCAACCTGTTGTAGATATCGCAAAAGCAATTACTGCCACACCTGGTCTTAAATTCTCTGGTATTCAAGCATACCAAGGCGCTATGCAGCACATGGAAAGCTATGCTGACCGTAAAGAGAAAATCGACATCGCTGTTGAAATGGTAGCTCGTTCAATCGAAATGCTTAAAGCAGAAGGTTTGGAGTGCGATATCGTTGGTGGTGGTGGTACAGGTTCTTACTACTTTGAAGGTAACTCAGGTGTATTTAACGAACTACAATGTGGTTCTTATGCATTCATGGATGCTGACTACCAACGTATCCACGATGAAAATGGCGAGCGTATTTCTGAATTCGAAAACTCACTTTTCATCCTAACATCTGTAATGAGCCACACTAAAACAGACAAGGCTATTTGTGATGCAGGTCTTAAAGCACAATCTGTTGATAGTGGCCTTCCTTACATCTTTGGTCGTGACGATGTTGAATACATCAAATGCTCTGATGAGCATGGTGTAATTTCTGATCCAAACAATGCCCTAAAAGTGAATGAGAAACTTAAACTTGTTCCTGGGCACTGTGATCCAACCTGTAACGTTCATGATTACTATGTTGGTATTCGTAACGGCAAAGTTGAAACTCTATGGCCTGTTTCTGCACGTGGTAAAGCTTACTAATACGGCTAGCCTTGCTCGCTAGCATCCTACCTGCTAGCGAGTTCTATAAATTACTTGGAGAATCACTATGAGCACTGAAAATAAAGGTGTATCAATCGTTTCAGAAAAAACATGCCAAGCAGTTGTCGGCCGACCTGAAGCATTTACTGCTGTCGAGAATGTGTTCGCTGCTATGGCAAAAAATTCAGCCTACAACTTTCCTGTTGTTCGTGAAGCTATCGGTCATGCCGATGCTTTATACGGCTTTAAATCTGGTTTCGATCGCGACGGCATGGTGCTTGGCGTTAAAGCAGGTGGTTATTGGCCTGGTAATGCACAGCAAGGTATTACAAATCACCAATCTACCGTAATTTTGTTTGATCCAGACACAGGTAAAATTAAGTCTCTTGTGGGTGGTAATTATTTAACAGCTGTTCGTACTGCGGCATCTTCTGCGGTATCTATTGCTCACCTTGCCCGTAAAGATTCTAAGGTTTTAGGAATGGTTGGTGCAGGCCATCAATCAACATTCCAATTACGTGCAGCGGTTGAGCAACGTGATTTTGAAAAAGTCGTCGCTTGGAATTTCCACCCTGACATGCTACCTAATCTTGAGAAAGTATGTGTTGAACTAGGCCTACCATTCGAAGCGGTAAGCCGTGAAGAGCTAGGTGCGCAAGCAGACGTTATCATCACTATTACCTCTGCTTTTGAATCACTTATGCAAAAAGATTGGATTAAGCCAGGTACTCATATTGCGTGCATGGGGACAGATACTAAAGGTAAACAGGAAGTTGATGCAGACTTATTAGCAGCTGCAACTGTATTTACGGATGAGGTAGCTCAATCTATCTCTCTAGGTGAAGCTCAGCATGCTATCGAATCTGGATTGATTCAAATAAGTGATATTACACCAATTGGTGAAGTCATTAATGGCACCCACCAAGGTCGTACTTCTGAAGATGAAATCACCTTGTTCGATGGAACAGGTGTTGGTCTTCAAGATTTAGCTGTTGCCTCAGCTGCTGCTGATTTAGCCGAAGCACAAGGTAAAGCTAACTTTATTGATTTATAGGTTTCTATGAATCATTTGTGAGCTCCATTGAGCATAATCCTATGCTTAGTCTCACACAAAACTGTTTATCCAGTTTTATTTCCCTTGGCTACTGTGCGTCGAATTTTGTAGCGATTATGCCCACTCCCTAAGTGGGCATTTTTTTCTTAAAAACATCATTAATAAATTAATTATTTTATTTATTCTAAATATATCAATTCCTAGGTTATAACATGCAAAACATCGCCAGAACAAATTTAAAAAAGCAACTAACAACACCTGAAATTATGGTGTGCGCATCAGTCTATGACCCTCTATCTGCTAGGATGGCGCAGGAGATTGGTTTTAAACTTGGCATCCTAGGAGGGTCAGTTGCTTCTCTTATCGCACTAGGGGCACCAGATATAAATCTATTAACACTAACAGAGCTGGCAGCACATGCTAAACGTGTATGCCAAGCTTCTGATTTACCCGTTATTGTTGATGGAGATAATGGATATGGAAATGCACTAAACGTGATGCGAACAATTGAAGAGCTTGAATATGCTGGTGCATCACTGGTAACAATCGAAGATACCATTCTACCTTGCCGCTATAAAGAACCCGCTCTTAGTCAAATTAGCCTTGAAGAAGCCAAACTTAAACTTGAAGCAGCAGTATCTGCAAGAAAAGACATAAATCTATCTATTTTCGCAAGAACCCATGCATTAAATGAGGGTGACAACACAGACATGCTAGAACGCATCAAGGCTTACAGTAAAACAGGAATTGATGGAATTTGTATATTTGGTGTCACTGACAATAACACCCTTAGACAAATAAGTGACGTTACTCACCTACCTATTATGCTCATCAGTTATGGAAACCCTGACCTAGGAGAAGCCGAAGAACTTATAAAACTAGGCGTTCGAATTCGTTTAAGCGGCCATAAATCATATGAAGAATCTGTTAAAGCAAGTTACCTTTCTTTGCTCAAGTTACATCAAGGCGACAACTACAAAGATGAAGAAGTAGACGCTAAAGCCTTAATAAAAAGATTAAGTGACTCAGAACAAAAAACTAAGCTAACCCAGCAATACATTTATCCAAACTAATAAAAAAGGGCTTTAAGTAATAAACTTAAAGCCCTTTATATTCTTTAAAGATACTAATTCAAAAATACATTTTTATTTGTATATTCATCAAGCTCACGCAACTTCATACCGCCGATAATTTGAATATCAGTAGAGAAAAAACGAATCTCCCCTGTTCTTCTTTCTATTACTTGAGGCATTTGCTCAGGCACGGGTATGCTTCTAAAAATTGCTTTCTGAATCGATAAATTTGAATGTTTATATGATTTTCATTCTGCCCTAACATTTTGCAAAGAAGGTCTTTATCTAACCATCCACACTCGGATAAATTCATACCATACGATTGATCTTCTTTAAACTTGCGTGCCAGCATCAAAACTAAGTAATGGTGATTCCTTAAACCGAGATCGACCTCTTTATCATCAAGCATTAGTTTGATAGAAACATGCTCTTCATTTTGGCTAACATCAAAGTTAAAAGCGATCTTCTTAGGCGCTTGAGCAATATTGTCAGCCATAAAGCTTGTTTCTATACTTGTTTCACCATCTACAAACTTCCATTGTTTGTCATAGCTACCGACTTTATCGCCCATTTTAAGCTCATAAGGGCCAGTGTCATTCTCACACATCCACATGCCACGAGAATTTTGATAAATAGCTACTTCTGGGTTTTCTTCTGATGGAAGCACATTAATGCCATTCAAATAGATAATCGGCAGGCCTTTAGTAACAGGCAATAGCATACTAGCTGGTGGCTCAAGGTTTTTAACATACCAAGATGAAACCTCTAAACCCCCAAACTGAATCTCGTCATCTAAATTGATTCGTGTTTTTTCACCTCGAACAATTTTAGATCCATTAATAAAAGTACCGTTTGTACTCATATCTTGAAGCACCCAGCCTTCGCCATCCCAAATCGCAACTGCATGGGTACGTGACGCTTCAGGCTGAGTCAATTCTGTTTCAGTCGTTGGGTGACGACCAAAAATATGTTGAGGCTGTATGATGACTTTCTCACCTGTACTGCCGTTAATTAGAATTGCCATACCCTTTCCCCTCATCCTTAAGTTATTTTACTGTACCAACGCCCATACACTGACACCATTACAGATAATTACAGTTTTAAACAAACCTATAAGTAAAATTTATATATACAAGGCTTGCTGATTAATTGATTGCTCTGTGTTCGCAACCGCTAAATACCCCATTTTTATTGGCGCTTGATACAAACGTTCATTCGCTAACTGGGGCCAAATGTGACACAAACCTGGCACAAATACCTTCGCAGTAAATAATGGAATATGAGCACGACTATAATTTAACGCCATCACCTCCATACCATTTAGCTTTAACTGCGAGACGACAGCCGAAATATCATCTTTAATATCTGAACTAGGCTTAATAGCATAGGTATTAGATTTTAACTCACTTGAACCTTCGAGGTGCTCTCCCACTTCAATTAAATCAAAGTCAAAAGGTGCTGCATTTTGATCTCTAATCGGAATCAACTGGCAAAGCTCTGTCAAAGCTCTTTGAGCCGCCATTTCTGGAATCAAATGACAGCCAAAGCCCATTACTAAGCCGCCTGTCACCTTATCTCTACCGAAAGCCCCCATAACGGGTATTCCTAAGTCAGATGTTAAGTCCAAAACCCAGTAGTCGTGGCCAACTTCACTATCAGGACTCAAGCACCTATCAAGCTTCTGTAAGTTGTCTGGATCTAACTTATCGAGATCAAACCTTGGACAAACTAACTTGTTATACCACCAAATTGCAGTTGCATCTCTTTCTATCAACTCAAAAAGCGCTTGTAAAATAGCCTCTTCTAACGTATTTCCAGCCGCACAACCATTTGAATGCCAACGACCAAATTCATCATCTGAAAAAGGAATATTACTGAAACATTGGGAAAGCGGCACATATACCTGCTCCGATAGTGTCAGAGACCAAGTTGGTAACCAGTGTATCAATTCATCCCTGTAAGGTTTCGCAGCCTGCTTAAGCTTGGAGTCCGGATGATCAGCTTGATTAAATTTATGATACTGGTCGGCACTATATGGTACCAAAGACTGAAAATTAACTGCTCTAAACCCCTTATCTAAAAGCTCTGAGTGTCTTAATTCCAAAAAATCCACATCAAACTGATAAAGGGCAGCATATCTTTCAATTGCCTCAGATAAGGCACTCGCTTTAGATTGATCGTGACTTACACCTTTACCTAAGCATATCTGAACAAAACTATTTCGATCAAACTCAGTTAACTCAGCTTTATTTGGTGTTTTAAAAAATCCAGTTCGATAAATTTTTATCGGCGAGCTCGGGTTTTCGCCTATCACCTCAAGATGATTAATTACACCTGTAATAGGACTGACTAACGGTATTAATTTTTCTACCGTTTGTGTTGCTGTAACACTCCTAGAACCGCCATCGACATTAAATCGACTAATGCACGACTCTAACTCTATAGGACTATCGATCTGATTTGAAAATTCAACATTGTTGCCTAAAGCATTATTAATAACATGAGATTCAAACGAATCAGTATTAGGCCTATAAATTGATATTACTTTATTGTCGCACTTAGCAAATGCAAAGAACTGTTCTTCTAATAGCCTGTCAATGGCATTTATACACTTGCTATTAAGCTGCTCAAGAAACTCAAAAGGATAAGCATGACTATCAGTCGGATAACAAAGCTCTAGAGTTTTACGTACAGGCTGATTCTCTAGAAGCTGACCTTGTAGTTTGATAAATAAAGAGAGCTCATGCTTACTAAAGATAGAAGTTACACTAATTGCTTCGCCTGAGACTTTAAGCACAAGAAAATTATTAGATTTAATGCAATCTTCGATTCGTTTATCTAATAAATCATCAACAACTATTACCTGCAAGTCTTTATCAGTATTGTAACCTTGATTTAGGTTAGCAGTTAGGCTTTGCTCAATTTGCTTTATTACCGCGTCATGACACAGACTTAAGGAGCTGAGGGTTATATTTGATTCTGAACTTTGTATCAGCCTTGAAATTGGCCCACCCACAAATGAAGGCTTTTGATAAACATTATTTCCAGCACTCTTATCAATTACGTTGAGTTCAACCAGTTTGTTTATTTGATATAAGAAAAGCGACGCACTCTCATCCAAATTTGTCTTAGTTACCAAGATGTCATCAAGCGTTTTTTTTCCATCGATCTCATCAACAAAAGGAAACTGCTCTTGTGGCAATAAAAGCTGCTGCCCAGAGGACAGCAGCAAGACATCTTTGTTTTTCAACACATAGACATTAAATTGACCATGCCAATGATAAACACTAGACGATTTTTCCATGTAACTAGTTTACCTCAGCCAGCCGATCTTCAGATTTAAACAAAACCTCTTCATTTTTTATGTCTTCAAAACCATAAAAATCTTTAGCGTTTTGCTCTAACACTGCTTGCAATTCAATCTCAGTCAGCTCTTCGAGTTGTTGAGCTATATCTTCAGTCGTAAATTGCAAATGATCAGGATGAGGAAAGTCACTACCATACAAAAGTTTGTCATGACCTATTACATCAATAACCTCTCTTAAACATGGCTCACCAAGCTCAATTCCAACCCAACATTGACGTTTAAAATATTCGGATGGCAGCATCTTAATATTTTCTTCAACTAAAGTAGGGAATTCTGGATAACAAATATTATCCAGTCGCCACAACCAATGAGGCACCCAGGATGCACCCGCCTCCAAAAAGGCAAACTTCAATCTTGGGTATCG
Organism: Marinomonas sp. S3726; assembly: GCF_000967665.1. Lineage (NCBI taxonomy): Bacteria > Pseudomonadati > Pseudomonadota > Gammaproteobacteria > Oceanospirillales > Oceanospirillaceae > Marinomonas > Marinomonas sp. S3726. The sequence continues at coordinate 270,668 of NZ_JXYC01000012.1, read as the reverse complement.
TTCTAATACACCTGACTCAAGTAAAGAGACAAATGCCATTTGAGCCTCCATTGGGTGTGAACAAGCATGCATAGCGAAACGAGAAGTAAACCTATCCGTTCCAGCCGTTGGCGCATGAAGATTAGTTCCTCCATGAAAGGCTACAGCAATATTATGCTTTTCACATGCAGCCCAGAAATCATTATAATCTTCATGCCCTAATGTACGACCACAAATCACTTCAGGTCTCAAGGTGATTGAAGTCCAGCCATTGCTTATAACTTTCTTCAATTGCTCTACCATGTTTGATGGTTCGTGACGGCTAATTACTCCAACAGCTCTTAGCCTTTTGGGGCTAATGGAACAATATTCATATAACCACTTATTATAAGAACAAGCATATTCCAATGAAACTCTAGGAGGTATTTTTTCATGATTAACTATATACATTGCAAAACTAGGAAATATTGCAGCCTGCTCGATATCACTATCATTCATAGATAAGATCTGCTTTTCAGGTGTCATGCCTGAACCTAGCTTTTTCTGTATATTCTTACTCTTGTAAGCTGAAGCTAATCTTTCATTTTCACCCCAGCTATTTAAAATAAGAAATTTACCAATATAAATATCTGGAGGTAATTGAATTGCTGCATCAGGACCTAACCTTTCAGCTCTCTCTCCCATTTTTTCATATGTATCATGAACATAATTAACCTCATAACCATCTACATTTTTCCATACAGCGGATGGTTCAACTACATGTCTATCCGAGTCAATCAATATATATTTCATAAATCAAGCCTATTAACTTATGATGCTGTAAATGGGTATATTTTACCTGCAGCATCATAATCAATGAGCGCTAGATCTTTAGAGTCAGTTAGCGGCTTAGGTGGTAGCTGAAGAATTAGATACATTTTTAATGCACCATTTACAACAGACTCCTTCCAACCATTTTCTTCGATTTTTTGAACAACTTTATCCGTGCCATTTACCTTCGTCATAACGTCTTCATATTTAGGTGAATAAATATGATGGTTTACTGGGATTTCTACCTGCACAACACCTGCATCAGGATTAGAAGCATCTGTTGGAGACTCTACAACTTTGATATGCAACAAGTTCCACAAACTTACGTTTTCAGACTCACCAGTAAAGCCTAGCATTGCAAACGCCTTTTGAGAGTCTTCAAGCAGTACTGACTTAAAGTTATCATCAGACCAAGCAACAGCAATAGCTCTTAACCATGTTGAGCGCCAGCTATAAATAATATCTAAGGCAGGCAATAATGGCTCATCACCATGAGGCATTCCGCTAGTGTTATCAATATTAAATCCTGACATAATTAATTCCTTCTATTCCATTTATTGTGATTTAACTTACACATTATCTTTTGTTGTAATTCAACAAAAAAATAATCCTCTACTTCTCTTGATTGCTGAATTGAAGCCTCTAACCTTGAAATAGCTTTAATTTCATTACCATTTTCAATTTCAACTTCAGCAATTATAGAATTCCAAAAACCCTGCATTTGAGATGCTCCAGCCTTAAGCAAATCTCGTAAACTATCTTCTGCCTTATCTGCATCACCGCTGATTAAGGAGAACATAATATTCGTCACCCCATCCCAATTTGCTAAATTATTCAGCTCACAAATTGATAAAATCTCTTCTGAGGTACTTTTTAATTTATCAAAATTTTTATTTAAGTATAAACAACAACACCAATAAAACTTTGACATACATAAACTGTGAACACTATTTATTTCTTCTGCATATTTTATAGAGTTTTGAATAGTTTTTTCAGCTATTTCATGCATCGATGAACTAGCATAAATTAATGCTTCTAAACTTAATGCAAAAACTTTTGTGTCATGCCCAAACTTCTCTGCGTGGTCATAATGCAATTTATCATCATATAAGCTCCTTGCCCTTTCTGTATAACTAAGTGCCTTATCAAACTTCCCTTGACACCATAAACAATGCGCCTTTAGTGCATATAGAGCAGACTTTAAACCAGTATCAAGTTCATTAATACTTAATGCCAGTCGAATAATCCCATAAACTTTATTATGATTACCACGCACATTATTATAAGTAGCTAGACTAAGATAAGTTCTTGCTTTTAAATCATTTGATTTTTCTGAAAGATTTTCAATTAGTTTTTGCGACCTTGAAACTAGCTTTTCAACCTCTTCTCCGCCCCAACCTAGGGTCATCATTGTTGCAGTTGTTAAAATTTGATTAATTTCAACCTTGAATTCATAAGTTGAGTCATAATGACACGCCGAGTCATAGGCCACTTTTGAATAATGAATAGCCTGTTCATATTGACTTCTCTGCATACAAGCAACTGCTGAAGCATTTGCATAAACTGCAGATTTTTCATAATTTTCAGCTGATGAATAATGAAATGACAGCAAATTATTTACATCATCATTACTTTTATCTTTTTCAATCGAATTAGCAATAGCATTATGTATGCTTTTTTTATTCGTTGCATTTAAACCACCATAAACTGCATCTCTTACTAAAGCATGTTTAAAAATATAAACATCACCTTCAATAATACGTTGCTTATATAGCAAATCTTTAGCAACTAATTCATTTAAATCTCGCTGCAATTCAAAGCTATTTTTATTTGATACATTTAAAAGAAGTTTATAATCAAATTCTCGACCTATAACGGCGGCCACTTGAGCAGTATCTTTTGAGTATAACAAGCTGTCAATCTTAGTTTGCAAAGAATCTAACAATGTATCAGGTATATAACTAATAGCTCTATCACTAACAAAATCAACAACACCATTAAAGTGATGAACTATACTTTTATTAAGCATCATACTAATAAGCTCTTCCATATAAAAAGGAATACCATCAGTCCTCCTAATAATAGCTTCATAAACCCTAGCCGATATACTATCTCTATTAAAAAATTCATTAATAAATAGTTTACTCTTATCAGCATTCAAGCCGACTAGTTCAATCAAGCAACAATCACTCATACTTATTTTTTCGGAAGCTCTTGTTCTGGAAGTAAAAATAACAAAATGTTTTTTCCTATCAAACATTTTATTTTTATAAAAAATCGAAAAAAACTCTATACTAATTGGATCTGACCAGTGAACATCCTCTATAAAGAATAATATTTTCTCATTACCACCTTCACTAGGTTTTAATAACAAAAATGTTAATACTTTAAATAAAATATCTTTTTGAACTTCAGCAGCCAAAGGTGCTATTGACATTTCTTCAGGTATTGGCATATTCAACCAAGTTAGAAGAATCGGAATAGAAATATCAGAATCAATTTCATCACACTCTTTCAATGCAACCTTCACTGCTTCAAGAAAGTTTTTATCATGATACTCACTTGATACATCCTGAATGTTATATTTATTTTTTATTATTGTTAAAATTGGATATAGTCCGTTATGCTGGTTTTCTGGTAAGCATTGAGATAAGTAATGTTGAAAGCTATTTGCTAAACCTCTAACCTCATAAATCAACCTTGACTTACCAATTCCAGCTTCACCATATATATGCACATAAGAAGCTTTCGAAGAATGTAATCCATTAAAAAAACTTTTTAGCTCCTCTAACTCCTCATCACGCCCTACAAAAGCATTAGCAGTTCGTGTACTTCTTAAAAAGCCAAAAGCCTCATTAAGCCTTTCACCAATCAATTGGTGTACAGCCTGAGAACTATTAACCCCTAAAGATGTATTAAGAGCCATCTTAAATTCAATATATCCTTCAAGTAACCTTCTGCTTGTTTGCGAGCAAAGCACCTGTTTGGGTCTTGCTAATCTAGAAAGTTCCATTGCTATATTTATAGCCGCCCCCTCTGGCATTGCATCTGAATAATGACTAACAATACCAGTATGCATTCCCATTCTAGCTACAATTTCAAGCTTTTCACTTTGCTTTAATAATGAGTTTCTTTGGTTAATATTACTTGTTATATCAAGAGCAGCTCGAGCGCAAAGACGACTGTCATTATCACTTACAGATGGATAACCAAAATAAAACAACAAAGTATCACCAAGCGTTCCAGCATGATAAGCCCCATAACGAATTGCTATATCGATCGCTTGAGAACGACTATCTCTATGTATAACATCCAATAACTCTAAATCTGATTCACTACTGTCAAAATGCAATATACCGCTTAATGTCAATGTGACACATAAAACAGAAATTTGTTTTTGCTCTATAATACTGGAGCTCATTTCAATAGCAGTATTGATTTGGGTTTCTTGTAAAGCTAGTGCAACACTTTTTTTATTAAAATCATCAGTACATATAGAATTACTAATTGCAAAATCTTTGTTTTTATCACCATATTGATTAAATTCATTAACGTATTCGCTGTCATTAGAGTTTTGCTTTAATGACAAATCCCCAACTAAAGAGTTTATGTTAATCTGCTTTAAGTCATTGTAAATAAGTCCAGCATCTCCAGCCCTCTCATTTACTTTTTTATTAAGCACTCGTCTTAATAAGTTTGCTACAGGATGACCAGCTACTGCTGTTGGTATAGGAACATTCGAAAGGCTTAATTGCTTATGAAATATTGAAGCGAGACTGTTTCCAGTTATTGCAGGCTCACCAGTCAAGCATTCAATAAATACCAACCCCCAAACATAAATATCACTTTTAATAGAGGGTGATTCACCACGCAATTGTTCTGGTGCACTGTAAGAAGGGGTGCCTAGAGTCTCGTTAGTTAGGGTGATAGATTTATAGTCGTGCTGTCGCACCTCATTACTGAGAGTACCAATACCAAAATCCAAGATTTTAATATGTTCTTTTGTACCAACTTTACTAAGCATAATGTTGGCTGGTTTTAAATCTCTATGTATAACACCTTGCTCATGGGCATGAGATAAAGCGTCGAGTACCTGGCCCATTAAGTTGGCAGTATCCGCAGGAAGCAGTGCACCTTTTTCAGAAAGAAGTTCTTTTAGTGATTTTCCATCAACATATTCAAATACGGCATACACCAAATCTTCATCACAAACTCCTTTATCTAAAAGGCGAACAATGTTTGGATGCTGTAAACGACTACTTAAAGCCGTCTCTCTTTGAAATCGCTCAAGGTATCTTTGCTTTTTTTCACTATCAAACTCAGAGGAAAGAGTTAGAAATTTTATTGCTACGGTCTGATCAGTGCTAATTTGCCTTGCTTTAAACACCATACCAAAACCACCTTGACCTATCATTTCGATCAATTGGTAATTGCTAGAGTGAAAGCGGTTTTTGATAGACGAATCTAATGTCACCTGATCATCCTTAATCATCACATTCAGTGGTTAAATCGTAATTTTTTACTCAACCATATTCATGTGCTTATAGTTTTAATAGTTAACTCAATTTCCCTATGAGACTCGAAATGTGCAAGAAAAGTCAACCCATTTGCATATATTTGCACAAAAACGTCATTTGAATCATAAGATTAAAGATTACTTTAAATAAAAAAAACATAAAAATGAATAAAGTTACAAAATAATTCACATTGAAATACTGACAACAAAAATTCTGTTATTAGTTGTAACATCTATGTGTATGCAAAAGACCTAAACAGATTAACAATTTTTTTCGATAAGATAAGCAAATTAACTTATAAAATGATGTGCATCAATGACGTGCGTTTGCACCTTTCACAAAGCCAGACTTCATGCTTAGCAAGGCCCACTTTGATCTCAGAGTTTATCCCAGTAACACCTAGCAGAAAACAAAAAACCGCCGATAAGAAAAGCTCTTATCGGCGGTTTTGAATCTGTTGACTTAAAGTAAATCTAACTAATCATGATGTATTTTATGTGGCTAGCAAGAGGAACCTATCGCCAAGTCATTTGAATTTTCTTGGATATCTTGATTACCTTCCATCTTTTTATTAAAAATAGAACGTGTTATATCTTCAAATCTACCTGTTGTACTCTCGAAAAAAGTTTCCGATTTTATTACTTCTCCATAATAAATAATAAAAGGCATAAGCATAAATAAAGAAAATAATAATGAAGAAAACAAACCAGCAGAAAAAACAAAAATTGAAGCTGCAGCGTATAATGCTAGCCTACAATAAAAATTTTCCCAGCTGTAAACTACTGAGCTTCTAATCCTTACTTCACTGTAAATTGCTTCTGCGTTTGCCTGCTCGATCGCAGATAACCCTCTACAGACAGATTGATAAGCAACAACACTAGAATTCTCATAAATTGGGGTTAACACTTCTTTAACCCAATAAAAGCTTCCATTAAGGTGTTGTTTTTTGACAGCTGCGGTCCAACTTTTTCTTTGCTTTTTCTTTGTTTTTAGATTCAAACCAGCAATTTTTGGCATATCTGCATGATCTAAACTATTTACCTTTAATCCAATCAATTCTTCTGAGTGATAACCGAGTACTTTTTGGTATTCATCATTCGTGTAGGTAATAAAACCATCAAGGTCAGTGATTGTAATTAACTCGACATCCTTGCCGAAAGTAATTTGCTCTTGAATAGCTTGAGTCATTCGAGGTTCCTGCATAAGTTGTAACTAAAAATCCTTTTTAATTTACAATATTTTACTGCAAAACTTTAGTTATTACACCAAACAAGTGTAATATTTTTCTGATAATTTACATTTATATCCAAAATTTATTACATAAATTCAGTCACTTACAAAATTTGTTTAACTTTAACACACGTTCCTTCGTTCATATTTATCAAAAAACCTCCTAGATATAGCCCATATGGGTAGACCAGCCTATAGCCTCCTGCTTTCTGGCTCAGTTAATATCTAGCGTATATTTATAAGAGAATCTTTTTATTTTCTCTACACTACTTTAGTGCTACAAACATCCTTAATGATACTGATAAAGGCACCCTTTTCATTTGTCCCTTATGATAGATAAAATAATCTTATATTGTTTTCTTGATAGCCCACAACCGACACTTAAGGGAGTTCATCAACAATTTAGAAATGTGACCTATTGATAACCTTGCGATTGCGCTAATTCAATTTCCAAGCTTAATCGACTTATTAAAAGCCTTGTTGTCCTTTGCTGTAATAGTTTGGCTAAAATATCAACTTGCTCAGTCACTTGATCTATATGTTCGGCGGGTAAATTCATATTCATGCTATAGCTGAAATCAAATTCATTGAATGCTGACTCCATTCTTTCGAGCAATAAAGCTTGAAACTCATTAGAAAAATTTTGCTTGGCAAGCAATGTAGTAAGACTTTGGCTAAAGTAAAGCCAATTATAGCTATTATTTGGATGGATCTGGACAACTTTTGACATATATGTACCTCAACAATCTAATACACATACTTTAGTTATAGTCCAAACTAAGATATCAAGCCACATCATGTTAGTAACAACTAACTCATTGATTTATATATTTTAGTTTGACCTGAAAGCAATAGAATTTTAACATATAGCAAATATTTAGCGTGTCAAATTGAGATATTGTGAAATTTTCGTGCAGCAAAAGCCTCTTAAAGCTTCTTTTCGCTAAGTAGGCTCTACTTAATGGCATTTTATTAAAACTCTATTAAAATAGTGTGAGAGGCCTCAGATAGCTTCTTCTGCACGCACTTAACAACTTCAGTAAGTATATTGTTTTATGGATAGACAACTTATTGCTTAAGGATAATCCAGTTAATGCTCTTTGAAATAACTTAATTCATCAAAGCAGCCATTTAATAATGTAACCATTAATGGAATTCTCACTAAAAGTGAAAGGGCTAGATCATTGAACCATTCAAATTTAATACACCTTTTTGAAAGCGTATTACGATTGCATTCTTACGAGTCTACAGTGTTGCATTTATCAAAATCGATTGATAATTATGCTAATTACACACTCTTTATAAAGTTACTTGATAAAGCGGGTAACAAATCTAAAACTGATAATTCTTATTCCGACCCTCACTTAAAAACACAACCTTTAAGATTAATCGCTCAAACTGTACTTTTTGATGTAAGTAAGCTTTCAAGAGAAGAGCAAAACAAACTAATTAAATTCATCGCAGAACATTACACACAAGCAGCAATTGATAAACTTAAGTCTATTTTTGTTGAGTCTGTCGATTTAATTAACTCTAAGAGAGATAAGGCCAAGGAAATAGTAGCTTTAATGAAGTCTCATAAACTTGATTTTACCGATATCAGAGAACACACAAACAAGTAATGTTTTCAGTTTATTTGAAATGAGTGAGACTAGTTAACTGCCTTGTTAAGGCTAACTTATATAATAAAAAAAGCCTGATCAATAATTATTAATCAGGCTTTTTTATACAGCTTTCTGATAGTGTCTATGCTTAAGTAGCTACTCGCATCAACCTTGTAGCATTAATTAAATTCCGCACTCGCATCAGAAATAGCATTCCACAAGTGTTGTGAGCCAGCGATATCCGATAGAACAAAATACCCTTCTTCATCTGATATAACTTGCTTAGCAATAATTGCATTAACTCTAGCGACAGAAGTTTGAGCAATACTTGAACATTCAAATACTTTCTCGCTCAAATCAACCCCACACACTTTGGCAAACATATTCGGTGTATTTTTGCCTTTAACCAAAAAACATCCGTGACTATGCTGACAGTATAAACGATAAACATTAGCAACACCCTTTGATGCAAGTTCTAATGCTTCAATGAACTCGTGCTGTGATTTATCTGTATCAATTAGCCAGAACTCTGTGTTGCTGAGGCGCAATACAAGCACGCCAGCTGCAGTTACAACAGATTGGTTTGGAACAGTAGGTACACTGATACCTTGCTCTCTCAAAAAAGACGCTACACCCCTTCCTCTAAAACCGACTCTCGAGAATAAGGTTTGATCATGCATACTGATTTTTGAGTTTATTAATTCAGGTGAGCCAACAGCCAATTGACTGCAACGAAGCTCTGCAGCCGAACTTAGGTTATAGAAATCCATTACAGCACCTCCTGACGGGCATTATCTACATCATAAAAAGGTAAAGGCACAACCTCAGCCATAACAAGCTCACCATTATCAACACGTATTGGGAACTTAGAACCAATTTCTTGCTGATTAATGCCAACAAACGCCATACCGATATTTGCATTTAAAGTCGTTGAGAATTCAGATGAGGTAACATTACCCGTAATAGCACAATCTACTTGTGTATTTGAAGCCAACACTATGTGGCCTTCTTTAGGTCGGCTTGATTTAGCATCTAATTTAAAACCAACCAGTTTACGGGTTTGTTCGCGAGCCATTACGATATCAACTGAACGATTACCGATAAAAAATGGTTTCTTACGACTAATTGCCCAGTCTAATGACAGCTCCCCTGGATGAGACATACCATCAGTATCTTGACTGACAATAATATGACCCTTCTCTAATCTCAAAAGTCGCTGAGTCTCAACCCCGAAAGGCTTCATATCAAACTCTTTACCCACTTCCATTAGGAGATCCCAAAGTGCTTCACCAAATAGACTAGGCATATGAATCTCATAACCAAGCTCCCCGACAAAACCCACTCTCAATAGTCTCACTGGCACACCCTGTATCGTGCCTTCACGATAACCAAGATAAGGAAAACCTTCGTTAGAAAGGTCAACGTCTGAGCAGACTTTCTCAAGCACTTTCCTAGACAACGGACCAGCCACATTTACAGCCGAAAATGCAGAGGTTACATTTGCGATATCAACATCTAAGCGCCATTGAGCATTCCACTTCGTCATTTCACGATAAACAGCATCAACACCACTCGTCGTCGCAGTAATATAATAGTGATCATCTTCTATACGACAGGCAACACCATCATCAATCACGACTCCTTGTTCGTTAGTTAAGACTGCATAACGAGTCTTACCTACAGGCTGCTTCAAGAAAGCAAAGGTATATATTCTGTTTACAAACTCAGCCGCATCAGGGCCTCTAACCTCTAACCCACCTAAGGTACTCACATCTATCATGCCAACAGCATTGCGTACCATCACTGATTCACGCTGAATAACATCATCACGTTCAGCAGGAGAACCATAGTAAGCAGGTCTACGCCACACACCAGCAGGTATCATATGAGCACCAAGTTCTAGGTGGCGTTTATGCATAGGCGTATATTTATGCGGGTTGAAAATTCGACCAGCAATATTCGCCAGCTTTTCGGGTACAAATGGTGGTCTTGCTGTGGTAACACCTGTCTCAGTAACCGTTCTATTCGTTGCATCAGCAACCAAGCGGGCTGTTGGTAGTGCTGAGTGCCTGCCTTGGGACGGCCCCATACCAACGGTTGAAAAGCGCTTAACTAACTGAATATCCCTGTAGCCTAATCGTGTCGCGTTAACAATATCCTTAGCTTGAAGGTCTTCGTCAAAATCAACAAAGTCTTTACCCTTTGGATGTTTGAAAATTGGCCATTCAAAATTAGTTTTAACCTTGCAGTGAACAGGTTGAGGTTCTACTGTTTCCAAGCCCAAAGATAACAAACTATAGTGAGCCGCAAGCTCACCATCTCTTACGACTGCATCGAGATCATGTATACCATTTACAGATCCAGCAATTTGGCAGTTATCAGGTAAGTTTGTTAGGGAGAATAAAGCTGAGTCATCGTTATAGCTTAACTTAGCACCGGCTTGGCATAAAAGCTGGTATACAGGCATGTAGCCAGACGACATACATAATAAGTCACAGTCTACTTTAACACCTTTTTGGGATACGCTTCCCTTACCACTAATGTCATGAACCATCACCCCAGATAAATGCTTTTTATCTGAGCTTGGAAGTGCTTCATAGACAGTCGAATTTAGACGCACTTCTAAACCAATACTCGCAACAGCACTTTGTAACTCTGGTGAAGCCCCCTCTTTACGCATATCAATGATTAGTGAAACATCGACACCATTCTTAGCAAGCTCTAGAGCACAGTAGTAACCATCATCATTACCCGTTAATACAACCGCTTTATTACCAGGTTTAACAGCATATTGAGACATCAGTCTCATTGCTGCACTAGACATCACAACGCCAGGTACATCGTTATTACGGAATACTACATGCTGCTCAAAAGCGCCTGAAGCAATCACACATTGTTTAGCTCGCACTTTATACATGCGATTGCCCTGAATTATTGGTAAGTAATTATCAGCAAACCAGGCATTACAAGTCGCATTCGTCAGTGTTTGAATATTGGCATGATTAAGAACTTTTTCTGTTAACTCTTCTCTTAGGCTTTGTGCTTTTTTACCAGGAATATCAAACCTATGATAAGTTAGAGCACCACCAATAATTGGGTTCTCATCAACAAGCAATACATTTGCACCAGCATCAGCTGCTTTCAAGGCTGCCGCTAAACCAGCAGGACCAGCACCAATAACTGCAAGATCACAAAACAGATACGCTTTATCATGATAGGTAGGCGTAAAACTTAAATCAGCATAACCTAAACCCGCTTTTTTACGGATGAAGGGCTCCCATTTATCCCAAACACCTTTTGGCTTATAAAAAGCACGGTAATAGAAACCAACAGGCATAAAGCGGCCTGCATATCCCAGCTTGTCATCCTTATCATGCTCTAGGGAACCATTATAGTTCTGGCCTAAAACATTCATATCATTAACAATACTTGATCTATCGGCTAGTACATTTGGCTCATTTTCTAACTGAACGAGTGTATTAGCATCTTGCCCTGCCATTGTTAACGGCCCACGTGGGCGGTGGTATTTAAATGAGCGAGACATTAGCCATTGATCATTAGCAATCAAAGCACTGGCTATTGTGTCACCTTCTACGCCTTGATAGGTTTTACCCTCAAAAGTAAAGTTGACAGGCTTCGCAGGATTAATAAATAAACCTGCTGAATTTGGTAATCTGTTATAGCCTCTCATGATACAACCTCCTGAGTTGGCTTAGCCTTCATCTCGAAATCAACCCTCTCTTTGAAGATTTCAGAAGGATCATAAGTTTTCAAAATCTCATCACTTGCAGTGTGCCTTTCCGCAATAAACCAATACCCAGATGGGGAATGAAACCACCACTCTTGTACGATGCGTATCGTATTGTCGTAATAGAAAACGTATTCAGCCCATTCTTTATCTGAACAATTAACCATGTCAGGCATAGGCTTAACTTCTCCACCATAAACAAACTCACTGATATTTCGAGGTCCGTTTAGTGGGCAATTCATAATTTTCATAATAACCCCTTAATGGCTAGCAGCCGTTGCGCCCATTTCATTTACCTGGCGGAAAACATCGAACCTATCCATAGAAAATGGCTTAATTAAATCAGGCACTTTGCCACCACTTGCGACCAGTTCTGCCATTGTTTTTCCACAAATAGGTGTCGACTTGAAGCCCCAAGTCCCCCAACCTGCATCTAGGTAGTAATTATCAATAGGACTTAACCCCATAATTGGGCTGTAGTCTGATGTCATGTCTGTGATACCCGCCCATTGACGCATAAGCTTCAAATTCGCCATGAAAGGGAACATTTCAATCGCACTAGCCAGCAAACTTTCTTTCAAATCTAAGGTAGAGCGAGTGTTATAAAGAGGATAAGGATCTGAGCCACCACCAAAAACAATTTCACCTCGACCAGTTTGCTGAACATAGCAATGCAACGCAGAGGAGCTAACTAGCGGGTCAAGAAATGGTTTAATCGGTTGAGTTACCATAGCCTGCAGGGGATAAGTGGTAATTGGCATTTTAATGCCTGCCATTGCAGCAACAATTGAGCTATGCCCTGCTACCGCTTGCACAACGCAACCGCAATTCACTGTGCCTCGGTTAGTTTTAACGCCAGTAACCTTGTTATTCTCAGTAATAACATCAACAACTTCAGTGAGTTGGTGCAATTCAACACCTCTTTGAGTCGCACCTTTTGCATAACCCCAAGCCACAGCATCATGGCGAGCTGTCGCACCATCGATATGCCATAAGCCAGCCAAGACGGGCATATCAGCTGGATTCATATTCAAAGTGGGTACAAGCTCTTTGATTTGCTGTGGGTCAATCAGCTCAGTTTTGCCACCAAAATGTGTATTCACTTCAGTTCGCTGCCTAAAAGATCTTACCGCAGCATCGGTATGGGCAAGTGTTAACTGACCGCGAGATGAATACATGATATTAAAGTCAAACTCGTTCGATAGCTGTTTAAATAGATCAACTGATTCGGTATAAAACTTCACCCCTTCTGAGGTTAGGTAATTAGATCGAATAACCGCCGTATTACGTGCCGTATTACCGCCACCTAGATATCCTTTTTCTAGAATCGCGATATTTGTAATACCGTGATACTTAGCAAGATAATAAGCAGTTGCAACACCATGACCACCACCACCAATTATGACAACGTCATAATGTTTTTTTAAATCTGTTGGTGCTGGTAAATCCACATCATTTTCAAATGGATAGTCGTTTTTTAAACCATATTTCAGCAAGGAAAAAGGCATGAAAAAATCCTCGTTAAAGAAAAAATCGAATTAACATCAGTCTTTTTAAACACCTAATTGGTGCTGAGCTGCGGTTAAAGTGTTTTGCATCAGACATGCAATTGTCATTGGCCCGACACCGCCGGGCACAGGTGTAATCGCTCCCGCTATGCTTGAGACTTGATCGTAATCAACATCCCCTAACAAACGTCTCTTACCCTCTACCTCAACTGAATTTATCCCTACATCAATAATCACTGCACCAGGCTTAACCCATTCTTTTTTTACAAGAAGAGCTTGACCTACTGCGGCAACTAAAATATCTGCATTACGGCAAATCGACTCAATATCTTGAGTTTTAGAGTGGACTGTCGTTACCGTACAATTTGCCTGTAAAAGCAAACTTGCCATTGGTTTACCAACAATATTTGAACGGCCAATTACCACCGCATTTTTTCCAGATAAATCATCAATTTCGCGATTAAGCATGATCATGCAACCTAAAGGGGTACATGGAATAAGTGACTTCTGACCAGTCACTAAATTACCGACATTCTGCGGATGGAAACCATCTACATCTTTAGCTGGTGAAATTGCTTCAATAACATGGCTTTCATCTAGATGTTTTGGTAAAGGCAGCTGTACCAAAATACCATGTACACTTTCATCGTTATTAAGCTGGCTAATTAGGTTATCCAGCTCTTCTTGACTGGTATCCTTTGCCAAATAGTGCTCTGTTGAGTTCAAGCCAGCCTGATTGGCTCTCTTTACTTTATTTCGTACATACACTGCACTTGCAGGATCTTCACCCACCAGCACAACAGCTAATCCAGGCGTAACCTTATGGTCACGTTTAAAAGCAACAACATCGAGCGCTACTTTTTCAACAATTTCATCGGCCAGGGCTTTACCATCAATCCGAACTGTCATAACACTTACCCCACAAGCCTATTTGAAAACAATAGATTTATTGCCATACATGAAAACACGATGTTCAAGATGCATTCTTACCGCATTTGCAAGTGCAACTGTTTCAGTATCACGACCAACTGCTACAAGGCGCTCTGGAGAATAAGTATGATCAACAGGTTGTACAGATTGTTCGATGATTGGACCTTCATCTAAATCTGATGTGACATAGTGTGCAGTTGCACCAATAAGCTTAACGCCACGCTCATGTGCTTGGTGATATGGTTTAGCACCTTTGAAGCCTGGTAGGAATGAATGGTGGATGTTGATCGCTTTACCGTTTAGTTTCTGACAAAGCGAATCAGATAGAATTTGCATATAACGGGCTAATACAACGAGATCTGTTTCTGTTTCAGAAATAATGTCTAACAAAGCCGCTTCTTGCTTCGCTTTATTTTCTTTATTAACAGGTAAGTGAACAAAACGAATCCCTTCACGCTCTGCCATAGGTCTCAGGTCTTTATGGTTCGACACTATCGCAGTAATTTCCATTGGCAACTCGCCTTTACGATGGCGATATAAAAGATCGTCCAAGCAGTGGTCAAATTTACTCACCATGATCAGCACTTTAACCGGCTCATCACTACCAACGATTTCCCAGTCCATATTGAATCGAGAGACCTGCTCATTAAAACCATCTCGAATTGATGCAATCGTGTTGTCGTCACCTTCAATTCGACAAACAGCGCGCATATAAAAATGCTGACTATCTTCATCGTCAAACTGGTGCATTTCTGCAATGTAACAACCATGATCTGCTAAGTAAGTTGAAACAGCAGCCACAATACCGCTAGCTGCATCACAAGATGCTTTTAATACGAACTCTTTAGCCACAACAATATCCCCACATATAAAGCTTTTATTCAAATATGAATTTAAAAACACAAAAATCATGCTTTTCAATTCCATTAGATTCAAATATATTTAAATAAATCATTTTTGAAAGTAAAAACTCAAAAAATGGCATAAAATGCAAAAAGTAATTTATATATGAAATTTTTGATCAAATATGGAATTAACTATGAGTAATAGCCCTGAATACCACGTACCAGCATTATCTCGAGGACTACAGATCATTGAGATGTTTAATAGAGATAAAAGAGTATTAAATACGCAAGATTTTGCTGAACATCTTGGTGTTAGTGCTTCCTCAACCTACCGTATTGTGCAAACACTGTTAGATATGGGCTATTTAAAGAAGGTAACCAGAAATGCCTATGAACTAGGACCACAAGTTGTCTCCCGTGGCTTTGCATTCCTAGCCGGTAGAGATTTAGTTGATATCGCATCACCATACATCAATGAACTTAGAGACAATGCCTCTATTTCTTGTCACCTTGGTATTCGTGATGGCTTAGAAACCATATACATTTATCGCGCTCAGGCATCTCAACGCTTATCCGTTAATATTCCTCTTGGCTCAAGACTACCTTGTCATACTAATGCTATGGGTCGTGTTTTATTGCAGCAGCTTAGTGATATTGAATTAAATGCTATGTATCAAACGCTTCAGCTTGATATTTATCCAGGACCACATCCGCAGTCCCTACCTGAGCTTAAAAAACTTTTAAAAGTAGAATGGGGGCAAGGTTTCTCCAGTAATCGCTCTGATAATGCCACAGCCATTGCAGCGCCTATTACCAACTACCTTGGCCAGACAATAGCGGCAATTAATATCTCAGGTGCTGATCAGATCATGAACAACCAAGACCAGTTTGAAAATGCAAAAGAACAATTACTCGCAACAGCTAGCGCCATTTCTAGGCTAGCGTCTTAGCTCTATCCTTTTAACTCACTCCTTCTAAATCATTTGTATAACTCTTAAAAACAAAAATCCCAGTGCAAAACACTGGGATTAAGAGATTACGTAAAAATTACCTAAGCATACTTAAATAAATTCTTGGTTATTTCAAACCATTATTTAGATGCTAAATCTAGCACGGTATCCCAAAGAACTTTACTTATAGCAACTTCAGAAACGGCTTCTTTGTTAGAGCCAGGTAATCTTGCATTTGATTGGCTACTTACTGCCTCTTCTAGTGTTTCGAGTCTATCCCAGAATGCATCACCCGAATAAACGGTAGGGTCTAATAAGAAGTAAAATTGGCCAAGATCATGTGGACCACCCTCAGCAGCTTTAAGCGGCGGCGTATTCACACTATTATTTGATCCAGTTACAGCAGCGGCGAAAATTTCCGCCATCAAACCGAAGCCATATCCTTTATAACCACCTGCAGAAACAAGCGAGCCTTCAAGGCCTGCTACCGGATCATCCGTTGGTTCACCATTTTTATCGACAGCCCAACCAAAAGGAATCTTCTCACCTGCCGCTGCAGCAATACGAATTTTGCCAATTGCTATCGCACTGGTCGATTGATCAAATTTAAATGATATACCACCCTCTTTTGCTGGAACCGCCATCGAAATAGGGTTGGTTCCTAGTACTGCTTTTGAACCGCCTGGTGGAGAAACACATGCTGGGGCATTCGTCATACCAACCGCAATTAAACCGGCATTAGCAATTTGCTCAGTAAAATACCCCATTGAGGTACAAGTATGTGAATGTCTAATGGCTAAAGAAGCGATACCATTTTCTTTTGCCACTGAAATCGCTTTTTCAAAACCTTTTGCGAAGGCTGCTTGAGCAAAACCAAGTTGTGCATCTACTTCCACCGCAGATGATTTTGGTTGGCTTACAATCGGGTCTACATCCCCTTTCACTCTGCCCGTTTTAAGTTGTGTACAATAACTATCTAGATAGAAAAGACCGCAAATCATGTTACCCACAGACTCTGCTTGCCTTACTGCCTTAGCTACTTCAGCTGCAACCCAATTTACCGCGCCATGGGCGATTAAAGCTTGCGCTGTTTTCTGCTCAATTTCGTCTAGAGGTATAATTATTTTTTCTTCAGCCATCTGTTCCTCGATTTTAAATAGTGTTCTAAAAAGTCTTTGCTAAGCAAAAAATTAGCGAATTTAATCAATCGATTTAATAGGAAAGCTTAATCTCTTATCAAATAAGAAAGTTTTATTGCGTCATAAGCATCACTATAAAACAAATCCGTTTTTTAGCTTCTTCTTATATAAGTAGGTTAACAAGCCCTTATTTAAGGGGTATGAGCTTAAGTATGAGAATTTATATTCAATGTAAAATGTAAGAATGTGAACCGCTATATCAGCAACGAATATTAAGATACAAAGATAAATTTCATATATAAATCTTGTATTCCCACGATATAACTCTTATTGCGACGTAAACTATGTTCAAAACACTTCGCTACTTTGCGAAATTGTCTACTAAAACACCAATTAGAAATTTGACCTAAAGGTCAGTAATATCAAGAGTTTCGCAAACTTTTAAGCTAACTCATTAATTCTTTAAATAACTTAAATAAAATTTTAAACTTTCTGCAAAATGACCCTATCGCATAAGGCTAACAAGTATTAGAATCTGCGCAAATCTCCTATCCCTAACAAAGGATCTCTCATGACTTTGTCGACAAAACAGTCATCTAATGTCGTAGTAGTAAGCAACTCTTCCGATAACCCTTTTGCTATTGATGTAGCCTATGCCATGGGCCAGCACGATGACATCGCTGATATCATCAGTATGAAGCAATTTATGAACTCAGAGTTCTGCCCTCGTTTTATTTCTGACGAGTCAGATTTCGAGAATATTGGCTTCAAATTAAAAGGTAAGTCTGTTGTTATTGTGAGTACAGGTAGCCTAGTTAAAAGTCGTCAAGAATTAGCAATGACAAACTTAATTATTGCTAGGGCAGCGAAAGAAAATGGTGCAGCGCGTGTCATTTTGGTTGAGCCAGATTTATTTTACAGCGCACAGGATCGTGGCCCATCTAAAGACCTAGGAGAAACAAGCTTTGATCGTGATATCAACGATATTAAAAAGTTTGATGGTCAGCCTTTCACCGCTAAGCTATATGCACAAATGCTAAAACTTTCTGGCGTGGATACCGTGATGACGATTCATAACCACTCAGATTCAGTTCAGAAAATTTTCACTGAAGTTTTCAATGGTGATTTTCACAACCTAATTCCTTACGAAATTTATTCACACTACCTGCTTAACTCAAATATTTTGGATTATGGAGAAGATGGTGAAGGCTTAGTACTTTGTGCACCAGACAAAGGCGCTCGTAGTTTTGTACAAAAAATGTTTAATACATTAGGTCTTAGCAAAGCGAAATTTATCATGCTAGATAAAGAACGTACTGCTGAACGTAAAGTTGAGATCACTCTTCATAAAGAAAGTGAGCACACATTTGATGGTCTAGATGGTGCTAGCATTATCTTATTTGACGACATGGTACGTACAGGCTCTACCGTTGTTAAATCATGCCAGTTCTTACAAAAGATCAACCCAGAGCGTATGGTTTTTGCTGTTTCTCACTTTTATGCTAGTGAAGAAGGTCGTCAAAAAATGGCCCACCCTGCACTTGGTGAAATCCTAACCCTTAATACTTTACCAACTATTCTTAACCGTGATGTACAAGGTCGTCTACGTAAGAAGATGGTCGTACTTAAAGTAGAAAAATGGTTAGCTCAAGAACTGTGTAACATTCTAGATTTACCTCAAAGCCCTGAGCAAAACCCTTACAAGATAGATATGTCTTCTAAGAACCCTCGCTTCAAACGCAAAATTTGGTTTAGTGAAGAGCTACATGAGTTGAAGAAAGTTTAAGATTTATCCCCTCTCTTACGAAAATTTCGTGAGAGAGGGGTAAAATTTAATTCACCGCATCTAAACTAGGCGCTGGCATTTTTGATAAAGCACTCGCAACATCAGTTAAGCTTGTTGCTTTAGCTAATGTATATAAGTTCACATCCAGATTCATACTTTTCGATAAATGCTTAGCAATTAAACCCAATTGTTTTGGCCTTATATCTAAACTTAAAATTTCCGTATCACCTGTCATACTTTCTGCACTCAAATCAAGCACATCACAAAAAGCATTTATAACTTGAGCCTCTAAGCTGCTAACAGGCTTTGTTTGAGACTTACTTTGCGTATTTATAATCACATCAGCTGGCAATTCATTATCGTAAAATCTCGCTTCCGCCATTTCTTTAAGACGCTTCCTATCTACCTTTTTATTTCGTGTTAATGGAAATTCATCTAATGCCAGCCATCTTGAAGGAATATGTGAGTTTGGTAATTTACCTTTAAGAAAGTGACGTAACTCTGTCACTGAAATGTCCGCATCACCCTCTGTGACATAGGTTACAACCATTTCATTTGTCTGGTATTGCGGATTAGTGCAGGCCATTACAATTGCATCTCTGACTAATGGATGCTTAGTCATACCTAATTCAACTTCAGATGATGCAATCCTTACACCTCTAATTTTAAGATAACCTTGCTTACGGCCAGAAAAAATAATTTTACCATCTTCTCGGAAGAAGCCACGATCACTGGTTTTAAATACCCGCACTTGCTGCCCTTCAGGCGTTGTTAAGGTTTCATAATCAGTTTGATTAATCACACCATCCTTTAAGTAACCATTTGCTAAGTTGACACCAGAGGCACACAAGGTACCAGAGACAAAGCTAGGGCAATGTTGGCCCTTGTCATTCATTATGTAGTAACGATTAAATTTAAAGGAACTTCCATAAGGAATGATATCAATATCTTGCGCAGTGATTTCGTGCCAGATATTCCAAATCGTTGTTTCTGTTGGTCCACCAATTGAAAACAGTCTAGTGTTTGGTAGATATTTGCGCAGCTTATCAATCACAGTAGGCTTCACGTAATCTCCCCCTTGGGAGACTAGCTTAAGAGACGTTAACTGGTGGGGTTCTGCACAGACAAGCAACATATCGACAATGGCGGGCACTGAACTCCAAACTGATACCTTATGAGTTTCAACAAGACGCGCCCAATCCATGCCACTCTTAGCTTGCTCTTTCGTTGGTACTACCAAACTTGCCCCTAATGACATTGCTGCAAACAACTCATAAACGGACATGTCATGATGAAATGGTGTTGCGGAAAACATCACATCATTACGCGTAAGCTTCCAAGTCCTATTTGTTTCTTCTACGACATTTGCGGTAGCAAGATGATTCATCACAACACATTTTGGAGTACCTGTACTGCCGGATGTATAAAGGTAATATCCAGGCTGGCCATCAAACACAAGGTCACAAACTAATGTGTCGCTAAGGTTCTCGTCATTAAGCGTTTCATGAATATTTAGCGTCTTAATACCATACCCCAATTCCTGATCACTAATAATTAAATCTACACGACAATTATTGAGCATAAATTGAATACGCTCTGTCGGTGAATCCATATCAATAGGTAACCAGATTATGTTAGCCAAGGAACAAGCTAAAGTAATCGCAATATGCTCAGGACTTTTCACTAAGCAAATAGCAACAACATCGCCCTTTTTAACATTAAGAGAGGATAATTTATTCGCTATTTTAGCGACATTTATACCAAGTTCACGATAACTAATTACTTTGTCGTCATAAATTAAAGCGGTATTTTCAATATGATTTTCATACAAGTTTTGCTTTATTTGCTCAAGGTAATCTTGCACCTGTTCACTATCCGCTTTTAGATCTTGCCATGGTTTTGCCATTTCTGTGGCTTTTTTAACATCGACATTTGGTAAACCAATCTTATCCAAATCATCAATCTCTGATAATTGAATGAGATAGCCTTCAAGGGTTTGAAGCAATTCATTAATTAACAAGTCTGATAAAGCCTGTTCGGCAAAATCAAAATCTATGGCTATATCATTATTAGCAGTCTGATGAATACGAATATCTAACGCTAGTTGGGGTGTTTGTGTAATGCCTGACACATATTCAGCATTTTGATAAGCACTGCTTCCCCAACTAAGACCATTAGTTACGGCAACAGGCAAGCTAACAAGCTTACCTGTTTGTTTGAGTAACATTTTCCCTAATTCGATCCCAGAAAAACTTGTATGTCCCATTGCCTCAAGTACATCTTTTTGAAGAGCGCGAGCCTTATCAATAAAGCCTATTTGCTCTGAGTTTTCGTATGCTAATGCAATGAAGCTTGAATGATTGCTTAGGTCTGAATGCAAAATTGAATTTGAAATTGGCATAGACACTAATACAGAATTGTCACTCGTCCATAAGCTTAATACTTCAAATAAAGCCGTTGTCAGAATTGAGTTAGGTAATAAGCGTTGTTTTGCACCGAGAGCCAAAATTGATTTCCAGTTTCTCTCTGAAATCACAAAGCCCTTTCGTTTGTAACTTGGCGATGTAATCCTATCTAAATCCTGCTTCCAAGGTAGAGAAATAACTTCTTCGATCGTATCTAACTTTTCTTTCCAGTAACCTTTATCAGATTCTAAATTTTCAAAGTAGCTAACCGGCATTTGTCTCATTTTAATCGGCTTATGTTTATCTTCACCATTAAATAACTCATTCAAAATAATAGAGATAGCGTAGCCATCGACAATTAAGCCATCAAAACGAGTGAACAGAATTGAAGTTGCTTTACCCTCACAGTCTTGCACAGGTATTTGAACGAGTGTCATTTCCCATAATGATTTTTCTAGTGGTAATTGAGATTGACTAGAATGCTGTCTTAACTCGTTTATTTTTTTATCTGCTTCCGCTTGCGTATTTTGGCTATAATCATGAAAGTTTATATTTAAATTAGCCTCGTCATAGACATGTTTCTCTAAGGCGACATCATCTATATAAGTCCTTAAAACAGAGTGCTTTTTAACTAGAGGCAGCATTATCTCTTTAAGTTCAGACTCACTCATCTGACATCTAAATTCTCTAAAATCATGCATAGCAACACCACCAAGAGGAACCGCAGCACTTCGCCCCATCAAATAGGCTCTTTGTAACGGGTTTAGAGGCTCTTTTGTTATGATGCTCATTGTTTCTTCCTTAATACTTTAAGCAAAACTTGCGCAATTTTGTCAGCAAGTTCAGGGATATTATCCTTAATTTTCGCAGCTATATTTTCTGGTGTTCTTTCGACAAAAATATCAACTATGGTCAGTTCGCTACCTTTGAAATATTGGTTCAAGGTAGCGGTTAAGTGAGTTGCCAATAAAGAGTCGCCACCACTTTCAAAAAAATCATCATCAAGACGCGTTATACTCACATCAACACCAATGGTTTTAGAAAAGATATAACTAACCGCCTCTTCAAGAGGAGACTCATTCTCTATGCTTGTCTGTGTTTGGCTTTGTTTTAAACATAGATTCAATACAGTGTGACTATCTAAAGCGCCATCTTGTGTTAAAGGCAGGGACTCAGCTATATAGTAGTAATCAGGTAACGCATGCTTTGGTAAAACTTCGGCTAGCTTGGCATGCACCTTTTTGCTGTCGACAACGCCTTCTTCAGCAATAATTGCAACCATTTTAAAGACTTGATTTTGATCAGTTTGACTCACAAATTTAGCATCAAGCACACCTTCAAGCGTCAAAACTAATGAGGTCAACTCGCTTGGTTCAATTTTATAGCCTTGAATTGTAATTAAATCTTCAGCGATGCCAGATGAAACAAGACTTCCATCCGTCTGGTAGTAAGCAAACTCACCCGTATTATGCCAATCAAACGCAGTCATATGTTGATGTGTTGCCAGCCACTCCCCTTCTAGATGAGCTCGCTCAAAACTAATACCTTTATGTGTCGCCCATAATTGCCCTAAAACATAATCAGGGCACTCAACACCTTGCTCATTTATCACTTTAAATGACGCATTAGCAAAGGCTTTACCAATAGGAAGATAGTCATTTTTACTAACAATTAAATCATCACAAACCTGGTAGCTCATATAAGGTAAATACTTTTCGTTACCATGGAGTGCCACTAAATTCATAGTTTTATTGTGACGCTTCAGTTTTTCCCAATGAGAAGATAAGGTTTGCCCTGTCGAAAGCACCAATGAAATAGGTGATAACGCTTTATTTGAAGCATTCAGTAGCATCTCACTCAAACGTAATGACGGACAATGGATGCAATTAATAGCATGATTTTTAATTAATTTTAGCCATTGATTCGTATCCGATTGCTGCAATTCACTCATCAAGATTAATGAGCCACCGCTACTCAAACTAACTAGAATATCCATTAATGCAGATTTATTGGTATATTCATGTAGAGAGAGCAAACAGCTTGATTGGTCAAAAGAGAATATATCAATTACCTCTTCAAGTTTTTCACTTAATGACTGATAACTAACCCCGACTAATGACTTTACCTCTGTATCATATACAGAATAGGCATGAGATTTAGCGATATTTAAGCTAGATTCTGTTAAGTCATTTTCACAAATAAGATCATGACTAACACTGTTATCAAACATATCTTCATAGATAATTATCTCTGCTTCATGGCTAAGCTCATCATGTTCGTCACAAAGTAAATAGTTAGCTGATGACAGTATTTTAGCTTTTTCTGAATCTGCAGCATCATGATGATATAGGATGAAATTAGCCCCAAGCTCCAAACTCGCTAACACGCTAGCTACATAAAACGCGACATCTACCGGTTTAAGAGCAAGGGTATCTCCTTGAACAACGCCTTTGGCTTTTAGGCTATTTAACGCTTGGTTAACCTTGCTTGATAGCATCTGATAAGTAAGCTTTTCATTATCAATAACTAGAGCGGTTTGATTTGGATTTATAAAGACTTGCTGTCTAAAGCCAGTTGCTAAAAAGGACTCTGAAAAATTAATTTCATAGCTAGGTAAAGCAAGACCATGCCTGGCTTGACGCTGTTTTAGCGGTAGTTTCGGTTTTAGTCTTGACTCTGTGTTTTCATTAGAAAACACAAGGGCATGAATTAAGGCTAAATAAGCCTCGAACATACTATCAACAACCCCTTCTTTAAAGGCTGCCGTCCTAACATCCCAGTTCACCAAGATACCATTATTATGTTCAGCCACTTGTACATCTAGATCAACCATTGGGCCCTGGGAGACACACCAGACAGGATTACCTAAACTAGTTTTCACTAGGTCAGAAACGACCTCTCCTTGGCCAAAACCACAGGTGTAAACAATAGGCGCCACTTCAGTTTCTTCGTTTAACTTAGATAAATCTCGCATTACATTCATGCCAGAATAGGCATTATGGGCTAATACTTGTTCACGCTCTTCTTCAAAGCGTCGCAGCATTTGCCCTAACGGCTCTTCATCAATTAACTCAGCACTAAAAATGATAAGGTTGGTGAAATCCCCTACAAGTTGATTAATATTTTCATCATATTGCTGACGCCCAAACATAGGTAGGTTTAATCTAAAACGATTACTGCTAGACCAGTTACCTACCACATTAGAAAACACAGTAAGCATCAGTGTAGATAAACTTACCTGATGTTTTTGAGCCAAATTTGATAACACTGACTTATCATGAGCAGTAAACACATGATGTAAACTGTCACATTTATAGGTATCTTGACGAAATTTTTCTGCGATCAGGGGCAGCTTGGGCGGTGGAGGAATATCTGCTAAACGCGCTTGCCACCATAACCTGTCTTTCTCTGCCGCTGCTTTTAACTTTTCATCTTGTTCAACTCTCTCAAGATAATCAAAGTAGCTTAGATTACTCATACTAAGGTGCTCATACTTACCTGAGTACAAAGCAGCAAGACTCTGATAAGTTAACAAAATACTTGGCGCATCAGCTGCTGCCATATTTACGTCAATATGTAACCTATGCTTTTTGTTGGGCAAAAGAGTTAAATCAAAATGTATTACCTGTCCAAGCTGTATAGCTAATTCCTGATGAGCTAAATCATACCTTTTGGCCTCTAAAAAGCGATCAACTTCAATTGGCTCCCATTCACGAATATCATCGATATTAATTTGATAATCAGGATCAAACTCAGCAATTGTTTGAGAACCAGTATTAGAAATGGCCGCCCTCAGCATAGGGTGTATTTTTAGTAAATTTCGGATTGATTCAACAAGTTTGATTTGATCTATATTATCCCCATCAAATTCAACATAAAGATGTGCAGATACATCTGTTGCTTGTTGTCCAGCCCAGAATGAGTATTGCATTTCAGATAGATGAGACTCTTTTAAGCCTTCCGCTGGCGCTAGTACTAGGTTGTCATGGCTCGCTTCCTGTTTAATAGCAAGGTTTTCATCCTTTTTATTTGTTTCCACAGGCACCCTCAGTAACGAAACCCAATCCTGTATCGTTGGCATGGATGCAAAATCCACATAATTTAATTCACGATCATATTCCTGTTGAAACGCATCAACTAACTGCATTATCGCAAGAGAATGCAAGCCAAACTCGATAAGACTGGCATCAGGTGGGATAGTTTGATCAACTAAGTTTAAAGTGTGCTTTACTTGCTCAGCTATTGTTGTTTCCAATTCCATTATTTTTTACCTACTTTGGTAAAAGCTCTTTCGAACTTTTACATATAATCCCATCCATCATGTGTGTTGATTCATATGAATCACCCACTAAAAACAATACTTATATCCAATAATTTAAAAGCCGCTATTCGTTATCAGAGTCACCTTCTATTAACTGCTTCAAGCTTTGACTGATAGAAACTAATGAGAACTGAACCTAAATACAAATGAGAATCATTAGCAACTGACGTTTATGCTATTGCTTTTCATAAACCTAGTCAAGCTGGATCTAGCGGATGAATAAAACAGAGAAGCAAAGCAATAAAGAATAAAGCTCAAATTAAAGGAATGTTTTAAATGTGAGACCTTAAATTAAAATGAAGACACTAAGCCAAGTAACATAAAAACCCCCCGCCTTAGACGTATTTCAAAGCGATTAATTAAGGAACCTACGATTAAGCCAACCTTTCTCAATTAGCTTTATAGGTATAGGGGAGAAAGCATTGCTTTGATCTAATTTAGGATTTTTTCAAGAAGGGACAACGCAGAATAACGCTTTTTCTGAAATGCCGATTAGGCATTTCTCAAAGAGCCAACAGCGTGATAGAAAAAACTTATTTAAGTTAAAGACCTTATCTATTTAATGGCCTTTAAGTTGTCCGCCTCACAACAAATCTAGAGATTTTATCAACACAATGAGATAGAGGGACTTATTCTTATAATCCTTAACACTCAACTAGCAAATGCACTATTGACCAAACAAATCATATAAATGATAATTATTATCATTGGGTTTTTGTTGCATATCTATTCTCCTCTGAAGCCCAAAAACCATTCATTAGAAAAGCATTCATTTAAAATCAAGTTAAGGACAACGGTATATGAGAGATCAAAAGCAACCTTGGATGATGCTAGCTAGCATCTATATTACTCAGTACATAGGTTTAGCTTTTATTATCTCTGCTGCTATGGCGATATTGCGTCAGCAAGGGGTCGCATTAGATAAATTAGCCTTGTTAAACCTTATTGCAATTCCAATAATAGGAAAGATTTTTTACGCTCCTATCATTGATAAGTACCGCTTACATTTTCAAGGAAGGTATCGTAGTTGGCTCATTCTAGCGCAAGCATTCATGACACTGCTTTTAATAACAGCTGGCGCCATAAACCTACAAACACATTTTAGCTGGATTCTAATTACACTTGGCGTGTATGTATTTTTTATGAGCATCCAAGACGTATCTGTTGATGGGCTTTCATGCAAACTCTTTGACGAAACAAGCCGAAAATTTGCAAGTAGTATCCAATTTTCAGGAAACTTATTAGGCAATATTATAGGTGGCGGCCTCATTCTAATGCTTTATCCATGGCTAGATTGGCACGGTTCGCTTTGGCTATTGGCAACTTTAACTTGCGTCTCATTAATTCAGATCATTTATTACAAAGAGCCTGAAGAAACAGCCATAGATAATACAAACAGCTTGATTCACAAAAGCATTCTTAAGGATATAAAACCTTTTATAATTCAACATAAACGCTGGTTTATCGTCATGTCGTTTTACCCTATTGGTTCAACTTGTGGATTCGCTTTACTCAATCCACTACTTGTAGATAACAACTGGGCTTTAGAAGACATTGGATTTGCTACAAAAATTTTCGGCTCAATAATTGGGCTATTTTCTGCAATGCTAGCTACACCTCTAATCTCTTACTTGGGTAGAGTGAAATCTCTTGTCAGCGTCACTTTAGTTCAAACACTGGCACTTATTCTCATGATACCTATTACACTTGGAAATACCGATAAACTAATGGTTTATAGTGCAATTACTGTGCATTTTATAAGCTTCCCAGCCTTATTAGTTATAACAGCAACTATGATAATGGATAAGGCTGCACCGACCGTTCACAAGGCCACCTTCTTCGCTTTACAGTTTAGTTATGCATCCTTGTTAGGCTTTGCTTATTCAGCATTAAGCATGACCTTAGCAAAACACTCAAGTTATAACCTAGTTGTGACTTATGGCGCCATAATCACTTTTGCTATCGCCATCTTTATCTGGCTGATGCTAAAGCAAGACGAAGCAGCTAGCGAAGCATATCCAGCTACTCCCCAACAAAGAACATAAAGCCTTTCTTACTAACTAAGACACAAATTTACTCATACGATTGACGGAAAAATCATGACAATTAATTTATTTTGCCTGCCACCGGCAGGTAGCAGCGCGTCCTTATATTCATCATGGAATAAACTAACACAAGAGAATATTAATATTATTCCTCTCGAATACCCTGGCCATGGCACGCTTGTTAGGCAAAAACTTATTCACGACCCAGAAATACTTACCGAAGCCCTGATTCATAAAATCATCAGCTATGGAGACGAAGCTTTTGCTATATTTGGTCATAGTGTTGGCGCAGCACTTTTGTGGCGAATAGAAAAAAAAATAAGAGAAACACCTCTAAATGATCAGCTTAAGCTATTAGTTGTAAGCGGTAGACCCGAGTTGGAATATACAAAAAATATGGCCCCAAAGCGGTTTCTAACACGCGAAGGAATGATTAAGGCTCTCAAGCATTACAATGGCGTTCCAGCCGAGCTGCTAGAAAACCAAGATGCAATGAACTTCTTCTTAAATATATTACGAAATGATTTTCATCTTAATGACATGATGCTTAAAGATGAAATTAGAAAAACTAAAACGCCTTTATTAGCATTTTATGGTAAGGAGGATCCAGACATTGCCAATTTAGATCAAATGAATGCTTGGCAAAACCACAGTTATAATTGGCAAGGTTGTTACCCGCTGACCGGCGGCCACTTCTACTTTAATGATCAAACAACATTACAAGTAATGCTAGAAAGAATGTGTCGCATAATTCTCAATATCTCCTCCAAAATAAAGCCTTAGTCAAAGCAAAAGCCGTCATAGAAATTAAAAACCAAATAAAGTGATGAATTAAATCTTTCATAATAAAGAAATTAATTCTCACTATATTTATTTTCCTACAAACCTAAAAATATGATTTATATCATTTTTTAGGTTTATTCCTTTATAAGCAATTACTTATATTAAATTTTTTATTCATTTAAGCATATTCACTTATTGCTAATGAGAATCATTTTTAATAACATTACCACTTACAGCTTATTACACATCTAAACAAAGGAAGCACGGAGCAATGACCCAGAAGTATAAAGTGAGTACATCACAACCACCCAGTTCACTATCTTTAATCGCCCTATCTATTATTGGCATTAATAGCTTAATGATTTCTTCAGCCGTAAATGCAGAAGTAGTTGAACTCGAAAAAATTGTGGTTACAGGGGAAAAGATAGATAAAAGTATTAAGGACACCACTACGGCTGTTACTGTTTTCACAGAAGAAAAACTTGAGTCAGGTGAAACAAATCAGGTTAAAAGCTTAGCAACAAAAGCACCGAACGTTATTTCGGATTCTTTTGGTCATATATCAATGCGTGGAGTAAATGGTGGTGGCGCAGCAACTGGTGGCGTGGCTTTAATTACAGGCGCTCGTGCTCGTATTTCAACAGTTGTTGACGGTACATCACAAGACTGGTCTGGTTATAATTTTGCGCCAACAAGTCTATGGGACACAAAGCAAGTAGAGATCCTTCGTGGACCTCAATCCACCACTCAAGGCGCCAGCGCCATT
This sequence comes from Marinomonas sp. S3726, assembly GCF_000967665.1. Taxonomy (NCBI): domain Bacteria; kingdom Pseudomonadati; phylum Pseudomonadota; class Gammaproteobacteria; order Oceanospirillales; family Oceanospirillaceae; genus Marinomonas; species Marinomonas sp. S3726. The sequence continues at coordinate 241,302 of NZ_JXYC01000012.1, read as the reverse complement.
GGTGGAGCTATGGTTATCAATACCAATGACCCAACCTTTGAACAAGAAGCTGCAATTCGTCTAGGTTTAGAGAACTATGACAATGGTAACTTTAAACATAATATGGCTATTATGTCTTCAGGAGCCCTAGAAGATGAATTGGCTTACCGCATTGCGGCAGACCAAACTAAGGGATCTGGTTGGATTAACTACGATACTTCAGGATATACAGCAGACACTCCTGACCTTGATGATTCAGAAAGCCAAAACTTTCGCGGTAAGCTACTTTGGAAACCTAGCAGCATGCCTGAACTATCTGCAAAATTAACCATCAGCAAGTTAAATAATGATGGTGAGCATGCTAACTTCACCAGTAATACAACTGAAGCAATAAATTCAAACACCTTAAGAATTCGAGATACCAACACAGCTGATAGCTCAATAACACGAGTCCAAGATTCTACAGAAGATAGTTTTTCTACAGATATTGACTACCAAATTAGCCAAGGAATTTCTAATTCACTACATATCAGCCAAATCGATTCAGATATTTATGCTGATGGTTACGGTCTTGGAACTAGTGTCCATACTTATGATATCGACCAAAAAACTAAGGCAGTTGAAAACCGCATCATTTTTAACGACATTAATTCCGACCTTACAGGTGTTATTGGGTTATTTGCATCTGATAAAAAAGCGGTCATTGATGCAACTCAAGGTGCAACTCTTGCTACAGATTATACGACCACCACAACAGCTCTTTATGGTGAAGGCACATATTCAATCACCGATAAAACTAAAATAACTACAGGACTACGCATTGAAAATGAAGACACCACTAAAAGTGGTACAACAGGCTCTGGCTCGGTATCTAATGAAAAAATAGATAAATCCTACACTCTCCCAAAGCTTGCTATTACACATAAAATTTCAGATACAACTACTTTGGGAGCGTCTGTTCGTAAGGGCTACAGCCCAAGTGGTACATATGTTAATTTCAACAGCAACACAGTTTCGTCATATGACAGTGAAGAAGTAACAACATACGAATTCAGCAGTAAGAGCGATTTCGGGAATGGAACAACTGTAAATGCGAGCATTTTTTATAACGACTACACAGATTATCAAGCTCAATCAGGGTTTGGCTTAGTTAATGTTGATGAGGCAACAACCTATGGCGCAGAAATTGAAGCAACTAAATGGGCTAGTGAAAACCTTGAGCTTTGGGGATCATTAGGTCTATTAAGAAGCAACATTGATAAATACGACGCCACAACATCAAGCGAAGGTAATGACCTTTCAAGCGCTCCAGAAACAAATGCAGCCCTTGGTTTTACCCAATACATTGGTGATGACTGGTCTTTTGGTGCAGATATTAACTATGTTGGAACATACCATTCAGATTTAGCAAACTCAGATTCAGTTAAAGCTGGAAATTACACAATATCAAATGCACAAGCCCAATATGTAATGGGTGAATTAACAATAAATGCTTATATCAAAAACATTACCAATGAAGATGCTGTTTATTACAGAGAGTCTAGTGTTGCAGCTGCAGCTCAATCCCGCACAGTTGGTCTTAGCGCTGTATATCGCATGTAATCTAACATTTAAAGATACCCAAGACTTTAAGAGGCTCAATTGAGCCTCTTTTTTTCTTACACTCCCCTCTTCTTTGAACATATAACTCCCCCCCTTAAACCTAAACTCAAGTCCAACCTTTAAAAATTAAAACAGCTAGCTCGTAACCCTCACCAAACTATCCGTGAAACCGAATTTGTAAACAGTAAGTCGTAAACCATGAGTGGTGAGTTGTGAGTTGTGAGTTGTGAGTTGTGAGTTGTGAGGATAGCCTCGTTAATTAAGCGATAACTAACAAGGCATTTATCTATTCTCTAACAGTATTGTAAAGGTGCTCATTAAGGTGCAGCTGGCACTAAATCATCTGGTTTATACACCTGTTTAAAGCTCAACACGCACAAGATCAAAGCAGCAAAACCAATACCAGAAGCCAAAAGAATCCATATGCCATCAATACCACCAGAAAAAAACCACCACCCCTTCTCTGCTGCTAAATAACTAACTGGTACCACGGCGAACCAGTACACAATAAATATCACCAACAATGGACTAACAAACTCTTGTAGCCCTCTTAATATACCTGCCGCAACAATCTGAATCGCATCAAAAAATTGAAACAATGCAATATACACCAGCAAGCCGGCGGTTATCCCAAGAATACCTTCATCTTGGCTAAATAAAGTAAGCAGATATTCCCCTAATCCGACCAGCAATACAGCGATAATTAAACCGTATGCACACGTCATAATAAGTGCAGCATTAGCAACATGCCTTCTTGAAGAAAAGCTATCTGCTCTCGTTATACTTGCAATTCGAATGGTTGTTGCACTACTTAAAGCAACAGGAATCATAAAGACTATCATGGCTAAGTTAATGGCAATTTGATGAGCTGCGACTTGCTTAACGCCTAAAGATGCTGCAAAAAAAGCTAACGTCGTCAAAGCCAACACTTCAACAACAAAAGCTACGCCAATTGGCAAACCTTCTTTAAGCTGCTCTGTTGCTTCATTCATATCAATATTTATTTCTGAATGAGTTATCGCTTCAGGCACTTCACGTTGAACTAAGCGCTTCATCATAAACAATGCAAAATACGCACTCACTGCCGTTGCTAGTCCGCAACCCACACCACCAAGGCCTTCAATACCAATGGCACCAAACACAAATAGGATATTTAACAGACTATTGACTATAAGCAAGGCAATAAACACCTTGATAATCGGCATCAGCTTACTAGACCCCTCACTCATAAAACGATAAAGCAAGATATATACGAAACTAGGCATAGCAAATGCTACAAAATGCAGATAGGCCTGAGTAATAGCAGCAACATCAGAATCGGATACCAGCCAACTTGATGCAAAAGCAAGGAAATGAACCAAGAGAAAACCAAGGATAGACAAAACAAAAGCAACTTTTTTACCACGAAGAAAAACACGTTGCACTTCATCATGCTGACCTGCAGCCAACAACCCGGAAACTTTAGGCACTAATACAAACATTATTCCTGTTAACAGAATGAACACAGGAGTCCACATTGCACTGCCTAAGCCAACGCCGGCCAAGTCATGATAATGGTATTGACCAGCTACCATGGTATCAACCAACCCCAAAGAAGCCTGACATATTTGTATAAAAATTAAGGGTAAGGCCAGACTTAACAATGGCCGATAGGTACTCGAAAAAACCGACATTTAAAATTTCCTTTTAATAATACAGTGCTTAAAATTGGACAAACAAGGCATAAAGGAGGCAGGCAGTTCAAAGCAACTAATCACAAAGCTATTTTCAAAACACAGGCGAAAACCACTTTTCAAGCAATCACTTGTTCCAACATGGCCTACCTCTTCTTCCTACAAAATACTGAGCTAGATCAAGCTTTGAACTAAGTCAGTCCATTTGTGTATTTTATATTAAAAAAAACACCTAATACAAACGATAATGCAAATGAGAATCACTATCTTTTAATAAAAAAATTAAGTAATATACCTTCAAGCTAGTCATTAAACGTTTTATCAAAAAACACGTTTAAGTCAGGTAACCCCCAGCAAAAATGACATGGAATCAGGGGCAACTTGCACAAGATAGGATGCAACACCCTTAGAAAAAAGAATTTTCTATAACAAGGTTAATAGGGTTCAAAGGTATGAATGAAGGATTAATTTTAGATCCACTAGAGCTTAGTGAATTTGAAAAAGAAATAGCTAGTTTAGGCTTGATTGATGAAAGCCAAGCAATAGATACAACTAACCAAATTAAAAATAATGGCCAGCTCTCATTATCAGAAGAAAGAGCTTGGATGTTACACCAACAAGACCCACTCTCTTCAGCAGGCCCTTTTACAGCCGCGTTTAAATTATCTGGTGCACTAGATGCTCCACGCTTAATAAATGCTCTAAAAAAGATTTATCAAGGCAATACCAACCTCAATCAAGTTTATAAACTGGATGAAGAAGGCGAGCTAATAAAACACAAGCTTGACCCTGAAAGCATCATTATCGAAGAAGTTGCTGCATCAGGCGATGAAGAAGTTATAAATTTCTTACTAGAACAACAAAAGCAGCCGCTTGATTTAGCCAAGGATGCAGCAATTAAGTTTTGGCTATTTAATAAAACTGAAGACGAAAACGTATTAGGCCTACTTGGTCACCATATTCTTCTTGATGACACAGCTTGGCAGCCTATTTTTAATGCTATCAGCTCTCATTATAAAGATGTGCATTTCACTAATACTGCAAACACAAAAAAAATTGAGCACGCTCAACAAAATACAAATAAACTTGAATCTTATTGGGCTAACACACATCCTAATGGCCTAAATAAAACTCAGCTTCCCTCTTTGTTCTTTAAAGCAGAAGGTAAGATTCCGCTTGTTAAGCAAGTTACAAGTCATGATAAAGCGTCACAGGTCTTTAAAGCCAATCGCTTCTATAGCAGAACATCGACAACTAAAGCTGATGCCTTAGCACAAGCAAGCCAAACATCACCCTTCCAGGCTTTGCTAACCTTATTTGGGCTTTATCTAAATCAATTACTAGATCAGACGTCAGTGGATATCATTATCCCTATCGTTGATCATCAAGAAATTACTGGATTGGATCAGATCAAATCTAGCTCTAATGTCATCCCTGTTAGAATTGAAAATACCGATATACAAACTGCTATTTTGGATCTACGAAACAACTTGCTTAACGGTATGTCGAATAACCTCTCCATTGAGCAGATATTTTCAGCAACCAAAACTCGCCGTAACGATTTACCTAATATTTTGGTAACACAAGTCGATGATGCAAGCGATTACCTAACACTCGATGGTATAAGAGTTTCAAACTTAACCATACCACCAATATCGTCTGACTATGACCTCACCTTAGCCATTCAGTTTGAGCAAAACGATCACATCAGGTTCGAACTCACAACCGGTGACTTGCTATCCCCTACTATTGGCTACTTTTTACTAGAACAATTTATTGGGTTTATTGATAAAGCCGAGATTGATAGCAAAAGAGTAATACCCTCTTTATTTACAAGTTCGAATAACAATTTCGATAATTTATCTGAAGTAAATCGAACGGATAATACAGACACAAAAAGTTCAACTAATAACCATGAGCTTATTAAAGCTATTATTGAAGAATTCAAAACCGTCTTAGACCAAAATGACATCTCAGCTAATGATGACTTTTTTGAACTAGGTGGACATTCTCTGTTAGCCACAAGAGTCATAGGCAAGTTAAAAAGCCAACATCAAATTGAAGTAAAAATTGCAGACTTTTTTAATGCGCCAACCGCAATAGGGCTTGCAGAGCATGCAACAAAAATAGAAGAGCAAGATTCTCACTTAGCGCAGGTAGGCATAGATCAAGAAATCATAGTCCCGCACACATACGTACAGAATACCTGGATGGACCTAATCGAATTAGGAAAGAATCCTATCTTCAATATTCCTTTTACACTTAAGTTTGCTGAAGAGGTCGACGAAGATGCTTTTCATAAAGCCTTTACAAATGTGCTTATGCGCCATGATGCATTGCGTACCCTGCTATTACCTGAAGAAGATGGCACCGTACTACAACGAATTATTCCAGCAACTCGCCTCGATGATTATCAGTGGTTTTTCTCATCAGCGACTCAAGGTAACGAGTCGGCAGAAAATCTATTAGCTTTTGAGGCTAATTACAGTTTTGACCTTATTAATGAAATCCCTGTTCGCGTACGTTTTCTCCATAACGAGAAAGGTGAACACTTCCTCTCATTACTAATTTATCACATGACCTTTGATGAATGGTCAGCAGGCATACTCATAAGCGATCTGTTTTTCGCCTATAAAGAATACGTCAGTGGTGTTGAACCTAAATGGGAAAGCGTACCCGCTCAATTTCCTCAATATGTTTCAGAACAAACTAAAGAATCTGAGATGGAACAGGAGCTTGAGTTCTGGAAGCAACAACTAGGAAAAGTGCCACCAGCTCGCCCTCTTTTCTATCAAGATGGTGCAGAGTACCAAGTAACAGATCAAGGCAGTTGGATTGAATTCTCATTTGGTAAAGACGTTGCCGATGGATTAAATCAGCTGGCTAAGTCTAATAAATCATCCATGTTCCATGTTGTTTTTTCGGCCTTCTCGCTTGCGCTTTACTACCTTGGCGCCAGTAAGAAAATCACCATAGGCACGTCAGCTTTTGGCCGTGATAATCCTAAATTCCAAGATACTGTTGGGCTTTTCACCAATGTCGTGATGAATCAGGTCCAGTTTGATGAAGAGCTGAGTATCAACCAATTAGTTTGTCAGGTAAAAGAGACGATTATTAGCTCACTTGCTCACAGTAATGTGCCCTTTGTCACTGTTGAGCACGCGGTTGCTGCCAAGCCAGAAGAACTCGCAACAGACAACCTATGTGAAGTCTATATTCAGTACCATCAAAAAAATGTCCTTAACACGGCAATTGAACTAAACGACGGCCGTAGTATTGGTTTTGATCTACTAGAACCAGAACGCAGCATAGCCAAATTTGGTTTGCACTTTGAAGCCTATGAGGATCCAAACTCAATCGAAGCCGCTTTCAGAGTGGTATTAGCCTATCGCATGAGTAGCTACAGTCAGGATCAAGTTGAATTGATCAAGTCTACAACGCAAACCGTAATTGAGTCTCTTGCCAATCAAGAAAGGCAGGCGGATATCTCAATTAGAGATGTTAGAAGAGCGCTTGCTAACAAAGTTTTGTAATTACTGTATTTGCTAAACGACAAGGATTAACACCATGTTCCTAGAGAATGATATTAAAAATGGTTTTGTACCTTTCCCTCAAGATAGAGCGGAATATTACCAAGCGTCTGGTTATTGGGAGAACGAAAACCATATACAGCTGCTTGATCGGATACGTAAACAATATGGCAATCAGCTAGCAATTTGCCAAGATGATAAAAGCCTGTCCTATGATGAGCTTTATCACTATGCCGCTTCTTATGGCAGCTATCTGCACCAGCAAGGCATTAAAGCAGAAGACTTTGTGGTGATTCAGTCACCTAATGTTGTTGAGTTCTTCGTGGTCTTATTCGGTTTATATTACATAGGTGCTAGACCTGTTTTTTGTTTAAACGGTCATGGTGCTTATGAAATTGAAAATATTGCGATTAATAGCCGTGCCGTAGGCTATATCAAGATCAATCAAGAAAATCAGCCTACCACGGATGCGATGGACATAAGTTTTGGCTTTACTATGCCGAACTTAAATTTATGGTTTAGACAAACCATCAAAAGTAGCTCATCCATTGATCAGGCTTTTAGCTGTATTAATGACAAAACAATGCTCGTACCAAAATATGAAGCAAGCCCACACTCAGTGGCTTTTCTTCAACTCTCTGGTGGTACGACGGGGTTACCAAAACTCATCCCAAGAACCCATGCAGACTATCTCTATTCAGTCAAGAAGAGTGTTGAAGTAACAGATTTAAGCGCTAGCACAAAGCAGCTTATCGTTTTGCCTGTTATGCATAACTTCACTATGAGTTCTCCAGGCTTTTTAGGGGCATTTTATTCAGGTGCGAGTGTATTTTTAAGTACAGACTCAAGCCCTAAAAACTGTTTTTCTCTGATAGAAAAGCATGGCATTACTCAGGTGTCACTTGTGCCCTCATTGATAAATTTATGGATCAATTCACCTCAACTTGAACAAGCAGACCTTAAAACCCTAGAGGTTATTCAAGTTGGCGGCGCGAAGTTATTACCAGAGCTTGCTGAAGCAATTGATCAAAAGCTTGGAGCCAAACTACAACAAGTGTATGGCATGGCAGAAGGCCTTGTTAACTTCACCCGCCTTGATGATCACAGTAATACCGTCTTATTTACGCAAGGCAAGGCGTTAAGTAAAGACGATGAAATTCTCATTGTGGATGAAGAAGGGAGCCCTCTTCCTAATGAATCAGCTGGATTCATTCTGACCCGTGGCCCTTACACCATCAATGGTTATTACAACTCCCCTCTGGTTAATTCCCGTAGTTTTAATAAAGAGGGTTTTTATATCACAGGAGATATTGGCTACCTAGATAGTAATAACAACATAGTGGTTACAGGTAGGGAAAAGGAACAAATCAACAGAGCAGGTGAAAAGATCACACCAAGTGAAATTGAGAACCTGATTTTATCTCACGCCCAGGTAAAAGACGTTTCTGTTGTGGGTGTAAAAGACTCTCTGTTAGGCGAGCGAACAAAAGCCTCCATCATTCTAAAGGAGCCAACTAGCCAGCTTTCACTCAGGGATGTTCGGGTATTTTTGATGCAAAAGAAAATTGCCGAATACAAATTACCAGACGAGATCGAATTAGTAGACGATTTCACATATACCCAAGTTGGAAAGGTCAACAAAGGCCTGTCGACTAATAAAGCTAGAGGATAGCAGAAAATGAAAAGTGAAGTTTATGACATTGTAGGGATAGGTGTAGGTCCATTTAATCTGAGTTTAGCTTGTATGACAGAGCCATTAACTGAGATGCGAACCCTCTTTTTTGATAAAAAGCCTGAGTTTGATTGGCATTCAGGCATCATGCCCGAATGGAGCACATTGCAGATTCCTTTTATTGCAGATTTGGTTACCTTTGCAGACCCTACAAGTAAGTTTTCTTTTTTAAATTATTTGAAGGATCAAGGGTTAATCTATCAATATTATATTCGTGAGAACTTTTTCATTTTACGTTCTGAATATAATGATTATTGCAAATGGGCATGTGAGCAGCTTGAAAACCTTCGTTTCGATCAAGATGTTCAAACCATTAGCTATGATGAAGCATCCAAAATTTATACAGTCGAAACACGTAACAGTGCGAATGAACTCACAGTTGTTCAAGCTAAGCACCTTGTAGTCGGTACAGGTACAACGCCAATTGTTCCAGATTTCTGTAAAGGCTTTAAACAAGAGCTACATTCAAGTGCCGATTACATAGAACACAAAGCTGATTATAAAAACAAGAAATCCATAACCATAGTTGGTAGTGGGCAAAGTGGCGCTGAAATTTATTATGATCTGTTAAATGAAATTGATGAGCATAAATATCAGCTCAACTGGGTTACACGATCTGAAAGGTTCTTTGCTATCGATGTCAACAAGCTCACCCTAGAACTGACATCGCCAGAATACACCAAGCATTTTTATAATCTACCTGCTAACAAGCGTGATGAGGTGATTAATAGCCAAGATATGCTTTATAAAGGCATAAACACTGATTTGATTAATCAGATCTATGACACCTTGTACATCAAATCCAAAAAGCCTGATTTTGACTCACGCTTAATTACCGATACACAGGTGAACTCTCTATCTTATCAAGATGGAAAGTTCTCCCTCTCTTGCACAAGACAGGATGCTCAAAAAGATTTCGAAATGGATTCTGAAGTCGTCATTTTATCGTTAGGCTATGAGTTCAAGAAACCAAAATGCCTCATGCCTATTGCCCAATATCTTAATTGGGATGAAAAAGAACGTTTAGACCTAAGTGAAGACTATGCCGTCAATGATGACAAAACAGTTTTTGTACAAAACCTAGGCCTCTATACCCATGGCATTTCAGCACCAGATCTTGGTATGAGTTGCTTCCGTAACGCCATTATTATCAACAAAATCTTAAACAAGGAAGTCTATCCAGTTGAGAAGCGAATCTGTTTCCAAGAGTTTTTACCTGAATAGGTATCACTCTTTGTAAATAAATCCAGGCCAACAAGTCCCTAAAACAACTGGATTTGTTGGCTCTCAAACTGAAATAGACACAGTTTAAGCAGGCACTTGTTTAAACATTTAATCGCTTAAGTTGGTTTTAGAAAGTGACATTTCCATAACAGTATTGTTGGCCACTTAAGCAACTAAAAAGAATAAGCAAAATCGAGAAGAACTTATGCAAACGATATCACGCAAATTACCCAATAATTTCAGCCTTGCGATGAATCATCATAAATATGGCTTAAAGCAAATTAGCTACCCAGAGGATTTACCTTTACTGCATAAATGGATGCATACAGAACATGTTATTCCACAATGGCAAATGAACAAGCCAAAATTAGAGCTTGAAGTCATGTTTGAAAAAATGTTGGTTGATGATCATCAGCGTCTTTATTTCATCATGATTGATGACAGACCTATTGGCTATGTAGAAATTTATGAATGTCATAGAGACCGTCTGAATCGTTATTATGAATCTGATGAGAATGACATGGGAATACACCTGTTGCTAGGTGAACTCGATGTATTAGGTTTGGGCCATTTTCGCCCTGTACTGACTCTATTTGCTCAATTTATTTTTAGTAGCAACCCAGATACTCAGAAAATGATCTGTGAACCTGACTGTGAAGTGGTTCCTTTTCAACGTGCCGCACCTGATTTGGGCCTAGTTGAACAAAAGAAATTTCAACTGCCTGAGAAGAAAGCCTCTCTGTATTTCTTAAGCCGAGATGACTTCCGTCAGTCTCCTTGCTATCAAAAATACCTGTAATGGAGTAAGTATTTTTATGAAACTTCCAGATTATTTTCATTCAAACATTAAGACAGACCTTGATCGCTTAATCAGCACTAAGCCCACCCCATTTCTTGTGGTCGATCTTTCTGTCATCGAAAAGCGCTATCGTGAAATGGTAGAAGGCTTCCCTATGGCTGATGTCTTTTATGCGGTTAAAGCAAACCCTGCAAATGATGTTGTTCAGCTATTGGTCGAGCTGGGCTCAAACTTTGATATTGCCTCAGTGCCAGAGCTTGAAAAAGTATTAAGTTTTGATGTTGAGCCGTCGCGCATTTCGTTTGGTAATACGATTAAGAAGAAAGCGGATATTGAATACTTTTATCAAAAAGGTGTTAGGCTTTTTGCCACTGACTGCGAAGCTGATCTAATCAATATTGCCGAAGCAGCACCGGGTTCAAGCGTTTATTTCCGTCTACTTTTTGATGGTTCAGCCACTGCAGACTGGCCACTAACAGATAAGTTTGGTTGTAAAGCGAATGTCGCTGTTGAACTTGCCGCCAAAGCAAAAGAGCTTGGTCTCAAACCTTATGGCATCTCCTTCCATGTAGGCTCGCAACAAAGAGACATTGAAACTTGGCGACAAGCCATCCTCGCGACCAAGGCTGCGTTTGATCAAATCAAAGAGCAACATAATATTAGTCTAGAAATGATCAACTTAGGTGGTGGCTTACCGGCAAGCTATATTCAGCACACCCATAGTTTCTCTTATTACGCTAATTCAATTCTTGCCTTTATCAAAGACAGCTTTGCACAAGATATGCCTCGTATATTGATTGAACCTGGCCGTTCACTGGTTGGCGACTCAGGCATCATCGTCTCTGAGGTCGTATTAGTGACAGATAAGAAAACAAAGCCAGAATACCCAGATCGCTGGGTTTACACAGATGTTGGTACCTTTAACGGTTTAATAGAAACCATTGGAGAAGGCACTAAATACCCTATTCTCACCAGCAAAGAAGGAAATAACAAAAAGGTCATTCTTGCAGGGCCCACCTGCGACAGCATGGACATAATGTACAAGGATCACCAATACCAACTACCAGATACCTTAACGACAGGCGACCACATATTTTGGTTGTCGACGGGAGCCTATACCACAAGTTACAGCTCTGTTGAGTTTAATGGTTTACCGCCACTAACAAGTTATGTCGTTAAAAACTGAGAAGTGAAACTTAGCCAAATTCACTAAGAAGATTAGCCACAGTTTTAAATCAAACAGAAGAAGTAAACATACTATATGAGCGCATTTACACCAATAATGGATATCGATCAAAAGATCGATATCCTAGACCATGTCAATCAGGATCACACGGAAGAGTTGTTAGCCATAGCAAGAACAAGTCAGCCTAAAAGTGAAATCCAGTCTGCAAAAATTCTCGATATTTTTGAAGAAGGCATGAAAATTCTCATAAAATCTAATCAGCAAGATACAGAGCAAGAGGCTTTTGTCCCCTTTGAAATTGAAGGTGGGTTAGAAGACAAAATCTTGTATCAAGCCTATGCTGCCATTGCCCAGCAAGGTAAGGATTTCAGTGGTGCAGCTAAGCACTTTTTTGAAGTGACAGATAAACAAAAAGTCACACCAAACATGATACGCATTAGCGTAAAAAGTAATACACCCTTGCCTGAATATTACCCTGGCTATGCGTTTGCTTTTCTTCTAAAGATTATTCAGAAAAAACCGAACCTAAGCGCCCAAACTAATCAGAAAAAACATTGGTTTAAAAATATTTTCGATCGCGCTTTCATCAAACTGATGAAACATTTATCCAGTAAGAACCGACAGAAGTTATTACAAAAAGCCAATAAAGACATTCGACTTTATACTTTGCGTAAGTCCTGGAAGAGCTCTGAAGATGCAGCCTTCCCTGACATGGGTTATATCGATATTTTTACTCATGACAACACCCCGGGTAGCCAATGGGCAAGCGAACTAAAAGCCGGTGATGTGATTATGAGTCGTTCAGAATCACCTGATAAACACCCTCACCTTAAAAGTGGTCAAGCGCTATTAATTGCGGATGAAACCGCTTATCCAGCACTTGTGGGTATTCTCGAAACTTGGAATAACCCTTTACCGCCCCATGTCATTATTCTAAGCGCAAAGAGCGCGGAACAAGACTATATTGAAGATGCATTATTACCAGAAGGTAGCCAAGTTCATCGTTTAGTATGTGATGCAAATAAGCAGGCAGATGAAATTTTGCCCATTCTTGCAAAGCTAGAAACAGTAGATGTGGCTTGGGCTGCTTTTGAATCAGAATCTGCAAAAAAAGTAAGGCGCTACCTGCGCAATGACAGAAACATAATAGGTCGCGATAATCACACAAAAGCTTATTGGCAATTAAAAAGCCGTCCAGAGCCTAAATAGACTCAGTTTCATCATAGAGAAAAGCACCATCAAGGGTAACTTGATGGTGCTTTTCTATGAAGCATAATAGCCACTATTTACTAACCAAGCGCCGCTGCTTTTAGGTAAGCCGGACGTGTTTGGACCTTATCAAGATAAGATTTTGTATGAGTAAAACCGTCAAGCAAACCTAAGCTAGCGGAGATTTCTAACATAATAGTCATCATGATATCTGCGCCAGTAAATTCACTGCCTGCGAAATAATCACGTTCAGCCAATACTGATTCAATATAGCCAAAATCTAACGCGATCTCTTTGGCAATATAACCGTCCATCGCTTGATTTCCTGCTCTTTCCTCTAGCCCCATAAACAACTTACACATAACAGGTAAGGCTAATGAGCCTTCAGCGAAATGAGACCACTCTAAATACTGATAATATTCCTTAGTCTCTTTGTTAGGTCTTAATCGCCCTTCGCTATCTTGATCAAGGATGTATTCAAACACGGTACTGGATTCACACAAGGTAATTCCACCATCCTGAACAATAGGTGCTTTTGCTAAAGGGTGAATGGCTTTTAAGCTAGCTGGCGCCAAACGCGTTACAGGGTCTCGTTCATGATCAATGCGTTCATATGGCATACCTAGCTCTTCAAGTAGCCAAAGAACACGTTTAGAGCGAGACTGGTTTAAATGGTGCACAACTAGCATATTAGGTCCTTTTAAATGACTTATTAATTGAGTTTCAAGTACAGATAATCAGGGCAAAACGAATGATTTCAAGAGAGTTTACAAACACTCATTATTGAGTAGCGTTTAACCGACTCTTCATCTGTAGATGATTCCTATTATCTAGCCTGCCACTTAATCGAGTTAGCCCTAAGGAAATCATTACAATCACAGCGCCCACCCAAGGTGTATGTATCAAGCCTGCATTAGATAAAATTAAACCACCACCCCAAGAACCCAATGCAATGCCTAAATTAAAAGCCGCAATATTTAAACCAGAGGCAACATCTACCGCATCTGGCGTATATTTTTCGGCTAAGTTAACTACATAAACTTGCAAGCCAGGTACATTTCCAAAGGCAAATGCACCCCAAATGACAACAGAAATTAAAGTTGCAATAGGATGGAAAGCGACAAGATTAAAAATGAGTAAGATACAGGCCAATCCAGAGAAGATAATTGTTAAAGCCTTAATAGGGCCAAGTTTATCAGCCATTTTTCCACCAACAATATTTCCAAAAGCAACAGATACACCATATATCAACATGATTAAGCTGATTGAACTTGCGTGAAAACCCGTTACATTCTCTAAAATAGGCGCAAGAAATGTGAAGGCAGTAAAAGTACCTCCGTAACCTAATGCGGTAATGGCATAAACTAACAATAACCTGGGTTCTAACAGCACCTTAAGCTGTGATGATAATTGTATTGGCGCTGACTGCTTTAAGTTGTTAGGCACTAGAAAAACACTGCCTACTAAAGAGATTAAACCAAGTATCGATACAATTAAAAAGCTTGATTGCCAGCCAAAATTTTGACCTATATAAGTCCCTAGAGGTACGCCTGTAACGAGTGCTACTGTCAAACCTGTAAACATAATTGCAATAGCACTAGCAGCCTTCTCTTTTGAAACAAGACCTGTCGCAATAGTAGAGCCAATCGAGAAAAACACCCCATGTGCAAGCCCGGTTAAAATACGAGCAATGACAAGCACCGTGTAATTTGGCGCTTGCCAAGCAAGTAAATTCCCCATAACAAAGAGTGCCATGATGCTTACTAATACTGTTTTACGATTCCATCTACCTGATAATGCAGTTAAGACAGGGGCACCAAAAGCCACACCTAATGCATATAGGCTGACTAACAAGCCTGCTGAAGGCAAAGTAACATTTAAGTCATTTGCCATTGTCGGTATCAAGCCAACAATCACAAATTCCGTAGTTCCAATAGCAAAAGCGCTAAGCGTCAATGCAAAAAGAGCAAGGGGCATAATTCACAATCCTAATTCAGAGTTTTAAAACCAATTAGATAAAAAATAAGCTTTTGATCTAGGTGATTCATTTAAGAAGGAGGATTATGCGCAACATAAATATTGTTAAAAACAGTGTTTACTACAAATTATATTTGTCATTTTAACAACAAAATGAGAGGTTACTCATTCAAGTTTTTTATGAGTAATCAATAATGCTGACTCGCTCTGATGATTTAGAGATTTTACTTACTGTTGTGGATACTGGTGGTTTCTCTGCTGCAGCACAAACATTAGATATACAAGTTGCACGAGTGTCTCGATCAGTGAGTAAGATAGAAAAGCAATTAAATGTGTCTCTCTTCAATCGAACAACTCGTCGCGTTGAGTTAACGGATGAAGGTAGACGGTTTGTAGAAGGGGTAAGGCAAGGTTTAAAGCATATTCAGCAAACTGAAAATGATGTGATATCTAGTCAAGATTTACCAAAAGGCCAACTGCGTGTTGATGCCGCTAGTCCATTTATATTCCATCAATTAGTACCTTTGATTCAAGAATTTCACCAAGAATATCCTGATATACAACTTGAATTGACATCAAATGAGGGCTTTGTCGATTTAGTCGAAAAGAAAACCGATTTGGCCATTCGCATTGGAGAATTAGCAGACTCTAGCTTACAAGCAAGGGCTCTTGGCAAAAGCTCTTTATACATGGTTGCTTCCCTTGATTACCTAGCGAGACGTGGTACGCCTAAAGATCAAGCAGACCTTATCAATCATGATTGCATTGGCTTTAATGGCCCCAAAATACTCAATCAATGGCCTTTAAAAGGCTTTAAATCCATTAACCCTATAATGACATCTAGTAATGGCGAAACGGTCAGACAATTAGCAATAGCAGGAAATGGCATTGCTTGTTTATCGGGCTTTATGGTCAAAAAAGATCTTGAAGCAGGCCGTCTTATTTCAATTCTCGAAGAAGAGAAGTTAATAAATACAGGAAGAGAACAAATTCAGGCTGTTTATTATAAATCGTCAAGTGTCGCTAAACGCATCACAGCATTTATTGATTTCATACAAGTGAGGCTAACCTTGTAATCGAACAAAACAAATAGACTCATTAGCCAGCTAAATGGCTAATGAGTCTATCAAACCCTGTTTGATTAATATCTTCCACCAGCTCGAAAAACAATGCCGGCTCTATCAGCTCTAACTCTGAGAGCATAAAGTTTTCATTCACTATTATGCCATCTACTCTGGCGTACAAAGGCATCTCATCTAGATAAGATAAGCTAGATCGTGCTTGTTCAATTACCTTTTCATCAAGGTCAATTGGCTTAACACTGACTTTGTATTTTGTATTTGCTCGCCAATCATCACTCGCAGGCATGCGACATACAGAATGGGAGTAAATACCATTAATAAAACAAATGGCAAGCTCACCATTCGATTTTATTTCTGGGATAAAGGGTTGAACCAAAATGCCCCCGTCACTTTTAAACACCTCATCTTGGTTCGTTATGGCGTTTGAATAACGAGTCACTAAATTACCACTTTGACCATAAACAGGTTTGAGCACCATATCGTCCCAATGATGAGACAATTTAATCGACTCTACTTTGTCTAACGATGGCTTTTTAAGAAAGCAGCTCGGCGTTACGTTTACGCCTTTATTCGCAAGTTCTAACAAATAAGTTTTATTCATATTTTGCAAAATAATGTCTGGGGAATTTAAAAGTTTTCCTCCCCCATTTTTGACTTTCATTAACCAGTCTTTAAAGTCTTCAGGTGTTTTGGCGTAATCCCAAGCACAAAGTGGTAATACATACTTAGCCTGACAAAACACACTTAAGTCTTCTTCCTGCCAAGGGATACACCTAACCTCTTCCCCTTTGCGCGTTAATGCATCTACTATCAGCTTTAGGCCGAGAAAGATTTGTGGATATTGATTACAGGTAGCAATAACAATCACTTTTTAGTCCACTCAATCTGTTCTATATAAGTCCACAAACGCTTCTTATTCATCAAGTGACGACGATTAAATGAAGACATTGCATCCATCAACTCATCTTTAGATTCAATTTGAGCTTCCCCAACTTGAATCACACCCACCATTGCCATACTTAGATGCGGTGGACAGTAGTAAACATAAACGCCCTCTTTTGTAACCGTCACAGTAAACACTTCGTCCATTTTACTTTGCCATGGCGAAACACCCTCTGGTACCTGTGAGCTTCGGACAAAATGCCCGCTAGAAGTTGGAATAAACTTAATGGTATCTCCTGGCAATACAGATAAAAAACCGGGTTCAAACACCATGCCCTTATCTTTGCCAAAATCTAACATTTTGATTTCGTAATCTGCTGCATTAGCCAAGTTGTAGCTAGCTAACAAGAGTAATGTTATGACTAATTTATACATCATAAAGTCCTTAAAAATACCTTTATAAATGATTAACAGTGAGTGCTTGAAGTGCGTTTAGGCTGGATCACAGGTGTGCCGCTACTATCAAAAAGCCGTTCAATATCGACCTTATAGACTTCAGCAACTTTATCTGGGGTTAACACTTTAGAAGGTGAGCCTTGCGCTCTAATTGTGCCGTTTTTAAGTAGAATTAATTCATCAGCATATTGAGCTGCCAAACTTAAATCGTGGATAACCATTATGGTGATCAGGCCACGCTTTTTCGTTTCTTGATAGACATGCTCAAGTAATACGCTTTGGTGATACATATCCAGAGCGCTAACAGGTTCGTCGAGCATCAAAATATCAGGCGAACCTAATAACACTTGGGCAAACAAGATAAGTTGTCTCTGACCACCACTTAGACTCTGAATATCTCTTTGAGCAAGGTCTAAACAACCAACTTTCTCCATGACTTTAAGAGCAGCTTGTAGCGTACTTTCATTCAGATGCATCGAAAGGCTATCAAGTTTACCCAATAAAACCACATCTAATGCTGTCAAGTTAGCAGACACATAAGTATCTTGGGGCATATACCCAATGGGTTTACGCCATTCCCCTAATCGGGTTTTATGCAATGTCTTATCTTGATATTCGATTTCACCTTTTCGAAGGCTAACATCGCCAAATATGGCTTTAAGAAGCGTTGATTTACCAGCGCCATTTGGCCCTAAAATGGCGTAAATTTTACCCTTTTCAAATGTGAGTGACAGTTCTCTCGCTGTGTGCGTTTTTCCACGAACTATGGTTAGTTTTTTAAGATTTAAATTGCTCATTTTTTACTTAACATAATCCAAAAGAAGAAAGGAACACCGATAAAAGACGTCACAATACCGACAGGGAAAAGCGCACCAGGCACCAAGACTTTTGATAACACAGAGGCAACAGATAAGAATGCAGCACCAATCACCATTGAAAGCGGCAAAAAGAATCGCTGGTCTTCACCAACAAGCATGCGCGCAACATGAGGAGCAACAAGCCCAATAAAGCCAATAACACCAACAAAACTAATTGCAACCGCAGTCATCACGGCGACTAAAAAAAGTACTCTTAACCTAAGCTTTTTTGTATCTACACCCAAACTTGCTGCTCTTTCTTCTCCCATTTTTAACGCGGTTAGTTTCCAAGCGTCTTTAAATAAAAGGCTAATGCAAATAGCCGTTATGACGGAAGTAACAAATAAATTCTCCCAAGTAGCCTTGGTTAAGCTGCCAAATAACCAGAATAAGATCTGTTGGCTTACTTCAGGTGCGGATAAATATTGAACAAGTGATAAACCAGATTGGAATAAAAATAATAATGCGATACCCGCAAGTACCAGCATTTCTGACGATAAACGTTTAATCGATGCAAAAATAAATAATATCCCTGCTGCAACCATAGTCATGGCAAAAGCACCGATTGGCACGGCTAAAGTCAGTGGCAAACCAAAACTACCAAAAGCGATAACAATAGAGGCACCTAACCCAGCCGCTGCAGCCAAACCTAAAGTGTAAGGGCTGGCCATTGGGTTATTTAACAAGGTTTGAATCTCTGCACCGCCAACACCTAATGCCGCCCCAACACTCAACGCCATTAACGCCATAGGTAATCGAAAATCAAACACAATAATCTTAGTCATTGCTTCAACATCATCCGCTAACAACAAGGCATTTAAGACTTCTGAGGGAGATAACATAGAGGGGCCAGTTGCAATATCCAAGGTTAAACTTGCAAGGCAGACAAACACAAATATCAGCACAATACGCCAACGTCGTATTTCACTACGACGTTGGTTCTTGATTGCTGATTGGATTACTTCAAACTCTAAAGACATTCAATCAAACTCAAAATAATTAATCTTTAACTGATAACACAAAGGTGCCTTCAGGAATGACAGGAAGATATTTCTTATGGAAATCAAGGTATGTTTGATTCGGGTTTAGATCTGAGAACAAATCTGGGTACATGGCTTTTGCCATATACTGAATCATAGCTTGGTCAGCCAAAGTTCGTGATGCCCCCTGATAAAGCGCAAATAGGTTCTTATTTTGAATGGCAGGTAGCTCAGACCAACCCGTGCGCTTTTCAAAGCCTTTAAGGCGTCTTAATGCTTCATCTTTTGGAATATCAACACCCATAACAAGTGCTTCTTTATTCTTGTTCAATTCAGTTTCTCGCCCTGAAATAAATATCACTTCAGGTTGCGAAGTGAGTACTTGTTCTGGGTTCATTGGTCCCCACCACTCTACATAAGGAATGGCAATATTATCACCACCAGCTAACGTCACTAATGCACCCCACATGTTTTTACCATAGGTGAAGCTATAGTCATTAGGGCCTTTTTTACCAAATTCGATGTAAGCACGTGGACGAGTACGACCATCTTGTGAGATTCGCTCAGCAATCATGTTGGCATTTGTCTGGTATTCATTTGCCATTTTTTTAGCGCGAGCTTCTTCACCTGCAATTTGTCCTAGCAACAATGTACTTTTAACATGTCTTTCAATGGTCTGAGCATTGTAATCCACCACCACGATTGGAATGCCTGCTGCTTCTATACGATCAGCATCCGGTCCAAGGGCTTTAAACTGCCAATCAGCTAAAATCACGACTTCAGGCTTAAGCGACAGCAGCTTTTCAATAGAGAATGTACCTGCTTCAACTTCACCTACGTCGGCGATGTTTTGAAGTTGAGGAACAGCCTTTGCGAACATATCCCAGCTCTTTGGTGTCCAGACTGTCCAAACATCTTTAGAGAAGCCAACAACATTATCAAATGCTTTTACGCCACCAATAGCCATGTAATCAGCATAATAAAAGCCTAGAAGTACACGTTTTGCTGGCAAATCTACTGTTACTTTTCTTCCTAAAATATCAGTCAACTCTTGAGGTTTGGCTGATGCAGTATTAGCAAAAGAAAAGAGCGCCACTAAGGCAAGAATAAACAAAGTAAAATGCCGTTTTATTTGGGACATTTAAGGTACTCCATAGGAAGTTAAAGTTTTGGGTTAGTTAGAGCGTTAATAATAATCATTCCCAACAGCAGATTATTTTGAATGCAACTCAGTTTACGAACAATGATACTGATTCTTATTTTCAATCAGCAGAAAAACATAAGTTGTTGATATATAATGCTGTCAAAATGCTGATACAAAAATAATAGCTGGGCTTCGGAGACTGTCATTCAATGCTATCTAAAGATAAATTACTAAATGAATATGAAGTTAAAATTGCAAAGATGCAGTTGAATGACATTCCAAAATTACACGAACTATCCCTTTCAGTACGTTGGCCACATAGAGATGCAGACTGGGCAGAGCTTCTAAAGTTAGGCGAAGGTTTTGTTATTCATGACTTGATAGGAAGGCTCGTCTCTTCAATGATGTGGTTTTCCTATGATGAAAATTTTGCCAGTGTCGGCATGGGAATCTCCTCCCCTAGATTACAAGCCCTTGGCGCTGGCCGCTGGCTTGCCGAACACGTTCAAAACCAAATTGGTAATCGTAATGTTTTATTAGTAGCCACAAGAGACTCTCTTCCCCTTTGTTTAAGTTTGGATTTTAAGGTTATTCAAAATGTTTACCACCATAACGGCTATGTTAAGCATTTACCGAGTACTTCGCGTTGTTCAGAAGAAATACAGGTTTTAGATCATGATGAGATTAAACAGCTTGATAATGCAGCAATGGGGTTCTCACGTGATGAAATCATCTCGCAACTTTTAGCAAATTCACAAGGTAGATTAATTCGACATAATGGTGAAATAACTGGGTTTGCTCTTTGTCGAAAGTTTGGCCGCGGCTATGTCATTGGGCCTATTATCGCGAAAAGCCAAGAACAGGCGATTGAACTCGTAAGCCCTATTTTAAATAACCTTAAAGATGAGTTCGTAAGAATAGATACCTATTTAGACTCAGGTGTTTTTAAAGACTTTATAAAAAGTACAGGCCTAAATTTACATGAAACAGCCACAAAAATGGCTCGTGGTAACCTACCTATTCCTAAGAGTGACATCCATACCATCGGCTTAGCGAGCCAAGCACTGGGTTGACTTGGCTTCAAAATAGCTAACATATTTATGCAAAATATTATGCTGTCTTAAACAATGAAATAACCAATTTAAGCTTTAGGAACTAGCAAAGGTTTTCATTCATAATTCTAATAAAGGACAAAAACCACTTATTTCTACACTTCTTGTCCTAGATAAGGCATTAAAACAACTTATCAAATGATAACTATTTGCATTTAAAAATTCAGCAGAATATACTGCTGCCTAAATTTAATCTACATCATCATTACTAGAATACATCGATATATTTACTTACAGGCTTTAAGGTCATGCTCAAACTTGATAGAACAGATTTAAAAATCCTACAAGAGTTACAAGTAAATGGTCGCATAACCAATACAGAGCTAGCCGAGCGTGTCTCTCTGTCACCTAGCCCTTGCCTACAGCGTGTGAAAAAACTTGATAAATACGGTTATATCAAAAGTTATTCAGCTGAAATTGCCTTAGAAAAACTAGGCGACTACGTCACTGTTTTTGCTGAGGTAACCCTTAAAAGCCACCACCCGCAAGATACTTTAAGATTTCAAAATGAAGTTGCAAAATTAAGCCAAGTAATAGAGTGCCATCTAATCTCAGCCGGCTATGATTACCTGATTAAATTTGTGACAAAAAATATTGCAGACTATCAAGAGCTCATGGAAAGTCTCATTGATAAAGACATAGGTATCAAAAAATACTTTAGCTTTGTAGTGATGAAGTCGTGTGTTGAAAAGAGCCACATCCCTCTACAAAACTTAAATACGATTTAAAGATTCAGTTAAAGCCAATGGGCTACTTCTCATCAAGCCCATATTTTTGCTGTAGCGCTAGGTATTCTGGCGTTGATTTAAACGCTTTCATTGCCTCTGAAAAGGTTTTAGCTAATTGGTCATGGCCTTTGGCCTTGGCAAACACTATGTAATGCTCCCTCCCTTCAGTTAAATAGGGTTTTAAAAATATTACCTGATTCGCAACACCAATACGCTTGGCATGATAGCCAATATCACCAACATGACCAATTGCCATTTGCATACGGCCTGCCAACAACATTTTTAATAGGTTTTCTTCATTTTCAGCAATATTAATCTTGTTTAATGAAGTCATCTGATCAAACTCTTCTTGATAAGAGAACCCCAGTACAGTACCAATCGAATAAGGCATTAAAGAACTTAATTCGCCAGAAAATTGAATATTATTTAAATACTTTTTCTCAATGAAAAATCCAACAGTCGCTTTAGAAATGACATTTCCATCATAGAAGTAGCCAAACGCCTCTCGCTCACTTGTCTTGCCCATGTATGTTATGGCGTCTGCATCCCCTTTTTTAAGCATTTCGATAGCTCGTTTCCAAGGTAAGCTTTCAAACTTAAGTTTAAGGGGTATTGTGCTCGCAACCTTTTGCACTAACTCGATATGAAACCCAGTCAATTCACCATTTACATACATTTCATGTGGTGGCCAAGAACCATCAGGTCTCACGACTAAGAGCTCTTGAAGAGCCTCCTCAGCAAAGCTACTTTGCACTAAGAGTAAAGATAGAGTTAAACAGAGTCTTTGAAGGTATCGAACCGTCATTAGTTTTCCAGTTTTATTGGACATTTAAATGTGAGCAATACAATCAGCTTAGATTTCTTTAGCTCATTTATAAAGTTTAACAGGCTAAGCAGAGCTATCTTAGCCTGTTTACATTCATAGCTGCTGATATACAGAGAGACAGCTACGCTAGTTATGAAAGTAAGCATCTCAGTCTATTGCATTCATCATAAACAACAATTATTAAAAAAATATTAAATCTGTTTAATATTTATGCTCAATAATAAATTTCCCATTAACAATTTAGTATGTGGAACACACTGTTGATAAGCAATCTATCAATTTGTGTTTCTTATATTGAATGCTATTACTGGAGAAATGATTATGAAATATGAAGGTTTTCAAACTTTCACAACTGAGCAAAATGAAGGTATTTTGACAGTGACATTTAACTTCGGCTCAGTGAATGTTCAAGGTCAAGAAATGCTTGCCGACCTTAACAGTCTTGCTATGCGACTAGAGCGTGATCGCAATACGAAAGTGGTCGTATTTCAATCTGCTAACCCTGAAATTTGGGTATGTCATTATGATACTGAACTACTGAAAGACATGTCTGAAGAAGCAGTATCAAGAGAAGACGCTCAGTTACTCGACCTACAATCTATCTGCGAGCGCATCAGTAAAGTACCTCAAGCAACCATAGCCAAACTAGAAGGTTTTGCTCGTGGTGGTGGCCATGAACTTGCCTTAGCGCTAGACATGAGATTTGCAGCACGTGGTAAATACAAACTAATGCAAATGGAAGTCGGCATGGGGATTCTACCTTGTGGTGGTGGCGCATCTCGTATGGCAAGACAAGTTGGTTTAGGTAGAGCCCTTGAAATTATTCTAAGTGCCCGTGATTTTGATGCAGATGAAGCTGAAGCTTACGGCACAATCAACAAAGCCTTTGACGCAGATGAAATCGGCCCATACGTTGAAAATCTAGCAAAGCGTATCTCTCAATTTCCAGCAGAATCAATCAATGCCTGTAAACAAGCCGTGTATGAGTCTATTGATAAGCCTATTGATGAAGCACTTAAAGCCGAAGCTTATTGGCTATATCAAGCAACAAGTAAAACAGCGGCAATTAAACGCTTCACCATCGCGGATGAACAAGGCCTAGAACACGATATTGAAAACCAACGCAACTGGAATGAACTCGTTATGAAAGTTCAAGAAATTAACTAGTTAACGCTCTGGATCGAGTGCTCGCATACATCTTAAACCTAGTGAAAAAGATGTAAGAAGTTCAATCTTTATAAATTAAATTCTTAAGTTTCTATGAGGCATAGAGAGCGATTTTTCTATGCCTCTTTTTTCTATTCTAAAAAGTGCTCTAGGAAGAAAAGCAAAAAATTTTATGGATACTGGCTCAGTTTAATGGACAAGAGACTTAATAAGATGCGTAACAGAATTAGGCGAATAACCCTATGAAGAAGGTATTAATAAACTTTGCTCATCCAGCAAAGTCTCGTTCAAAAGTAAATAAAGCGTTACTAAAAGCCGTCACAGGGCTTGAAGGTGTCACAGTTAATGATTTATATGCCAACTACCCTGACTTTATGATTGATATAGAGCGTGAGAAACAATTATGTGAAGCGCACGATATTATTATTTTCCAGCACCCTTTTTATTGGTACTCCTCCCCAGCCATTGTAAAAGAATGGATGGATTTAGTTCTAGAGCACGGCTGGGCTTATGGCTCTAATGGCAAAGCCCTTACAGGTAAAGTAATTCTTCAAGCACTATCAACAGGTGGTGATGGCTCCTCATATCAAGCAGATGGCTACAACCAATTTACCTTAAAAGAACTCACGTCTCCTCTACAGGCCACTGCTAAATTATGCGGCCTTATATGGCTCCCTCCTTTTGCTGTTACTGGTGTACACAGAGGACTTGGTACAGAAAAAACAAACGAGTACGCCTTAGATTATAAGCAAACCATTACAGCACTTAGAGACTCTCTAATTAATTTAGAAGAAGCCAAACAATTAGAACGGCTAAATACTAACCTCAATCAGCTAATTCAGGAGCATTAAGATGGAAGCCTTTCTACTGCAATTTTTCATCTTTTTAACCGCTGCCGCGATATCCGTACCTATTGCAAAAAAGCTTGGGCTTGGCTCGGTATTAGGCTATTTAATTGCTGGCATAATCATAGGGCCATTTGGTGCCTCTCTAATTCATGACATTGAAGAGATCATGCACTTTACTGAGTTTGGTGTGGTCATGATGCTATTTCTTGTGGGTTTAGAGTTAAAACCCTCATTATTATGGCAGTTAAAAACACCTATTTTAGGCTTTGGCGGAACGCAAGTTATCGTTACAAGTGCCATTATCACTGTAGTAAGCTTGCTCTTTTTGCCTTGGCAACAAGCCTTGGCAGTGGGTTTGATATTATCGCTATCCTCCACAGCTATCGTATTACAGACACTGCAAGAAAAAGGCAAGATGAAAACAGAAGCAGGCCAGTCTGTATTTGCTGTTTTACTCTTTCAAGATTTAGCTGTTATCCCCATGTTAGCCATTATTCCCTTACTTGCTACATTAACTGTTTTAGGGGGAGATCATCATTCATCTGTCCTTGTCGATATCAGTATTTTACCTAATTACATGCAAATCATTGTGACTCTAGCAGCAATCATGCTCGTCCTTGTTTTAGGTAAATATGCCTGCCGCCCTGTCTTCCGTGCTATTGCTAAAACAGGGGTGAGAGAGATTTTCGTTGCAGTCGCCCTATCGCTTGTTATTGGTACCTCACTATTGATGATGACGGTTGGGCTTTCTCCAGCGTTAGGCGCTTTCTTAGCGGGAGTCGTGCTCGCAGATAGTGAATTTCGACATGAACTTGAAAGTGACATCGAACCATTTAAAGGGTTATTACTTGGTATATTTTTTATATCGATCGGAGCAAGTTTAAACTTCACACTAATCAGCAATAATATCGCATTAATTCTTGGCTTAACCTTGGCTTTAATCACCATTAAATGGCTAGTATTAATTACTATAGGCTTAGTGTTCCGTATTAGCCCCAAAGAAAGGCCACTGTTTGCTATCGCGCTAGCACAAGGTGGAGAGTTTGCCTTTGTTCTCTTTCAACTCACCAAAAGCAGCGGCGTACTTCCAATTGATATTATTGAACCTCTTATATCTGCCGTTGCTATTTCTATGTTCTTAGCGCCAATTTTGTTTGTTTTACACGACAAAATGAACAAAGACGACTTAGATACTCAAAATGATATTGAAGAAGATGTCATCGATAAAAGCGATCACAAAGTAATTCTTGCTGGCTTTGGACGGTTAGGCACAGACATTGGCCGCTTTCTATTATCAGCAGGTATAAAACCCACTATTTTAGATTACGATGCTAACAATGTAGAAGTGCTAAGAAAGTTAGGGTTTGAAGTCTATTACGGTGATGCGACAAGGTTAGATTTATTAGAATCTGCCGGTGCTGCAAATGCAGAGATTTTAATCATTAGTTTTAGCGATATTGTGCTGGTTAAACATCTCGTTGAACTGACAAAGAAACACTACCCTCACCTTAAAATTGTACTTAATGCTAAAGACAGAGAGTCCACCTTTGAGTTCATGGATTTAGGGGTAACTGATATTTATTCTGCAACCTTTGGAACAGCTTTAAATATGGGTGAATCTGCGATAAAACAATTAGGCATGGATCCTTATGAAGTTCATAGGCTAAAGCAAATATTTCGTAAAAAAGATGCCGAAATACTTCCTGAGCTCTACAAAAAGCGCTGCGAGGAAGATAGCTATATTTCGCTTTATAAAAAGCACCACGCTCAGTTAGAAGAAGTGATGAAATTGGATAACAATGAAAACCTAGCGGCGCTTGATAAAGCATGGACAGCTAAAAATCCAGAGCTTTAAGTTGGAATTAACGACTTAATTGTATGAATATAGGAGTTGAGGTTTACAACTTTTTTATATTAAAAACGGATCACTAAAATCAAAAAAGCAAGCCACCTAAAAGGTGGCTTGCTTTTATCAATATAAATTTATTAGCTTGGTGTTCTGCATGCTTCAATTCGATCTGTATTTTCAATCATCACACTCAAAACTGCTTTTGTACTTCTATTAATTTGTCGTGGGTCATCTGATAATACTTTTACTTCATACGGTGTCACTTCACTCATCACTTGAGTATAACAAGCGCAATCCATATTATTGTTTGGCTTCATATCATTTCGATAGCCGCAGTGTAAATTAACATTATTTTCAAAGCTTTGTTCTATTTCAGCAACACTCTTTGTTTGTACAGATCCACATGCCACAAGAAACATACTAACGAATGCAATAAAACTTAGTTTCAATTTAACGCTCATACTTTTAATTCACTTATTATCAAAAAATTCATAAAATCAGCCATGGGTAAAGTAATGTTTACATTAACCTCAAGCAGATCAATTTGCAGTAAATCTTACTGATGGTAGCTTTTGATATGATGTAGTTTATCTAACTCTAAATATTATTTTAGTAAGATAAAACACTCTAACCATCCCTAGTTTGTCTGCGTATTTACAATTCTACGATGTTTTTATGTTTATTAAAAACACATTACACCTCATTACAAACAATAAAACACAACTTTTTTAGTAAATTACTGACTATGCCATTTTTTACATCAGATTTTGAAAGGTTCTAATGACGATATTTTTATACCTTTCTGATTAGATCAAAAAAACTAGTTCCCATCAAAGATACTAGTTTTTCTATCTATCAAAACTATTTGAAATAAATTATTTGCGACTATTGAAGAGTATCTGTTTTTAATTTAAAACTTATAAGACATTTATAAACTAAGACGGTAGGCTCTATTACCAATTAACCTACCGCTACTATATTTACTTCTTATTAAAATTCTAAAACGGAGCATACCTATCTTTTTTCTCAGTGGATGTTGTCCAACGTTTAGCTGCATCAACAGTATTAGTTTGCTTTGAAGCTTGTGGTACTTGCATCGAGTTACCATACAACCAAAGCACCATATTAGAACGTTCTCCACTTGTAATAGGCTGAGCGGCATGAGCCACATTGCCTCGGTGAATCATTGCTGTGCCAGCCTCAAACGATAGACGATTCAATTTACCTGTACTTGGATCATAAAAATCAACCTCAGAACCTGTAAATGCTTCACCTTCTAAGTTCATATTAATATTCATTGTCACAGCTGACGCATCGGTATGTAAACGAAGTGAAGTATCCATCCCTGCTTGCCACTTTATTGAAAAACCAAAGGTTTGGCTGTCATATCCCATTACTTCTGGGAAAAGCATACGGGCTACAGGCCTCATATACTTATCAAGTAGCTGATTATAAAAGGCTTGGAACTCAGGTGCGGCTAAATAACCATCTGATCGAGGGTCAAGCATAGCGCCATAGCGATTAAGAGAAATACCATAAGGGGGTCTTAAAGGAATATTTGCATTAGCAACTTCTTCTAGGAACTCTCTTAAAATAGCAACTTGCTCTTTATCAAAGAACTGAGCTAGAAATACGCCTGGTGCCACCTCGTTCCATAAGTCACTAACATTGGATTCAGTAGTAGGATCAAACCAAGCCTGATTGACAGCATCACGTAAGTTTTTATCAATCACTGAGTCATCAAGCGCGATTAATTGCGCTTTGTTCGACTCTTCCCACTCTTTCCACGCATCGACTAATAAATCTCGGTTTTTATCCCAAAAGCGCTCAACCGATGGCAAACGGCTCAGCATTTCTTGACGCGATGGTAGCGCTAATTCACGTGCTTCAACTAGCCGGCTAGATGTCTCATTTAAATTTAAAGTAGTTGTCTTGGTCATCTCATTCTCTCCAAATAAAAAGTGAACTAACTTTGTTAGATCTTATGGGAGAATAATTTATTACATCTAGTGTTATTGATAAATAACATGAATGACTAGACAGTATTCACTTTTTATTGATAATAAAATTCTATTTTATATTATCAAACGAATGATTAATGGCTGAGCACATAAAACGCTAACTTTCCCAATATGGAACTTCACCATAATAATCGACAAAGAAATCAATAAAGGCCCTTACTTTAGGAGCCAATAGCCTAGAGCTGGGATAGACTGCCCAAATTGCTGTATCTGTAGCTAGCGGATAGTCCTTTAAAACTTGAACTAACTTGCCCTCTTCCAATGCTTTATAAGCACACCATTTAGAGGATATTGTAATGCCGGCTCCATCAATACAAGTATCCCTTGTAGATTCACCATTATCTATTCTCATAGTGCCTTTTGGTTTGATCCGCACATGCCCTTCTGGTGTTTGAAATTCCCAGTAATCAATCCCAATTAAATTAATACAATTATGTTCTAACAGCGCTTCTGGGGTTTTAGGCTCTCCAAATTCTTCAATGTATTCAGGTGATGCACATATAATGCGTCTATCGGATGCGAGCTTTCTGGCCACAAGACTAGAGTCATTTAAAGATGCATTTCTAATCGCAACATCAAAACCACCTTCCACCATGTCGACAATGCTATCACTTTGCCTAAGATCGACTTTAAGCTGAGGGTGCAAGGATAAAAAGGATTTTAAAGCAGGCACGACATGCATACGGCCAAAAGACGATGCAACAG
Source organism: Marinomonas sp. S3726 (assembly GCF_000967665.1). NCBI lineage: Bacteria > Pseudomonadati > Pseudomonadota > Gammaproteobacteria > Oceanospirillales > Oceanospirillaceae > Marinomonas > Marinomonas sp. S3726. Next base: position 211,734 of record NZ_JXYC01000012.1, on the reverse strand, counting down.
TGGCACGAATGGTACCTTGAGGCGTAAAACTGCCTGCCCCAACAGACGCTTTTGCATTGTTAACTGCATTCAACACATCTTCAGCATGAGGTAAAAACTCACGCCCTTCTTCAGTCAAAGAGACTTTACGTGTTGTACGGTGAATTAACTTGACCCCCAAGGATTCCTCTAGCTTATTAATATGCATGCTTGCCACAGGAGGAGATAAACCAAGCTCGCTACCAGCTAAACTAATGTTGTTTGTCGCAGCGACACGGATAAAGAGCTTAAGGTGTTCATTGTTCATCTTGAGGGCCAATTATTAATATTAATTAAAGAATTGATTGTATTTATAGCGCTTTATGAAATAAATTTGAATTAAAATATTTCGCCCAACCTGACGCCAATGAAACTAGAAAGCCCAAGAAAGAAAAAGCCTCGCATAAGATCGAGGCTTTGAAATAAAAATAGCTGAATCCTACTGAGATAATTGACTTAAAAGTGTTCTGGACCAAGCAGCAAGGCCTTCTTTTCAGCCTCTATAATAAGCTCGTTTAACCTACCAGAATCATGTAACTCTTTAATTTTATTGGACACTTTTTGACGGATTTCTAATCTGTTTTCATTTATATAATTAAAAAGTTCAAATCGCTTAAACACCCCGCACCTTTTAATAAATGGGCGATATTCATCTTTTAGTAAAATTCTTCTTCCGTTGATTTCAGTGTCTATGACAACATCAGCTCGTTTAAATTTTAAAAATTCAAATAACTGTATGGCTGAATCTAACTTATGAACTGTTTTCAACTTTGCTGTGGCGGCATCCGAGTGAGCAACACCGCGAATGCTTGCCACGGTTAAGCCTTCTAGATCTTTTGCGCTTGTTATTCTCAACTCAGAATCAATTAAGCAATAGGCAGCCGTTTCTAGATAATAATAACTTGGCTCAATTCTAGTAAGACTAGGCTTATCATTTCCATAGGGAGTAATTCTCGCTATTTCCCCATCAACCCTTCTGTTTAAATTTGACTTTTTTGCTCTAGCTGGTGGCAGCGGCACGACTACTAACTGTAATCCTAATGAATCATATATATTCTCAATGAGATATTGAGCAACATACTGCTCTACCAGCTTTTCATTTGAGCCAAAGACAATCACTTTTGACTCAGACGAAGAGGCACCTAACGAAAATAAAGAGATAAAGGAAAGGACAGCAAGTTTACTAACACAGGATAAAATACGATTGTTAAGCGCTTTCATTAATAGTTAAATCTCTTGATACAATAAGCCATGGAAAATGAAAAAGTTAAAATGAACTTCATTCAGTATAATCAATGTATATCAATCGTAAATATTCCGTAAGGATATTTGGTAACAGAGCGCCTAGCTAGTTTTAACAATAAAACATGGTAGCGCTTATAAAATGAGTTAATTGGGAAATGAGCAAACTAGCTTCAGCCATAAGCTCAGCGACAAAAACTTGAAACAACCACCTCAAAAACTTATCAGGTAAAAGCATCATAGATGCCATCCATTCCAGAAACCAAAAAGTCCCACACGAATGTAGGGCTTAGAAATGAGAAAGGCCCGCAATCTGCGAGCGCTATAACTTAGGTTGCTGTAAACACAAAAATAACAGCGTGAACAAAATGTCCCCCTTAACACCTAATAACACCTAGGGTTTCAAAGCTCACGTGCGTAATACTTCAATTTCCTTTTCTCGTTATAAAACAGCAATTAAAACTCTATCCATATGATTATTAATAACTTTTCATGACTAATACTAAAGTCGTGGGCAGTATACTGGCAGCAAATAGAGAGTCTTTTTCGCGTTTTAATTATGCTATTTCAGTAAGAGTTTGATTTTATCGTTATCCATTTAGAAGTAATTTAATTTTCTTAAGGGAAAAGAAAACAGCCTATTGGCTGCTTTCTTTTCATGGGGGTTAACGCCCAATTAAGCGGACAAAACAGTTGGTTATAATGTGAAGTAAAGCGGAATCTAACCAACTGTTTTTGTTCCGTTTAAAGGGCTTGTTTTGAAGATTTCACTCAGGTCTTTCATAACTATCTAAGAAACCCTGAACCTTATCTGGCACAGGAATCTCCAGTAACTTAATATTCTCAACTGCGCATTCAATTGTCCAAAAAGCTTCAACTTCTATTGGATAATACAATTTAGCCATATTGTCACTAATATTATCCATGTGCTTTATTGTATTTTTACCCTTGAGTAGAAGCTTTTTTAACTTTTTTCTATCTTTAAAACCAAAGTCAATTTTTTCTTGCAATTTTAAAAGAGTTTCTACTGACCCTGAGTGTCTATCAGGTTTTCCAGTATGCACTCTAACAAATTTACCCAACAACTCTTCAGCCACAAAAGCTAAGTTCATAGAAGAAAAATAACGATCATGTAAGTCATACTCATCAACAGCTGACTCTAAATACTCCAATGCTATTTTAACTTTCGAATACTCATGCATTTCAGACATTACACCAAATTCTCATATCGTTATAAAGGCGCGCGTCCAGCCCGCAGGGCGATTTTGCCTTGCTTTGTTATACGTGACCTAATCAACATGTATTGCATGCTGTGCCAGTTCAGCTAAAGCTGCTTTAATATGTCCTTTGCTACTAAGTCGCTGCTATTTGTTTTTAGATACTCTTCTAGGTACTTGACCTCTATGTGCGTCAAATCAATTCGTAAACGCTGAAGCCAATTGGGAGTTGCAAGATTGTGATCTTCCCAGTTTCGTAGCTCGAATGGATTTAGTGAATATGAAACATCTTCAAATATTCTAGGATCTACCCCATGCTTGGAAATGAATTCCTTAAAATCATCCGGAAGATTGCAATCACTTTTATGGAGCCTATTTAGAAGCTCTTCTATCCAATCTGTTGCTTCTCTAGCACTATTTATTACATCGAAGAAACTCCCGTTCGCATCTACTTTAAATGCTAGCTCTTCAAAGGAGTGGTCTATTCCATTCAAACGCTCGATGTCTGACCAATAGTCATCCATTTCATTAACTAATTTCCTAAGTGCTGATTCATTAATCTTGAAGTCAGATTTTTCAAACCGCGACTCATGCTCGAGCTTTATTTTGGTAAGGACATCAACGGTATATTCGTCAACGTCATCAGTCTCGATGTGATGCGGGTAACAGAATAGAATTAAGTTTTCATATGCCCTTCGACCTTCATCAGATTGACTTTCATTGTATCTCTCACCCTTAGGCATGGCTGCTTCGATATGGCAAATCTGCCCTATAAACTTATTGTTATCGCTGACTAGAGGTTGAGTGCAGCCTGGAAACGCACATTGGTTACCAGAGCGCACAAACAATGCCCTTACAACTTCCAGTTTTGGAGTTAGTCTAGCCATCTATATTTCTCAAAACGTATAACGCCGCAAACACCGGCGCAGCTATGCTGCGTCCGAGTGTTTTGACTTGTTAGGGCTTTCAAATTCATAAACTTCCGAGCTGTCTATTCTCAAGGCTTTCAGAATAGCCATCAAGATATGACTCATAATTAGCTTTAATTTTTTTAACCAACGATTTATCTTCAGTAATAAATCCAAGTGGAATAGTCATTGGCTCATTCGAGCGCTGAAGGTGGTATACAACAACAGCTATTCTTTCAGGCACAATAATAAGCTCAACAATACCATCCAGAAATCCTGAACAAACTTTCTCAGACTGCTCTTTAAGCTCTCCTAGTTGAGAACGCCAGTTACGAATTCCATCACGGTCATCAGCACCATCTATAGGAATCATTAATGAAAAATATTTATCGCTCACTAAGTTTTTCAGACTCTTCATCCGATTAAACATGGTTTCCGATTGAATCCAATGCCTATCAGATGGAGCCACCCAAATAACCTGAGGGGCGTCACCTTTCCCAGAAGAAGCTTTGTTAACTAATGATTTTATTGGTTTATATATCTTTTCCCAATTATCAGTGAGGGTTGAAGCTCCAATAAAATGCTCAGTTCGACTTTTCGCCGAAGACTCACTACGCAATTTAATATCGTATCCAGTCCCATCAAAGCCGTCAGGGGTTAAACAATCTAAAGAGAACCCATCTTCAAATAAATCCATCGCCTTTGCTACGCTTTGAATATTATCAGCCTCAGAAGCTACAGAAAGATACTCATTAACCGTACTAGGAATTGCCGCACTATCGTAAAGTTTATGCTTACAGCTACGCTCAATCGTATTTCTCTCAACATCAAGGTTGAATCTGAGAGTAATTCGGACGTGATGATCTTTACTCTTTCTGATGTCGCTAAGCTTATACAACTCAATATCATGTAGATTACTGATGCCATCAAACCTTATTGATTCTTTTTCAAACACATCTAAATAGGATCGAAGAAAGGCCTGCTTAGCATGGGAAGTACTCTCACTTGAAATAGCAGGGTCAGGTGTCAATTTTATGGCCCTGAGCGGATTTCCAGTATTTTGAGATGAATGAATATGATCAAAATTGAATAGGTCAAACTTAAAGGTATGAGTCCGCTCGAAAATCGATCGAACCTTTGGCCTTGCGTCTTCACCATTGAAATACTTCAAAGACTTGGCAGTTAAACTTAAACGCCCATCATTACCGATCGCAATCTCTTTCAGAGAGCTCAATTGAGATATTGCTACTCGTATCTCTTTCTCTGATAGGCCGAGAAATTTAGCCACTTGATCAGATGTCATCTCGCCCACTTTCAACAAGCGTAGAACAAACTCTCTGATGAAGGACAACTCACTTCGGCCAACAACCATATACTCAAAACGAAACGCCTGAACAGGCACAGCGATGTCTATTTCTTGCACAACTCTCATGTGATGACCAGTCATTTGGCAGCCCTCCTGTTAGAAACATCTTTAGCCTTCAAAATCCTGTAATCCTCTCCTTGTCGCTCTTGAATAAAGGATGCAACTTTGCCCAAAGGTAACTCCGAATTTTCTTTATTCCACATAGCGATTGAGCCAACCACAACAAGCCTATCCATTGAACGTGACATCGCCACGTTAATTCGGTTTGGTTGTTTTAAGAAGCGAGGCCTTCTATCTTCAGCATTACGCGTGATAGAAACGATAACAACACGATTCTCCTTGCCTTGATAGCTATCTACTGTGTCAATTTTCACTAAAGACTTAAAACTATCACTCCAGTTACTTTCATTAAACTTCTTCCTAAGTACACGCTTTTGAGCCGCATACATGCAGATAACACCTATAGGTGGTTCACCTTCTTTGACCAGATCTGAAAGTTTTTGGCAATAGTCGAAGTCTTGCTCAATCTCCTTAAGAATATGAATGATTTGATCAACTTCTTCAGGGTTGATTAAACTTGTTCCATCCTGCCTATCATAAGACTTTTTCCCTCTGGAACTGGTATCCAGCCACGTAACCGTTGATCTTAATGCCTCAGGACCATTACGATAAAAATCAGGTATATTCCGTTCCCCAGTTTGCAATTTCTTATCATAGAAAGTATGTGAGACTAAATTACCAATAGGTTCTGCCATACGATATTGAGTCAATAAACTACTGCCAATATGTTGACCATAAGAAGACTCAAAAGCCTTTTCAAAATCACTCATAAAGACGTGAGACAGTGCTGGCTCAACCTTAGGAACACCGAGGTTACGAAGAATCACATTCTTATGCTCATCCTGATACAGCGGTGGTAACTGCTTGTGGTCACCAACCAATAAAACTCGCTTGGCAGACTGCATAGCAATCGCTAGCTCAGAGGATATAGAACGGGCTGCCTCATCAATAATCACCCAGTCATATTGCACTGTGTTGACCCCTAAATGCCCAAGCCCCATACCTACACAGGTACCACAAACAAGTGTGCGAGACCTAGCCAGGAATTCTTCGTAACTTCCAGGGTTAGTAGCCAAACGCTCTTTATAATCATCGATGATTTGTATCAAAGCTTTCACTCGACGATATTCATGAGGACCAATGCCATAAAGCTGATTGATCTTTTTATCAACTTTGTCCGCCACATTACTGAGATCAAAGCTCAGAATATCATATTGCTCTGTTAACTCATTCTTCAACTGGCTTTCTAGAGATGCAATAGTTTGGGTAACACTCTTGATATAAGATTCATCCTCTCCGTCTTTTGCATCACTTTGAAGCCGTATCAGGTTCTTGATCTTTTTCTTGACGCCAAATTCAACACCTAGCAAAGCCTCTAAGTAATCTGAATCCAACCTTAGAGCGGGCTGAAGATGTAATATCCGTTCTTTCAATTCAGCAATGAATGATTGCCTAGTAGACTCAATAATATTCCTCGAATATACATCCTTTAACCCATCGGACACTGAAGATTCACGATTACTGAATCTAACAATATCAATAGGCGTTTCAAGGCGATCACAATGTGATCGAATTCTATCAACAGCTGTATTAACGGCCTCATGGGACTGACTCACCAATAAAATATGGTTGGCATGGTCCTGTTCTAACAAATAATGAACAAAGGCTGCTATAAACTCTGTTTTACCCGTTCCAGGAGGACCTTGTAATAATGATAAAGGCCCCTTACTGAATAACATGCGGAATGCACTTCGTTGAGCTTTATTCAAACTGATTTTTTTATCTTTATCTTCTCTATCATAACGAGACAATTGATCATCAGTCGGGCCATCATGAAAATGAACAGGCTTCATGTCCTGTAGAGGATCAAAATAACTCACCAGATCAGGCACTACAGAAGACTGATTTAATACTCTCTCCATCGCTTTTTTACGACGAGTATAAGATGCCCGATCTTTCTTGGTTCTAAGATACAAAATATCACCAAGTTCAGGGCCTTTCTTATTGGTTAAAGGCAGCCTGACTTCTGAGCTAGTAGATTTTTCAAGAATAATCTTTCCAAGATTGAATTCTCTATCACCGACCTTCTTGATGGCAAAGACCTCATCATCGCGATTAAAGCTATCAAGAATTTCAGAATCAGAATCGTAAGGGATAATCAGTTCATTTCGTTTCAAATCAGGCTGAGGGTCATCGCCAACTTCAATACTTGGTAATGCTTCAGTTTCCGCCTCAATGATAGCCTTCCAGATATTTCTAGTGGTCAACTTTTTATCGATTGAGCGAGGAATTGAATCAAGACCAGAGCTAATAAAATTATCCGTACTAGCATCTACACCTTGAGGAGCTGGTGAAGAGACTTGCTCCATCAGCTTTTTGATTTCGTGAATATCCTTATCATCTTCAATTGGATTCGCAATATTTTTACAATCGGGTAAAAAGGTTTCTTGCTCCAATAAGTGATTATTCAAAGCAGATAAGTCGTTATACCCTGTAAGGATTTCAATACTCAGATTAAGAACCAACTGACTTTTATTCTTCACCCATCCAGGAACACCATCAATCGCCCTAGGAACTAGTGCATTTTCAATCAGCACGCCCTCTGTATTAAAGAACACATCCAGAAAAGCATTAACACCGTAGAATGAAACTTTAACAGAGTTGTCTTTTTGGCGAGATTTTTCTATATACACATATAGCTCACCGTTATCAGGCAAAATAGTAACTGCTTCTTCGAAATCACTTCGATTCAAACTCACACTAACTTTGCTGATCGAATCATCTACAGGATCAAACTGTTCCACTAAAGCAGATTTGAATCGATTCAAAGACAAGAAGCCATTACTGTCAGTTGTCTCTTCCTTCAATAACTCTGCAACAACTGAATATTCAGTCTCGGCCTGAAGGTTATCCCAGTCGAGAGCAAGCAGCTCGGCTGAAATACGCATAACTGCAAAATTGTCACGCTCACTTGTCGTAGCAGATTCAATATACTCTGGGCTATACCTGTGATTTCGAGCCGTTTCACTAGAGCCTGTGAAGTCAGGAATATCAATCAGTACAACACGTAAGTCATCACCATCTTCCTGAACCAGTAGGTTACCCGGATGGAGATCGCCATGACTCAAGCCAATACCTTCTAAATGCTCAATATTACGTATTAAGGCCTGAATGGCTGCCAAGCATGTTTCTATAGAATGATCTTTCTTAGACCAATCACCCCAAGACTCTCCATCGATATAATCTTGAACAAGAAACAATTCAGACTTATGCGTAATGCCATAATCCCTAATAGTACTTAGGTAATCAGGAGCGACCTCTCCAATCCTCTCTATTTGATCAAAGAAGTTCATGCACTGATACACACCAGCCTGATCATTACCAGCATTTACATTATTCCAAATCTTTACCAACTGATCATCAGAGCGATAAATCTCTTTCAGTTCATCACTAGAGATTTCCTCATCTTCACAATAAACCTTATAAAGATTTATTTTTTTACGGTATTTATCTAATAAAGAATCATCAAATAGCTCAATAGCTTCCTGAACAGGTTGTGCGCTAATCAAAGCCGCCTGCATAGCATCAGCATTATTAAATCGCTCTGATGGAATATCAGAAACAGCTTTTCGTAGAACAACTCCGTACCATTCAGTGCTCTCTGCAATCCCCTGTAAGGCAGCTTCTACAGATTTGATAGATAAACGTTTACCTGAAAGCAATAGGAAACACAGAACCCCCAGTGCATACACATCACGGTGATACTCAGAAGCTCTATGATCTAAACTTTCTGATCGATCTTCTGGAGGACTGATAACTCCAGTACTAATAGTCTTCCGTCTAGGCCCAACAGTGCCAGCTGGCTGATGGTACGAAGACATAAAGCTGGAAAGAGCAATTTTATTGCCGGGCGACAACCACAAACTATGATCACCAATATCTCGATGCGCGATATTAATCCCATGCAAAGAGGAGAAATGATGAAGAAGCACTTTCACCAAGCTCAAACGCTGTTCATCATTTAATTTATCGGCATGATCAGCCACATAATCATTAAATCGACTATGCCCATAAGGTAGCTCGTATAACTCATAAAACTCTTGAGTTATTTGAGATGGTTCAATATTGGTCAGGGAAGTCAGGCAAGACTTGTATAATTCATCATCATATTGGCGTATATGAGTAAGAACTTCCTTCTCATGAGAAACAACCTTATAGCGTCCCTCGGTTGTTTTCAGATCACGGTCGTTGAATTTAGAAAAATCCCAACGTCTTAAAAGCGCTTTATCATCCTTTCTTTGCTTTGATTTTGCTTGGAACTCGGTATAAACCGAATCAACACCTTCAGGGGGGTAAATCTTCTCTTCAGCTTCATAACCATTAACCAGCAAACTTTTTGGTTTTGTTTGCCCATCATTGAAGATGCTATCAAACACATCAAAGTCTTCATTGAGTCGCAGGTTGAGAGCACGTTTAGGTACATTTGCAGGAAGAAAAGTCTTCTCGAAGATTTTTTCATCAGCAAGTGCCAAAAACTCTTTGAGATTAAGTACATGCTTCCTGTCTTTTTCTGGAAGATTGCTACCATTGGCAGTTCCTGTGAGTACAACAAAAAAATCAACTCTGGGAGAATTAAACTTATTCCCCTCAAAGCTAGGGAATTTTCGTCCAGAGCTTCTCAACTTTTCACGAAGCATGTACTGCTTGTCTTGGGTAATACTTACGGCTGAACGGCCTCGATGCTCTCCATTTTGATACCATTGATCACCATTGGCAATTAACTCGCCATTCCAATGTTTAAGCTCAACAATGATGACGCTAAAATGGGTAACAATGATTAAATCAAACTCTCCTTCATTGTTCCGACCACCAATCAATCGGAACCCTGCATAACCTTTCCAAGGCCACATGGGACTACTTTCGGGCCTTAACTGCTTAAGCTGGTCAAATGATCCCAGCTTTATTGGCTTACCAGAAGCTGGTGCTTCACTTTTTATTTCCGTTTTTTTCTGCCCAAATACTTCAGCCATTTTCTCAATAGCATCAATTTCATGCAGCGTTAATCCGCCTTCCCAATATTTAACGTCCATTTTCTATTTCTATACTCTTATATAATTATGAAGGGCTTTCAGGTGTTGTTTTGTAGGCCCTAACAGCTTAATAATACGCACTCTCGGTTTGTCCGATTTATCCACCGCACCTAAAACGTCTCACCTGCTTAATTAATTTGAAGAATGGGTACTTATCAACTGAAGACCTTCCTGGCTAAATGCGCATGCGCGTTATCTCAATTCCTATTTACTTTTGTCGTGCACGGTTATTTTCATGCCACTACTGTAATTAATTGATTCTACATAATTTAATAATGAGAACAATGACAAAGCGTGCCACATCATTGATATTTATAATGTTAAAGCATACCGATTTTCACTAAAATTGTGCAAAACCTAAAATGAACTGTATACAGCCAGTTTTATTAGAACTTTCCTTTTCTACTAACAAAACGGTAATTAATACTCTACCCATATGATTATTAATAACTTTTCATACCTAGTACTAAAAGCCGCGGGCGGTATAGGGGCGGAAAATCGAGTATGCTTTTTACATGTTTTTAGCGATAGCCGTACCTAACATTTCTCTATTTAGAGAAAATTGAGTTTTATTAAGACGAAAAAAAACAGCCTATTGGCTGCTTCTTATTATGGGGGTTAACGCCTAAGTAAGTGCGCGAAAAACGTTCCATTTAACATACTTGTTAGGACTTGAGAATGTTAATATTGTGATAGTTTATATATTCTCTGGAAATCTCATGCTCTTTAATTTGTTTGATTTTCGACGTATCAATTTCTATCGCTCCATAATCAAGCATTGCATGATGATTTGGGCATACACAGATCATATTTTCTATACAATCAGGGCCATTATGAGGTTTTCCTAGAGGTTTTAAATGATGTGCTTCTGCATATTTATTTCCACCTGAAAGGCCTATAGCCAAGCCGCATATTTGGCACTCATAGTTATGAATCTGTTTTACAAAGTATGAAAGAGAGCAATCTCGAATTATTCTTGATACCGTTAAATCATCTCGCTCTGGGGTGTCTAAATCTACTGCAATAAACTCAATATTACTTGATACATATGTTGACCAATCATAGACTGTCGACTTTCTTATTTCTTCTTCCCACCACTTATAATCACTCTCATTTTTATTAAAAAGAGTAAAATAACCCTTACCAGGTTCAAAAGTTGTTTTGCTTATAATTAATCCAGTAATACCTGGTAATTCGTTTCTTTCAGTCCACTCTGCAAGTGCGGATAATCCTTGAATTTTTAGACTATCTCCCCAACGCTCACGAACCCTTGGTAGACTCAATATTTCATGCATTTGCTTATAGCCAAGATATGTATCTTGCCTTCCTGGCTTTACTCTCTCTAAATGAGAGACCAAAACCTCTAATATTTTTTTTCCTTCATCGTTAAGATTCAAAGCATTAACTCCGTTGTTGAAGAAGATCCCTAACGTCGCTTTAAGTTACTAAATACAGTTGACTAAAGTTTGTGAAGGATGAACTATACCCGATAGTAATTTGTACGACTTAAAAAGCTTCGTTAGGTTTATTCTATCTAGGATAATTTTTCTAAAAGTTTATCAGCATAATTAGGATCATATTGTCGCCTTTCTTGCACTGAAACTCTTAATTGCTCTTTAAGGCTATTAGGGTAATTTTCACAAGCATCCAATAGCTCATTGCGTACCAACTTAGCATTATTACTTAAAGCAGCGTATGCCAAATTTTCCGCTAACTCTTCTCGCTTTTCATCACCTCTTACAATGCTTGGGAGAGAGTAAATAAAGTAATTTGCTATGTAGTTTTGGGTATACCAGTTACTTTCCAATCTTGATATAATTGCGTTTGCAAGATCGTCTCTTCGAGTAAAGTATTTCCCGAAAGTGTTGCCCCAGGTTCCAAGTGATCCTTGATCAATGCCAGAATAAATGTCAAAGTGGCCAACCTTACAGCTATCTATTACCATATTCTCTATTCTTTGTTTCACATCATCTTGCAACATTCCCCAGGCTCTAGGCTTAAGAAGTCTGAACAAATTTGCAATATCTTTTGTTTCTGTTTCCTTCCTTAATACTTCTCCAACTAGCTCTATAGCTACAGAAACATCTTTCTGTGGCATTAACTGATACATTGCTCTAAATGCGAATTTAATTTCCTTTATTCGTCCTTCAGCTCTCCTACCAAATGCAATTCTAAAAACATCAATAATCCTGTTCTCTGGTACTTGAGAAATTAATGTTTCAGCATATTCTTTACTAGCAACAAAATGCGGATCATAAATTCTATCAACAAAACCTGCTACATCAAACTCTTCTGTTTCACGTTTTAAGTAGCTAAGAAGAGTATCGATAAGCACCATTATCCTTATACAATACTCTTCTGTATCTTCAGTTATTTCGTGAGTTCTAGGGTTTCTTATACAAACATAGAAACCTCTTATTATCTGCTCTAACCCTTTCTGTTCATCCTTTTCAGAAACACTTTGCAAACTATTAATAGGGAGTTTAGGTGCAGTTCCTCCTAGGACTTGCCCAACTAATTGTGAACCATCTCCCTCACACGAACCTTTATCTCTTAAAAATTGAGTTAAATATTTAGTACCAGCAAGAATTGAATCCGTATAAGCAGAATTCAAAATTCTGTCTCCAACAGCGTCAACTAAGCCATCGTCAAAATTATCCTTATTAAAGTTATCCTTCGTAAACATTATATTCCTCTGTATATTATTTTGATGCAAAAAACGTAACACTTTAATAATGCTCACGCTCAGATTATCCACTGGACTCAAAACGCCACATCTGATTAATTCGAAAAAGGAAGGACAATTGATTAGCTGAAAGCCTTCCTGGCTAAACACGTATGAGCGTTATTTCGATTCCTATTTACTCTTGTCGAGTACGGCTATTTACATACATCTAAGATAATTAATTGATTCTACATAATTTAGTAATGGGCACAATGATAGTTCGTGCCACTTCATTGATATTTGTAACGTTAAATCTAAGCAATTTCATTAGAGATTTCCTTTTCCTCTGACAAAACGGCAATTAACTATATAAACAATTGATTATTAATCATTATTTATATTTAGTACAAAAAGCCGCGGGCGGTATACGGGTGGAAAATAGAGTATGTTTTTCACTATATATTAGTGCAGTATTAGTAATAATCGGATCTAACCTGAACCCATTTAAGAGTAATTGAGCTTTCGTAAGGCAAAAAAAACAGCCTATTGTGAAGTGCCCCCATAAAGTTGAAAGCTTTGCTAAGCTGCTTGTAAGGCCTGATGTCGATACTCTATCGGTGCATGGCCTTGTTATATTATCGCCTCAACTTCCGAAAACTTACTTTTCGTCAGGCTAGCAATGGATCTTAGACGCCTTTACTAGATTATTCACATCTTTGAAAATATTCGCATACTCTCCACTATCACCATTATTCTTAAATACAAAGCTTGGAGGAGTTAGTGATTTTCCAGCTGAGTTTCTATATAGACCTACAATCGCTACTTCATCAGTCACAACGACAGACATTGAGACATTAAAGTCGAAATATCTAATTTCTAAATGATTGGACTCTGGGGAGTCTTTATGGAATTCTTCAAAGTCTCTTGTTGCATCTTTGATCTTGTTGGAATAGTAGCCATTATCTTTTTTACCATTTCTTGTATTTAGTATTTTCTCAGATTCAGACTCAGGTGACATTAAAATAACAGTCGTTTTTCGATGTTCTTTTTTAAATCGCTCGGAAAGCTTCCTAGAGTTGTTGGTAAAAAAGTTTTTTCCATCATTCATTGCTATAAATAGCTCAGCAGGTTCAGTTAAATCAACACCAACAGATTCCATATTGTTTTCATAGATTATTCTATCTAAACCAATCTCATCAATCTGAAGTAACTTAGGAAACTTTGCATCAATTAGTTCAGTAACCTCGAAATTTGTAGCCGCTGCGACCTTTTTGTTTATGAAATATGAAACAGTTAATGCGACAAAAAGTGATGAACCTATTGATATTGAAATTTTCAAATAGGGCTCACTTATATCAAACCCGATAGGTACTACGACTAAAGCAAGAAAAGCAACAAAACCCCATAAGGCAATATTCCTTTTTACCATATCCAATAATGAATTAGAGTTCTTATTCACTTATCCCTCCTGTAAACTGTGTAGAGCTGAAACAATATATCAGCTTAATAATGTGCAAGCTCGGTTGGCACGGTTTATACACCGCACTCAAAACGTCTCATCTGATTAATTCTTAAAAGGAAAGGCAGCTTACCTACTAAAAGCCTTTCTAACTAAGCGATGCTATCAGCAATCAAAAAGTGAACAAACATTCACCTCACAACTTTAAGATCACTCCACCGTGTGGTGTAGGCTGGTGATAGGTGCTCACGCTTCATAGACCACTGCGGCGTAACACCCTGAGCAGCAAAGAAGACATTCCCTAAGCCGCTATGGTTAATCTTATCAACTACGTTCATAAGCTCTTTAGACTTCTTTTTACCTTCATGAGGCCTAAACATGTCGCCTTGGTAAGTTCCTTGCTCATAGAAGTCCATAAGCATGACGCCCGCTTTTGCATACCTGTGACCAGATCGCCAAATTCTATCTAACAGAACTTCAGCAACTTCTAATAAATCACGGGTGTCATCGGGGGGGGGTTGGTAACTCAGTTGCTATTGAGTTTGAGTAATGCGGCTCACCTTTGCTAAAAGGGCTTGTTCTAATAAACACACTAACTGACTTAGTTAAACGCTTCTCACCTCTGAGCTTCTCTGCTGCACGCGTCACATACTTGCAAATAGCCTCGCGCATTAACTGCTTTTCTAATATGCGCTCACCAAAGGATCTACTGCAGATAATTTGCTTCTTGGTGAGTGCGGCTTCTTCAAGATCGATGAAAGAGATACCATTTAGTTCTCTTACAGTTCACTCGACTAAGACGGTAGTATTGAGAAATATTTTTTGGGAATTTGCATTAAAAATGCTAGAGAAATTATGAGTTTTGAGTGTAGAAAGCTAATTTTGAACTTTAGATTTAAAAACCAAAGGAATAATACAATATAAATCTAATTTTTGAGAATTAAATAAGGAGATTTTTTAAATAAGTTATGAGAGGTATTACGAAGATATTGGAGGCACTTCCACCAGCCGCATCTCGGCACACAAATCCATCGCTGTGGCTGCTTCCTTCCGGACCTGACCAGATTAACGACTTCATGTTGCGAGAGGACCAGCAGAAGTACCATTGAGGAGATCTCTGCTTGACCTTGGAGCGAATTATACCTAGCTAATTCAATTTGGCAACAGTCTTTTTTACTATTTTTCAAATACTTAAAGCTTGTTTGTTTTTTAGACACTTCTTTTATAAATCAATAAGTTCCAACCTATTAGTCAGCTTTGCCCTTTGCTAAGATTTTTACCCTTCTCTATAGATAAAATTAATTTATATATCCAATATCTAACCATACGTACAGGAAGTATTAGATATAGCGGCTTTTATTGCGTAAAATACCTCGCTAATTATTCCTTATTCATTTAACTATTCTTTGTTCGGCCTTGCCAACTTCATACTAGGAGTTACCTTTGAAGCTTTTCGTTAAAAACTTAACCCACGTTGACTTTTCTTTGTTTGATACTGATCGTGGCCTTTTAGGTGAAAGCTGGCAAACAGATGTGTTACTTGAAGGTAATTTAAACGATGAGAGCATGGTGTGCGATTTCAGTATCGTTAAAAAGCTGATTAAAAAGTGGTTAGATGAAAACATCGATCATTGCTTAGCTATCCCCCATCAAAACACGTCAGTGTCTATGAATACTGACAATGAAGATAAGCACATCTTTGAGTTCGACAAAGGCGGTAAAAACCATTTTTACTGTGCGGCTCCGAAACAGGCTTTTTGCCTCTTGCCTATGGATGTGATTACACCAGAAGCTGCGGCAACTTGGTGTGAAGATCAAATCATGGCGATTCTGCCTGCCGATCTTGCTCGTGTGCGCATTACTTTCACACCTGAAAAGATTGAAGGTGCGCAATATCAGTACAGCCACGGACTTAAAAAGCATACCGGTAATTGCCAGCGTATTGCTCATGGCCATAGATCAACCATTGATATCTACAAAGATGGTGAGAAGTCTGAGTCATTAGAAAATGACTGGGCTAAACGCTGGCATGATATTTACATAGGTTCAGAGGAAGATTTAATTGGCATTATTAGTGAAGATGGCCACCGCTTCCATCATTTTGCTTATGAAAGCCAACAAGGTCATTTTGAATTAATTATTAGAAGTTCTCAAACTTACATGGTACATACGGATACAACCGTTGAATCTCTTTCTAGCCATGTAGCTAAGGTGCTAGCAAACGAAAACCCAGGTCACGATATCGAAGTACATGCCTATGAAGGCATTGGCAAAGGCGCAATTTCCAATAAGGTAGTAAATGTATGAGCTTAAAAGCGTTTGAAACCCTTCCGCAGGGTTCTGAATTAGAGTTAGATCAAGTATTAAGCAACCTAAAAAAAGATGATGCAGGTTTGATTGCTGCCATTGCACAGCAGCATGATACGGGTGAAGTATTAATGCTGGCTTATATGAATGAAGCCTCTATCAGAGAAACCCTTGAAACAGGGCAAGTTTGTTATTGGTCACGTTCACGTCAAACATACTGGCGTAAAGGCGAAAGCTCCGGTCACAGGCAAACACTTGTTTCTATGTCATTTGATTGTGATGGTGATTGCATTTTGCTTAAAGTTGAGCAAAAAGGCCCTGCTTGCCATACTAATCGTCGTAACTGCTTTTTCTTTGAAGCGAAAGACGACAAGGTATTTGTTAATTCTAAACCTATGGTTTAACTCATTACTCAATATAAGGGTGCGAGCATAATCGCACTCTTATTGTTTTTATTTAAAACTCTTTTCAACCCTATTAAAAGTCAATTATCCCACCTAAGCTTCACCTTTAAGATACCTTTTTAGCTTTAAGCTCATGTCTTAAATGCATAATTATTGTCGCTATTAAGTAAGTATTTTGCTTATACCAAAACCGAATTTTATTTCGCATTATGAATTCGCAAGTCAAGATTTTATTAACTAAACTTGCCTTAGGCTTCTGATATAAATCACATTAATCACAATAATTTATTTTTGTATAACTATAAATTCGCTTTTATTTTTGCTGATTAACTGTAAACTTTAGCTTGATCAGTGTAATCGATTGTAAAAATACCCTCGTACAGCAGGATGTTCTGGGTCAAAATCAATTATAAAACAGGGACGAATCATTAAATGTTTAGGTAAAGATGACTATGTTAGACTTATCCGTTAAAACGAAGACCCTCTCATTAGTAGCTCTCTTCGCGGTTCTTATCATTGCGCTCACTATCAACTCTGCTTATTCAAGCAAAAAAGTAGCGCAAGAGCTTAATACCCTTTCAACGCACAGTCTCGAGTTAGTTAAAAACCTAGAAAAAAGTCGTCAATTACTTCTTAAACAATCGGTTGAGTTTGAGCGTGGTTATTTTCAGGTTTCCATTGCTAAGTCATTAAGTGGCTATGGTGTTGAACAAATTGCAGGTTCAGCCGAAGCGTTTAAAGAGTTCACAAGCGAATTAGAACTTAGCCTAGTAGAAGTAACCAATATCTTAGGCGTTATGCCAAGAAACACTGAGCTAGATGAGTTGCTTGTTCTCATTGATACACTTAAAGAGAACCAAGTCGCTTTCTTGGAGTCCAGTAGTACCACTTATAGTTGGTGGACCAAGCTTAAGACTATGCAGGCTAACCGAAGCCGTAAAGCAGCTAAAGCTAGCTTAGAAGCAGTAAATACAGACATGGAGCAGATCATTGCTAAAATTGATGCTTATGTCACCAAGGTAAACCAAGAGCAAAATGATCAACTAGAACAGAATTTAATTACCTCTTCTATCGTTGCTTTTATTGCAATTGCTGTTGGTATCGTGATCAGCTTATTGATGGTCGGCAATATCTCCAGTGCATTACAGAAATCTGTTAATCGTGCGAAAGAAATTGCTGCTGGTAATTTAACTCATAAGAGCTCAAGCCAGCGCTCTGCTGCTAAACGAGATGAAATCGGTCAGCTTGAAATTGCGATGGACACTTTAGTTGAACAATTAAGCAGCATACTGAATGATGTTTCTTTATCTAGCCACATGCTGACTGAAGCTGCTGACAACCTTAATGAAGAGACTAAGAACTCATCTAAAATGGTTGAAGAGCAACAGTCTGAAACAGATTTAATTTCGCAAGCAATCAATGAAATTCAGTCAACTGCTATGCATGTTTCTGAATCTACGTCTGATGCCAGCTCTGCCGCTCAGGATGCTGCACTCTCTGCAGATGAAGGCCATAAAATTGTTATTGGTACAATTAGTTCAATCGAGAACCTTGCTTCTGAAATTAATACTGCTGCTCAAACAATCAACAAGCTTGAAGAAGATACCAACAATATCACTCAAATTCTAAATGTGATTTTGGGTATTGCAGAGCAGACTAACCTACTTGCATTAAATGCTGCCATTGAAGC
The DNA here is from genome assembly GCF_000967665.1 of Marinomonas sp. S3726. Classification (NCBI taxonomy): domain Bacteria; kingdom Pseudomonadati; phylum Pseudomonadota; class Gammaproteobacteria; order Oceanospirillales; family Oceanospirillaceae; genus Marinomonas; species Marinomonas sp. S3726. The sequence continues at coordinate 193,308 of NZ_JXYC01000012.1, read as the reverse complement.
CGCTCGTGCAGGTGAACAAGGTAGAGGCTTCGCAGTGGTAGCGGATGAAGTAAGAACCTTGGCGCAAAACACCCAGGATGCAACACAACAAATTGAACAAATGATTAGTAAATTGCAATCAGGTACTAGCCAAGCAGTTAAAGCAATGCAGTCTAGCCATACTATCTCAACCAATGTTGTCGATGTAGTTAAAGAAGAAGAAACATCTCTTGAAAGCATTAATAACTCAGTGTCTAAGATTCGTGACATGAATAACCGAATCTCAGCAACAGCAGAGCAACAAGCGAGCGTAACATCTGAAGTAAACACCAATGTTAGTAACATTGCTGCGATAGCGGTTAAGTCTACTCAGTCAATTCATACAATTACTGATGATGCGGCTAAAGTAGCGAAACTCGCTAAGCAACTTTGTGACAAAATTGAGTATTTCAAAATGTAACCTTGCTGTTTTTACTGTAATATATCTCAGGGATCGAGATATATACTTATAACTAAAAGAAATAAAGAGGAAGATTAACAATGTGCCGCTGGGTTGCTTACATGGGAGAAGAGATCTACCTTGAATCTCTTTTATTTGAATCTGAACACTCTTTGATAGACCAAAGCCTAAGCGCAAGGAAGTCGCAAGTTACTGTGAACGCAGATGGTTTTGGCTTAGGCTGGTATGATGAAAGAAGCGAGCCTGGGCTCTATCATGAAATCATGCCAGCTTGGAGTGACTGCAACCTCAAGAGCCTCAGCGCTCATATCAAAAGCAAACTTTTCTTTGCTCATGTCCGAGCATCTACAGGTACTGCAACTAATCGTTCAAACTGCCACCCTTTCGCCTATAAGAATTGGCTATTTATGCACAATGGCCAAATTGGGGGCTATGAGAGCATTCGCTGGCATTTAGACAGATTGATACCAGAACACCTCTACAATCAACGTAAAGGTGCCACCGACTCCGAGTTGATCTTCCTACTGTTAATAGCTAATGGCCTTGAAGAGGATCTTGAGCGAGCGGTTCAAATCACTATCAAGCAAATTGAGAAAATCATGCTTGATAATCAAATCGATGATGCTTTTAGACTAACCGCCGTTATTTCTGATGGCGAACAACTGACTACAATTCGTTATTCTAACGACGACCAACCAGCAAGTCTTTATTACAAACTCTTTGATGGCCATCTAGTGCTTGCCTCAGAACCTTCAGAGCATTCAACAAAAGGCTGGCAGCACGTATGCCCTAACCATATGGGTGTTATTGGTCACCAAGGTTTAGTTAGCCGACCAGTCTTCGTTTAAAACATTAAACAAAAAAAGGACGCTTTCGCGTCCTTTTTTTGTTTGCTCAAACTCTATTTATATTTCACTTTAATAAGTTAAACATTAAGAGAAAGAACATTTGTTTTACTTACTCTATGACGATAGATTTCTCTTAGATACTTGATCGATTTTTTAACATTCTCAACATCTAAGCGAATATCATTAATTGAAACAAACTTATCTTGCTCGTCAATTAATTCACGGTACTTCTTCTCATACATTGGCTTAATCGCATACCAATTTGTATCCAAGATTTTTGCTGGATTCTCATGAGTATTGAAATAACGATCAACTTCATCTTCATCAAACTCTTCTGTGGTAATGAAGTTCAAGATAGCTTTATCGACTTCATCACTAAAACGATACTCATCACGTGCAAAACATCGTTTCACATAAGCAACCATAAGCGTTAAGAAGTCATCGCTTAGACAAGGACTCTTAGCAACTAAGGTAGTTAATGAAAGGTTTGCAGATGCGCCAATCACCAAGGCATAACGCTTCAAAGTCGTATTCGGGAACAAGCTGTTTAAATGTAGTTTTAAACGGTTCAATGCTGTGAAGGACAGCTTGTAATCCTTAGGCAAAGAAATAATAGAAACAACCGAAGAGCAGTTCTTGAAGAAATGCAGATGATTCAAGCTAGACGTATCATAACCTGAGTCACGGTAATTTTTCAGCGCTTCGCTGTAGCTTGAAGACTCAATAGGTAAAATACTGATACCTTCAATCGCAGATGTATCTTGGTTAAAGTGTGGCAAGTCAATCGAACGACAGAATAAGTCATCAATATCGATGTTTTCTTTGCTACTGCTAGTAACAACACTTTCTGCATAAGCAATCGCTACAGGACCCGCCAAACTCATGAACAAGTCATTCGCATCAAGACGAATAGTTTCAGCAATATCAACACCCGCACGACGGAAGTAATCTTCATCATAATCTGTGGTAACAGCTTGTGCGGTTAAGATGTTGAATATCTGTTGAGAAATATATTGGTTGGCATATTTCTCCATGGTATTCACATCAATATCAGATTCACCTGACCCATCATTCTCTTCTGCGTAACGCATGATGTCATTAGATATAAGCATCATAGAGTTCCACGGACGAATACGCTGCATCACATTACTTGGATGGTCGTGATCTTCTCTCTCAACATTGTATGAGAAGTCCCACTCTTCTGATAAGTATTTACAAAGTAAACGACCGGCGTTGATATGAAGCGCTTCAGACACTTCAATTTTGTCGCCTGAGATATTAGGTAGAATACAAATACCTGAGGTAAAGATTGGTTCAAAAACAAAACTATGCCTCTTATCAACCACTTTACTCTGCGCAGAATGATAATCAAACGTCTTACTCATATATGAGTATTGTTGCGCTAAACCAAATTCAGAGGCCATACCAGAACCTGTACCACCACCAGCGCTGAAAATGTAAAAATAAAGGCGTGATTGGTTGGCTTTAATACCGCAAGAGTCAACTAAATAAGAATGCATATGACGCCAAGCATTATTATTAAAGCTATTGGTATTCTTATTAAGAATAATTTTTGCTAGATATTGACCTAGGATAGGCGCGTTACCGGCACCACCAGCGTGCACTTCAGAGAGGTCCATGATCTGTAACTTTTTATATTCTTCTAAAAAGTTACTGCGACCATTTTGAGAAGAGAATCTAATTCTACCTTCTATATCTTTATCAAGGTCACCCAGCATAACCACAGGCTCAATTAAGAAAACAGGTCTTGGCTCCCCTTTTATCTCAATTGGAAGGTGCTTCTGAATCCATCGCATAGGACGAAATTCACCTTCTGCATTGGTTTTATCCTGTAGTTCTAAATCTGCCATATAATTACTACGAGCGTTATAGACAAGAGTAGCTACATCTAACGCAATATTAGAACCACAACGCCCTAAGCCAATAAGGCAGACTGAAGGAAAGTTTTGGTCGTTTATATCGCTTTCTGGATCCAGATTGGGGAAAATTTGTCGACGAACAATATCAAGGTTTTCAAGGATATTGTCTAAATTCTCTTCTGTATAATAGAGATGTTCATTTAATGCTACATCCTTACTCATCATAATGCCCTTATATGAATAGTTAACACAGATAACACCATAGTCAAAAATACGACTGTTAATCGTGACTCAATTCATTTTTGTAGATAAATTCACTTTTAAGCACTCACTTTATAAGCACTGAAAATACTTTAAATTTATCCTAATGATGTTTTTAATTGTTAACTAAGCAAGATATCAGATGACCAGCACAAAAGATATATACACTGAGGTACAATAGCTTACATTTACCCTCATAAAAACAATAAGTTACATTTCTTTTTAAATCTATCAGCATTAGCTTAATTAGGGCCGACATCCTTATCAGCCACATTTATACGCTATGTCAGCTAGTTACATTGACTAGAGTAGAACTCATCTACCCACTCTGGGTGATCAATCAAAGGGTTACGGTTGCCCTGCCACTCTTGAATACGATCATTACGAGTCATTTCATTTGAATCAACAGCATCTTCTTGATGCCAAGTATACAAGGTACAAACAACACCAAAGAAGGGATCATCCGTTTCTGAACTAGTATTATTGACTAGATACAAATCACTCATATTACCGTCAGAACCGTCATATCTAACATCCATATAAAAAATCATACGGGCAACATCCCCTTTCACCTCATCCCTTGGTTCAAAACTCTCACTTGTTGCATAGGTATCAGCAGCCTCTCCTTGTGCGCTACCGCCTTCATCGTAATCTTTGTTTGAACGTGAACTGTTTACCGTTTTATCAGTGGGCCTAATATGGTGAATATCCGTATAGCCGTATTGTGAGGTTGAAGAGAAACCTAAAGATTTAGGCCAAACATGTTCTCTATTCCAACTGTCATTATCAAACCCAGACTGTCCATCTCTATCCGTTTTTGAATGGCTACGACCTGTATAGAGCAAAACAACATTATTGCTGTTCGTTAAATCTTCATCTGTGTATTGAAGTGCATCCCACACTTCACTGTAACTAAGCTTGGTATGGTTTGATTCAAGTAAATCTTGCAATGCAGCTTTTAAACTAGCACCAGACAAGTTTAATACTGAATCATAATAATCACCTGAATAAGTAGCTGAACCACCTGCACTTGCACCACTGCAATCTTGGGTTAAGTTGCCAGTAGATGGGGTATCGATACTACTTGTTGCCCAATTAGAAGACGTTGTCACTGATGATGTTTGAGTACGGTACAAAGAAACATGTTGAGCAGAAATATTCCAACCTGAAACCTTGCCCTCCCATGCCACTAGATCAACAAGATCACCACCATTATAAAGTTCAACATAATCGCCCGAATTCCCTAAGGACAGAGCCAATCCAGAGGCGTCCGGTGAAAAACCATACATAGCCTCAAACCCACTTGAGCTTTTAGCAATGGTAAAATAAGTATTTGCTGCCAAAGTTCCTGATAAGGTATGAGTTGCCCCATTATCTTTAAGTTGATAACTCGATAAATCAACTTGCCCACACCCAGCATTGTAGATTTCAATCCACTCTTCAATTGAATCTGTCCCTGGTGTGTCGTAAAGAACTTCAGATATTTGTAACTCAGCGAAGCCCAAACTACTACCAAGTAGTAATAAGCTTGTAATTGGTGCTTTCATACATCTTTCCTTTTAAGTTAATTAGTTAACATCACATTTGGTGAATAATTAACCTACAAGGCTTATGCCAAAGCAGTATTACATGGGGTTCATTTTTAACTCGGGTTCATATTTTGAAACCAAAAGATCACTACATGACCTTTTGGTCAGGATTTATCAAAGATAATGTATATTTATTAAACAAAAGGAAAAATACGAGGGGATAGGCTTAGCTGTATGTTTTTTATCCAAAAATACACAGCCAAGCTAAATTCGAGCGAGAATTGGGTATTTTTCACCCAACACAATAAGTTGATATAAAACCAAATTTACAATCGAGTGGCTTTTAACCAGGCTTGTACTTGTGATTCTGGACTTGGATTCAAGGTAATATCTGTAACGGCTGCCACACTATCTGCTTGAGCGTCAAAAGCACCTTCTGCTCTAGCGATTGTCATGCCACCAATAGCCACTAGTGGAACATCTCCAATTCGCTCTTTCCAAAGCGTTAACTTTTCGACACCTTGTTGATGCCATTTCATTTTCTTCAAAATAGTGGGATATACAGGACCTAAAGCGATGTAATCCGGTTTTAATAACAGCGCTCTTTCTAACTCTTCGTCACAATGGGTACTGATACCTAATTTAATGCCTGCAGATTTAATTGCCTCAATGTCAGCCACATCTAAATCTTCTTGACCTAAATGCACATAATCACAACCTAGCTCTATCGCCAATTGCCAATAATCATTAATCACCAACTGACACTCATATTGATGGCATAATGCTTTCGCTTTTACTATCTGAGATTTAATACTCTCTTGGCTTTCATCTTTAATTCTAAGCTGCACTAGCTTGATACCTAATGGCACCAGTCTTTCGAGCCAATCATAAGAGTCAAAAATGGGATAAAATCTATCTAGCTGTGTCATTGCGCTCTTCATTCTATTTCTCATCAAATTTTTACAATCATGGAGCTACTCTAATAGCTCCTAATGAATTAGCTTAAAAAAGCTTTCCCCATCATAGGAGTTGAAGGCTCCGCCATATCTCTCGCATCAATCGGGTCTGCCTCATAAGCTAGCAGGCCAGCCTCTATTGCCAAGTTAAATGCTTTAGCCATTGCAACTGGATCGCCAGCACCCGCAACAGCAGTATTAAGAAGAACAGCGTCAAACCCCATTTCCATAGCTTGAGCAGCATGAGATGGCACCCCGATACCAGCATCAACAATTAAAGGCGTATCAGGAAAATGCGAACGCATAGTTTTTAATGCATATGGGTTATTTAAACCTCGACCTGAACCAATAGGCGCCCCCCAAGGCATTAACACCTCGCAACCTGCCTGTAGTAGCTTATCGGCAACAATGAGATCGTCCGTGGTATATGGGAATACTTTAAAGCCATCCGCGACTAAAATTTTAGCAGCTTCAACTAATTCAAAAACGTTAGGTTGCAGCGTGTCTTCTTCACCTATAACCTCTAATTTAATCCAGTCTGTATTAAAAACTTCACGCGCCATATGTGCTGTCGTCACCGCTTCTTTTACCGTGTAACAACCGGCTGTGTTGGGCAACACTTTAAGCTTTAAATCTTGGATGATTTGCCAGAATGCTTGACCAGCATGGTCGCCCCCACTTTCGCGTCTTAATGATACTGTGACAATTTGACTCTGACTCTGCTTGATTGACTCCGACAAGATAGCCGGCGATGGGTATTGCGCACTACCTAAAAGCAATCTATTGGTAAATTTTTCACCGTAAACTTCTAACATTCTATCCACCTTGCATCGGCGCTAATACTTCAAGTTTATCGCCTTCATTAATCTGAGTATTTTTACGCAGAGATAAAGGCACAAAATCACCATTAATTGCGGTCGCTATCGTCACTTCCTGATAACCCAATTGAATAAGTACGGCCTCAAGTTCGGTATGCTCTACCGTCGTCTCAACACCATTTAAATATATCTTCATACCCTATCTTCCTTTATCTTGAAATCAGCGAGTTTTTCAATTTCATGCGTATCACTAAAAATGGAATCCGCTGCGAGTTTCGCCATGTAAGGCGCTAACAAATAACCGTGACGATATAGACCATTAATACGCCAAATATTATTGTCTCGCTCAACTCTAGGTAAGTTGTCGATAAAAGCGGGTCTCAAATCAACGCCCATTTCAATAATTTCAGCTTCTGCAAAACTTGAGTGCAATGCATAAGCAGAACCAAGCAACTCTAACATTGAGCGCACACTAAACTGATGACCATGCCCATTTTCAATCATGGTGGCGCCTATCATAAAATGCTGATCATCACGCGGAACAACATATAAAGGAATTCTTGGATGGAGCAGCCTAACAGGGCGAGAAAGGCTTATTTCATTGGTTTTCACCAACAACATCTCACCTTTAACAGGTCTTAGGCTTTGCACAGTTTTAGCGGCGTTATAGCCTCTACAATCCACTACTTTTTCTGGCAGTAGATCCTCTGGCTCGATTTCTTGTTCAAAGTTGATTTTAACGCCTAACGCCTGAACAACTTCTGTCAATCTGATTAAGGCTTTTCTAGGATCTAAATGCGCTTCATCTTTAAAAAATAGCGCTTCTTGATATTGAGAGGCTAAGTCAGGCTCTAGACTTGAAATAACATCGTGACCAACAACCTCATAAGCTTGTGTTCGTCTTGCAAAACGTTTTAGCTCTTTTTTATCCCTTTGCTGTGCAAAAACCAAAGTTCCTTTGGCATCTACAAAGCCTTCACCTAATGCATTTTGCCACCAAGCCAATGACTCTTTACCATATTCGAGTACAACAGGTTCGGCATTTTCAGCTTCACACCATGGTGCAAGCATGCCACCAGCAAACCAAGAACAGGCTTTTTCACCCACTCTTGTTCCTCGCTCAAACATTTCAACCTCAACACCTTGCTGCACGAGTTGCCAAGCAAGGGAAAGCCCAGCCACACCAGCACCGACAATATTAACCTTCATTGACATCTAAGCCTTGCTGCCAAAATGCAGCTTCCATTCTAGTTGCAGTGGCAAAAATGCGACTTAATTTAACCCATCTAGGTGAGTCAGCAGGGATATTTTGCAATAAGCTTTCTAGATGTGCCATTTGTGCCAAAGCAGACTCAATAAACTCACTTGATGCGTAGGTTTCTATCCATTCTAAATAGGGATTGCCTTGCTTCAAGGTTATGACATCTTGATCTAGACTGAATCCAATTTGAGCATAACCTAACGCACAAGGAGCGAGAGCAACAAGTAAGTCGGTAAGATCGCCTGCTTGACCTGCATCTAGTACAAAACGCGTATAAGCAACAGTCGCAACACCTTCGTCTAGCTCATCAAGCGCTTTCTCTTCAAGCCCCCATTCTTTACAGCAATTAATATGCAATTGAATTTCATGCTCTACCAAACCAGTTAAACAGGAAAGATTGGGCAGCATATCTTCAATCGAATCACTTTTATAAATAGCAAGCGCATAAGCTCTGGCATATTGTTTAAGGAACAAATAATCTTGCTGTAAATAATGCTGAAAAGCGGGCTTTGATAAGACACCTGTCGCTAACTGATTAACAAAGTCATGCTGCGTATAAGCTAACCAGTCCTTTTCATTTGGTTTCACTAACATTTCACTAAGGCGATTTAACCCTTTTAGTGACATCAAGCTTTCACTAATCGTGTTTGCATCTGACATATAAATCACTCCAAAGGGCCTTAACACTTAAACTTGCGCTAAAACCCTAAATTTAAAATAGGTTAAGTACCAATTAAAAAAGGTAGTCGTTAGTATTTGGTAATTTTGAAATAATGCCAGCTGACTGTAAGAACTCAGCATAGGATTGGTAGCGATTAGCATCATAAGCCGCTGGGCGGAGCGCCAATCGAGTCAAGGTATCTTTCCATGCAAGCTGATTAAGCTTGGTATCAAGATCTTTTTTGTATGACTTGAACAACTCCCAAGCTTCATTTGGGTGGTTAACAATGTATTGAGTGGCAAGCTCTAGCGCTCGATTAAACTTAGCTACTTGTGTTTTATTAACTGAACGAGAGTTTGCAACAACAACTAACTCATCATATGGAGGCACGCCCTCTTCTTCTACAAAAAATGCTTTACCTTCAAAACCTTCCATCGCGAGCTGATGCATTTCAAAGTTACGATATCCACCATAGATGGCATCAACTTTTTTAGATGCCAAAGAGCTGGATAAAGCCCAACCAACATTAATGACAGATACATCGCTTAAACTTAGACCTGAGTTCTCAAGCATTACACCGATTGTTGCTTCGCTGACGCCACCAGAAATAGCAGTACCAATAGACTTACCTTTAAGGTCAGCTAATGAGTTGATATCACCATCTTTCAAAACCATCAGCGTGTTAAGTGGTGTTGCTATCAAGGTTGAAATACGAGTAAGTGGCAATCCGTGAGCTACATCTTGTATTAGTTCAGGCTGATAAGTCACTGCAAAATCAACCTTACCCGCAGCAACCAATTTAGGAGGCATGCTAGGGTCTGCTGGTTCTTGCAAGTTAACCTTTAAACCCTGATCTTTAAACAGGCCTTTTTGCTCCGCGATAATCAAAGCAGCGTGGTCTGGATTAACAAACCAATCTAACATCACATCAATACTCTCTTGAGCCTGAACGCTCAAACTGAGTAATGAACCCGCTATTAATGCATTTAACTTCTTTAACATAGACATAATATTTCTCTTATTTAAGGGTGATAACTGGGTGCTATTAACTATTGTCTTGCTGCCAAAAAATCAGTTTCTTGAGACACTGATCAGCAAGGTAATAAAGTGAAATCGAAAGTAGACATAATACGAATAGTGCTGCGAACATATCTGCCACTTGCATTCGCGCATTGGCATAAAGCATGAAGTAGCCCAACCCTTGAGATGAGCCAACCCACTCTCCTATGATTGCGCCAATTGGGGCAACAACCATCGCCATTCGAAGCCCTGACGCCATGACAGGTAAAGCAGCAGGAAGTTGAATTCTAAAAAGAATACTTAGACGATTAGCTTGCATTGATTGAGCAAGCTCAAGATAGTCTTTTGATGATTGCCTTAAACCATCAAATGATGTCATTAGAATAGGAAAGAAGATAATGACCGCGGCCATAATGACTTTCGAAACTATCCCATAACCAAACCAAAGAACTAGGATAGGCGCTATGGCAAACACAGGAATCGCCTGACTGAAAAGCAATACAGGCAAAAGCCAAATACGAACAGGCTTAAAGTAAACCATTAAAATCGCAAAAATTAATCCGGCTGACACTCCCAGCAACACACCAAAGACAATCTCAATTAGAGTCACCAAAAAATGTGGGTATAACACATCTGTTAACTGCCAAAATCTTGTAAAAACTTTCTCTGGTGATGGAAGAATAAAGCTAGGAACTTGAGTTACTGCTACTATCAACCACCAAAATAAAACTAGTAGGAAACTTATTACGAGCACTCGGCTAAAGCTTGTATTGATAAATTTATTCATTGCCTTGCCTGCATTATCTGCATCAATTGCCCATGATAACCAGAAACTTCATTACCAATATTTCGTGGAGGTAAAGAATTAGGTAAAGGCATAGGCTCTAGTGTTTTGAGAGTCGTTTCTTTTTCAGTTTTATTTGAAAAGTGTAAAATGTTATGCCCCATAACTAAGGCTTCAAGTGGGTCATGTGTCACTAAAAGCACAGTCTTGTTTTTTAATAGGTGGCTACTTAACTGCTGTAACTTATCGCGTGTTATGGCATCAACTGACGAAAATGGCTCATCCATTAATATTATCGATTTATCTTGAATTAAGGTTCTCGCTAAAGCGACTCTCTGCCTCATACCGCCTGACAAGGTAAACACTTTCTTATCAGCTTTATCAGGTAAACCGACTTGCTCTAAAATTTCTTGCGCTCGACTTTTTAACGCCTGATTGAATTGACTTTTTTTCTTCAAGATTGGTCGCTTAAGATCATAAGCAAGCAGCACATTATCAATAACAGATAACCAGGGCAGCAATAGATCCTGCTGCGCCATATAAGCGAGCTCATGCTGGAAGCCTTTTACATCAAGACTTGAATGCACACTTGTTTGTATCAATAAATCATTCACACAAGCATTCTTATGTAGCCCAACTAAATGCTTTAATAAGCTAGACTTGCCACAGCCACTTTGACCTAACAAGCAGGTCACTTGATTTAACGGTAATCTGAGCTCGATATCTTGGTAGATATAGCTTTGACTAGCCTCATACTTGAGACTAGCTGTTACTAGGTATTCATTTTGTTTAGTGAGGTTTGATGCTAAAACATTACAAGCTGACATCTATCACGCCTTAAGCATAAAAAAGTGATCAACAGGCCCGCTACCTTGACCTAATTGATAATTCTTAGCGGCGACTAAAGCTTGTGAAATATATTCCTTAGCTTTTCTAATCGATTCAGACATAGACAAGCCTTGTGCCAGATAGCTCGTTATAGCTGAAGATAAGGTGCAACCCGTTCCATGAGTGTTAGTTGTGACCACCCTTGTTTTAGAAAAGTACTCAATTTGATTTTCGGTCACCCAAACATCTGTGCTGTCTTGAGTGTCCATATGCCCTCCTTTTAATAAAACGCCTTGAGAGCCAAGCGACAAAAGAGCATTGGCTGTACTTTCTAACTCTGCATTAGATTTCGGAAAAGCGTTAAGATCTCTACCTAATAAGACTTGCGCTTCATACAGGTTTGGCGTGATTAAATCAGCCAAAGGAATGAGGTGATTAACGAGGCTTGAAATTGCTTGCGATTCTAAAAGTACATCGCCGCTTGTTGCCACCATAACAGGATCTAAAATTACTGCTTTTGGTTGGTACTTTTTTAGTATTTGAGCAATCATGAGAATTGTATCTGCATCTGACAGCATGCCAATTTTAACGGCATCAACTTTCATATCAGAAAAAATACTCTCAAGCTGATCTTCAACAAACGATTGCGGCACAGGATGTATGGCGCTAACACCTTGCGTATTTTGCGCTGTTAATGCTGTGATCACTGAACATGCAAATGACCCAGTTGCAGACATGGCTTTAATATCGGCTTGAATACCTGCTCCACCACCACTATCAGATCCAGCAATAGTTAACGAAATATAAGGTTGATTGCGCGTTTGCATATAAGGCTCCTAATTAAAACTGGAGCCTAAAAAAGACAGACAGATCGAAATTGTCTAAAAGAGATGAGGCTTGCCAGTTCCCTACGCCAGTATTAACTGGGTCAGGTTCAACGGGTCTAGAGGCGAACCTCAGTCTCAGCTCAAAAAGAGCACCCCGACTAACTAAATATGTATTGCTGTTAAGCAAATTTTGCGTGATATTGCCTAGACAAATTGAAGGTGTCAACTAGTTAGTCGAAGGAGTTTATCTACTAATAATTTATTAAAATCTTTAATTTTAAATAAATTTCACAATAAATCAATAAGTTAACAACAACACAAGTTTGTTATTACTCTAGCATAGCAACCAAAGCATTAAGTCGCTTTTGCTCACTTAAACTGAAGCTTGATTCAATTAAGTACTTTAATTCTAAACTTTGATCTTGGGTAGATAGACCTGAATTTAAGATACCTTCCTTTTGCTTTAAATATTCTTTAACTCTTGTATTAAGCTCATTTCGCGACTCTCTAACATTAGCAAGCCTTTGGGCGGCTTCCACTCCGAACTCTTTTACTTGTAGATCAAATAAGCTTTCTCCCGTTTCCTTACTCGTTAGTTCTAGTGTATTTATTAAGCCACTAAGTTTGGTTTTATCCTCTTCACGGTTTGTATCATTACCTTGTAAATTTGCGATTAACGCTTGTTCATCTGCAATATCTTGTGCAAAGAATGCCAACCGATAATCAAGTTCAAAATATTCATAGCGCAATTTATCTATTTCTTGGTATAAGCTAATCTGCCTATTTATGATTGCAGTCTTATCATTTAGGCTAACTTGATAGTTTGAAAATTCATCATCTAATGCCTTTAATGCATATTTATAAGCCTGATAATTTTCCAGCAATGAAAGCGCCTCACTAAGAGCAGGCTCTTCAAGTGATTGCTTGATATCTTCTTTTATTAACTCAATGAGTTGTTCATACGATAATTCACCAAGCAGCGTCATAAAATAATCAAATCTATGCTTAATACTAATATGAGGAAGTAAATGCCCCTCTGCATCAATAGGATATGAGCCAGCTATACTGGTTCCCCTTAACGAGGATTGTGAGCCTATCCATTCAAATTTATCTTTGAAGCGATTGTATTCATTATTTTGTGCAACATTCAGTTGAGCCTTTATGTCGGCTTTTTCTGAAGATGACAAAACGAATGATTCAACTGATTTATTTGAAATTTGGTTATTGGTTAAAGAGCCTTGATCTTGATTGGTCTGTAAGACAGGCGCTGCTTGATAAGCAACACCTGTCCACTTCGCCAAACCAAGAAATGCAAGTCCACCAAACACGATTAAGCAGACTTTCTTAGTTAGGGAAATATTCATAACTCACCAATCATTAAAGGCCAGCATTTTTAAGACGATTAGCATGTGTGCGATAGACGGTTAAAGGATCAGTTGCAAACAAGTGATGTATACCAAAGAATTGGTTTACCTCATCTAGATGGTTCATGCTGTAATCATTTCGAACAACCATACCAAGATTACTATCACAGCTTTCAATCAGGCCATCATTTTTACTGTCGTCAATTAACACAGATGTTAAACCAAGAAAGTAATCACTTGGGTCTAGTGCATTCGTAAACGCACTCGCGCCGCTCCAAGAGTAGTAATTTACACCATTAACACTATATTCACCTTCACCACATGCTGTTGTAGGAATACCTTGAGGATGATTTTGATTAAATGCTAATGAGCCTTCGGTCGTTAAAGAAGTAAGCATGGAAAGAACATCTTGCTCATAACCACCTGCAGATAAATAATCAATCACAGTTGCTAATGCTGTCGTCAATCCAGCTAATACCGCTTCAGCTGCTGAATCTTCTGGAACAGCATTTCTTACAAAATCTGCAACATCAGAGCCTTTATTAACGCCACCCACAGAGGTGACTGAAGCAATTAGATCAGGTCTCACCGAAGCAACATATCTTACTGTAGGGCCACCATGACTATGCCCAATCAGATTGACTTTGGTCGCACCTGTTGCTGCAATAATATTTTGAACTTCAGACAAAAGTTGTTCGCCTCGAACCTCAACTGACTGACTATTTGCTACCTGGGTGGTGTAAACCTCAGCACCTTCTGCTTCAAGTGTCTGCGGAATTTTATACCAATAGTCGACCCCTAACATTTCATCAAAACCTAAAATGCCATGGGTTAACAATATTGGATATTTTGTTTGGGTATAATCATCATCGGAAGATGAAAACCACCAAGCTTGTGAGCTGGCAGACCAAAGGGAGGAAGAAACAATACAGGCGATCGCTAACGATTTCTTAAACATATTCTATTCCTTATTTATAAGCGCACAATACAAACACTAAACGTAAATTAATGACCTATAAGTGCGCAAAATTGCTTTTTATTGTTATGGAATGTCGAGAGTATGTAAGAATCGTGTATAAAACAAACAATTACAGATATGATTTTTTGTTATTTCTCCACTATATAAAAATCAAGTCTAAGTTATATCTTTATTCACTTTTTCTTTTTCTTAATCCAATAAAAAAAGTGTCCTTCTTCTTCGTTTTGCTGAATAAGTTCATGCCCTAAAAACTGGCAAAACTTTACAATATCTCGAGTGGTCGATGGATCAGTCGCTTCAACCTTAAGTATTTGCTCAGCTTTAATCTTTCTCATTTCAACGTGCAAAAGCATGACAGGCTCTGGACAATAAAGCCCAACTGCATCCAAAAAACTATCATGTTCTATAGTGTCCATTATTACTCATATCCCCATTTTAATTTCAAGCTTCAATATTAAAGTCTAAGTCAACCCAAGATTTAATTACGTCATTGATTTCTTCAATGACTTGCGATTGATTTTTGTTCAGCGATTTTAACATATTAAAATCATGATCAGCGCCTTCAAACCAATGCACTTTAATGTTTGGGTTTAACGTTTGTTGTTTAACCCATTCAGGCTTACCAAATGCATCACGAGTCCCCTGTATGATCAAACAAGGTTTGTTAATTTCATGTAAAAAAGACAAGCGATGTTTTTCTGGCTTACCTTGTTGATAAAACGGAAACCCTAAACACACAATTGCTGCCACTCTTTCATCTGACGATAGTTGCGATGCAACACGCCCACCCATGGATTTACCAGCTACAACAAGTGAGTTTAAAGAAGCATTTTGGTCTAACTTATTTCGAAACTCATCGACAAGTTGTGGAAACCGTGTTGGTGGTCTACGCTTACCACTGGCCTCGATTTCTGACATATATTCAAAGGTAAGTGGCAAATAGTTCATTTTTTGTGTGCGACAAAATGTCACGCCAAATTTGTCTAAAAAACCACCACTATGTCCAAGACCCGCACCATGGGCCATATAAAAAGAAAACTTACTCATAAAAATATTGCCATATGACAAAGAAAAGCCATTAAAAACAACTTACTCCAATAGAAAAAAGATCAAAAACGCTTATAATAGCGCGGCTAGTTTACTCACCGCTTCAGTATGATTTACTAATTACTCGAGACTTTTTAAGTCGGTCTTACCAAGTCTTTGTAAGAAGTAACTTAATACGGGCATTTCAATTAATTACAAGGTCAATCACTCTTCGTGGATTGTGGAAGAAACTATGAGCACAGCTTTTGATCATCCAACCTACAACTATAGTGTGGTGCGTGCATTCACCATCATGACAGTCGTTTGGGGTGTCGTTGGCATGGGGTTAGGCGTATTAATCGCGTCACAACTCGTATGGCCAGACATTTTCGCAGGTATTGAATATCTACACTTTGGTCGTTTACGACCATTACACACTAACGCAGTAATTTTCGGATTCGGCGGTTGCGCACTTTTCGCAACGTCTTATTTCGTAGTACAAAGAACAACGCAAGCGCGTCTTTGGTCTGATACTTTAGCTAGCTTTACCTTTTGGGGTTGGCAAACAGTTATCGTCGCTGCGGCAATCACTCTACCTTTAGGTTTTACTCAAGTTAAAGAGTACGCTGAATTAGAGTGGCCTATCGATATTCTTATTACTATCGTCTGGGTTGTATATGCCGTTGTTTTCTTTGGCACTATTATGCAACGTAAGATGAAGCACATTTATGTAGCTAACTGGTTCTTCGGTGCATTCATCGTAACTGTAGCAGTGCTTCACATTTTCAACAGCTTATCTGTGACTGCTGGCTTATTTAAGTCCTACTCCATTTACTCTGGCGCAATTGATGCCATGGTACAGTGGTGGTACGGTCATAACGCTGTAGGTTTCTTCTTAACAGCTGGTTTCTTAGGTATCATGTACTACTTTGTACCTAAACAAACTGGTCGTCCAGTATTCTCATATCGTTTGTCTATCGTTCACTTTTGGGCGTTGATTTCCCTTTACATCTGGGCTGGCCCTCACCACTTACATTACACTGCACTTCCTGAGTGGACTCAAAGTGTTGGTATGGTAATGTCTTTGATTCTACTTGCACCTTCTTGGGGTGGTATGATCAACGGTGTAATGACACTTTCAGGTGCTTGGCACAAGCTACGTACTGACCCTATCCTACGTTTCTTAGTTGTTTCATTGTCTTTCTACGGTATGTCTACCTTCGAAGGCCCAATGATGGCTATCAAAACAGTTAACGCGCTTTCACACTACACTGACTGGACCATTGGTCACGTACACGCTGGTGCTTTAGGCTGGGTTGCAATGGTTAGTATCGGCGCTGTTTACCATATGATGCCTGTAGTATTTGGCCGTAAAGCTGGTGAAATGCACTCAATCAAACTTATTAACGTTCACTTCTGGTTAGCAACAATTGGTACTGTACTTTACATCGCTTCAATGTGGGTAAACGGTATTATGCAAGGCCTAATGTGGCGTGCATTTAACCAAGACGGTTCTTTGGTATACAGCTTTGTTGAAGCTGTTGATGCAAGTAAGCCAGGTTGGACAGTACGTGTAATTGGTGGCGTTCTATTCTTAACAGGTATGCTATTAATGGCTGTTAACACCTACCTTACTGTACGTGCTTGCCAAAAAGAGCAAGAGCTTGCAAACACAGCAAATACACAAGCAGCATAAGGGGCTTTTAAATGCGTCATGAAATAATCGAAAAGAACATTGGCCTTATGATTGCACTAATCATCGTAGCAATCAGCTTCGGTGCTATGGTAGAAATCGTACCTCTGTTTTTTATGCAAAAAACCACTCAGCCTGTGGAAAACCTAAAACCTTTAACAGCATTAGAGCTTGAAGGTCGTGATATCTATATCCGCGAAGGTTGTGTTGGCTGTCACACACAAATGATTCGTCCATTCAGAGCAGAAACTGAACGTTATGGACCTTATAGTGTTGCTGGTGAATCTGTTTACGATCACCCTCACCTTTGGGGCTCTAAGCGAACTGGCCCTGATCTAGCTCGTGTTGGTCAACGTTACAGTGATGAATGGCACCGTGCTCACTTATACAACCCACGTGATGTTGTACCTGAGTCAAACATGCCTTCTTTCCCTTGGTTGTTTAACAGCACTCTTGATGGCAACTCAACTGCAGACAAGATGCTAGCTCTACGCTCTGTTGGTGTACCTTTCACCGATGAGCAGATTACAACAGCGAAAGAAGACGTTCGTGGCAAACGTGAGATTGATGCCCTAGTTGCTTACCTTCAGCAACTTGGCACAGTAATCAAACGCTAGGACTCAATTATGGACATTAATACGCTTAGAAGTATCGCAACAGTATTAGCATTCGTTGCTTTTATCGCTGTTACGTTATGGGCATTCAGCAAAAGAAAGAAAGGTGACTTCAATGAAGCTGCAAACCTTCCTTTTGATGAAGATGAAGATATGCCCAAAAAGCAATCCGTGGAGAATAAACAAAAATGAATGAATTAACTCCTTTTTGGAGCGCCTGGATTATTGCCATCACACTTGGCTCTATCTTTGGCTGCTACTGGTTACTAGCGAGTGTTCGTAGTAATAAAAAACACCCTAACGGTGAAGTACCTACTACAGGACACGTTTATGACGGCATTGAAGAGCTTGACAACCCACTACCACGCTGGTGGTACTGGAAGTTCGTCATTACTGTTGTTTTTGCACTTATCTACCTAGCCCTTTACCCAGGTCTTGGTAACTTTAAAGGCTTACTTGGTTGGACTCAAATCAACCAATACGAGCGTGAAGTTGCTAAAGCGGAACAAGAGTTTGGGCCTTTATTTGCTAAATACCAAAGTACAGACCTTGTTGAACTAAGCCAAGACGAAAAGGCAATGCGCCTAGGTCAACGCTTATTCTCAAATAACTGTGCAATTTGTCACGGTTCAGCAGCGACTGGCAGCTACGGCTTCCCTAACCTAACTGACAACGATTGGTTATATGGCGGTGAAGCAAGCGAAATCAAAACTACCATCTTACACGGTAGAACAGCAGCTATGCCAGCATGGGGCGCAAGTCTTGGCGAGCAAGGCATCAACGATGCCACTCAATACGTACTAAGCCTTTCAGGTAAAGCTACTGACAACGACGCAGTCGCAAAAGGTAAAGATATTTTTGCCGCAAACTGTGTTGCTTGCCACGGCCAAGATGGTAAAGGTAATAAACTGTTCGGCGCACCAAACCTAACTGATGATATTTGGTTATATGGCGGCACTCAGCAGCAAGTTATGCAAACGTTGCGTAACGGACGTGCAGGCAAAATGCCAGCATGGAATGAAATCTTAGGTGAAGACAAAACTCACATTGTCTCTGCTTACGTATACAGCCTTTCTCATCAAGAGTAATGCTTCTTCTCGAGTGTGACACCATGTCACACTCGATCCTCTCTTCTTTTCTGTATTATTCTCCTGTCACTTTCTATTAATCTGTTTACAGGATGAATGGCTATGAGTCAGCAGATTCCATTAAAGAATCTAGATAATGATGTTGTTGAATACGACCTTTATCAAAAACGAACAAAAATCTATACCCGCCGAATTCAAGGCTTCTTTCAATCTATAAGGACTAAGATTCTTTGGGTTTTGATGGCAGGCTACTTTTTAACACCATGGATTAATTTAGGCGATCGTCAGGCTGTATTTTTTGACCTCCCTAGTCGTCAATTCCATATTTTCAATGTTACTTACTGGCCACAAGATTTTGTCTTGCTCGCCTGGCTGTTAATCATAGCGGCATTCGCTTTATTTCTAATGACTACACTTTTTGGTCGAGTCTGGTGTGGCTACACATGCCCACAAACAGTGTGGACCATGATTTTCATGTGGATTGAAGAAAAAACTGAAGGCAACCGTAACCAACGTATTGCCCTTGATAAGCAACCAATGTCGCGCTCTAAGTTTTTTAAGAAATTCAACAAGCATGCTCTGTGGGTATTGTTTTCAGCTTTAACAGGGCTAGCATTTGTTGGCTACTTCACCCCAATTCGTGAGCTTTCCATTGAAATATTCACTCTAGAAGCACACCCTTGGGCTTATTTTTGGATCGCATTTTTTACGGGTGCCACTTATTTATTTGCAGGCTGGATGAGAGAGCAAGTTTGCTCTTTCATGTGCCCTTATGCTCGCTTCCAATCAGTTATGTTTGATACAAACACCTTGGTAATTTCTTATGATGAAGCTCGCGGGGAAAACCGCGGCAAACGTAAGCGTCGTGCAGATCTAAAAGCACTTAACCTTGGCGATTGCATCGACTGTAATCAATGTGTCCATGTTTGCCCTGCTGGCATAGACATCCGTGAAGGACTTCAAATACAGTGCATAGGCTGCGCATTATGTATCGACGCATGCGATTCAGTAATGGAGAAAATGAACTACCCTAAAGGTTTAATCAGTTACACCACTGAAAATAGCCTAGAAGGGAAAAAGACAAAAGTGTGGAGACCAAAATCTATTGGATACGCCATAGCACTATTTATTATGGTAATTAGTTTTGCTTATATTGCGACAGATCGTGAAGCACTTGGATTAGATGTTTTAAAGGATAGAAATCGCCTATATAATACGACCCCTAGCGGCATGATTGAAAATATTTATACCATTAAAGTAATGAATATGGACCAATCAGACCACACTTTCAAACTTGAAGTTGAAGGCTTGGATGGCATTAAAGTAATAGGCCGCAAGAAAATCTACGTAACATCTGGTGAAGTTCGCTCTATTCCCCTTTCAATTCAGGTTCCACCTCATGTTTTGAAAGTACAAAAGAACAAAATCAGTTTTACTATTAGCTCTATCGATGAAAACTTTAATGTTAGTAAAACCACAGAAAGCCGTTTCCTTGGCCCTGTAAACTAACACACTTAAACAAAGGTGCCCTTTTGGGCACCTTAATGAGAGGAAAATTTTAAGTGAAACCGACCCCTTGGTATAAACAGTTTTGGCCCTGGTTTGTTATAGCTATTCCTGTAAGTTCTATGTTTGTTGCCGTAATACAAATTTCATATGCTTTAAACTCACCCAATGACATGGTCGTTGACAACTACTATAAAGAAGGCCTAGGTATTAACACAGTTTTAGATAAACGTAACCTGGCCGCCGAGCTTAATATCGGAGCTTCAATTGTTATCGATAACACCACAGGCGAAGTTATTCTAACGAGTCAAAATGCTCAAGAAGAAACCCTAACACTTAACTTTTTTAACTCAGCTATTTCGGATAAAGATTTCACCTTGACCTTAAATCGTATTGCCGATAATCAATATAGAGGCAACCTCAAAAAGTCTATTTCAGGCATTTGGAATTTATACTTGGAATCAGCTGTTGGCTGGCAAATTGGCGCAAGATTAAACCTTACTGATTCTAATTACGCTCAATTTAAATTATGAGTCAAGAGCCTTGCTACCATTGCGGTGAAGACGTCCCGAAAGACCTAAATATCCAAAGTGAAATCGACAACCAAGTTGTCGATTTCTGTTGCTATGGATGCCAAGCCATTGCAGAGTTTATTCAAGGTGCAGATTTAAGCAACTACTATCAACATCGAACCGAAAAAGCTCAAAACGCTCAAAACACATCCGAGCTAGACAATAAGTTCTCATTAATCAAAGACCCAGATCTCTATCCTTTATATGTATTTGAGAACGGTGATATTCATCATATTCAAATTAGCCTTAAAGGCATGACTTGTGCGGCCTGCGCTTGGCTAATTGAAACTAGACTTCAACAACTTGAAGGCATTTCAAGTATTCATATTAATTTAAGCACCTCTTTAGCCACTCTTGAATGGCAACCAAACAAAATTGAAATCACTGATATTGCAGAAGAAGTACAGCTTCTTGGCTATCAGGCAAGCCCTTATCGTGCAGACCAAACCGATATAGATATCAAAAAAGCTAAAAAAACATCCATTATACGCCTCGGTGTAGCGGGCGTTGGCATGATGCAGGTAATGATGAGCGCCATAGCGCTTTATGCTGGTGACATTCAAGGCATGGACCAAAGCCTTAAAACTTTAATAAGTTGGCTAAGTTTTGCATTTGCCACACCTGTAGTTTTATATTCAGGCTTCCCTTTCTTTAAAGCTGCCCTAAGGGATTTAAAAACACGTCACTTTACAATGGATTTGCCCGTCTCCCTGGGGATAGGACTTGCATACACTGCAAGCATATATTCAATGCTTAGTAAGACTGGGCATGTTTATTTTGACTCAGTTACAATGTTTACCTTCTTTCTACTATTAGGTCGTTTTCTAGAAGAAGCAGCAAGACATAAATCTTATAGCAATAACCGTAACCAACAAGAGCTATCAAGCGCCTGGTTAATTAAAGAAAACGAACCTGTAAAAGAAATCCCGTTAAGCAAAATATCACTCGGTAACACCATATTGATAAAATCAGGTGAAAATATTCCTGTAGATGGCATCATTTCTAAAGGTAGCACCAGTATTGATGAATCAAGCCTAACAGGAGAATACCTCCCTATCACCAAAGCTGTTGGCGACAATGTGGTTGCTCAAACCATAAATGTTGAACAAAATATTGAAATACTAGTATCTGCTATTGGTAAACAAACACGAGCAGCTGCAATCGAACGACTTACAGATAGAGCGTTAAGTGAAAAACCTAAAATAGCTAAGATTGCTGACAATGTAGCTCATTACTTCGTCATTCTTGTACTCATATGTGCAAGCCTAACATTTATAGGTTGGACACTTGCAGGCTCAGATGAGGCCTATTGGATAATGATTAGTGTATTGGTTGTAACATGCCCATGCGCACTTTCTTTAGCGACACCAGTCGCACTCACATCAGCAACAAATAAGCTAAAAGAATTTGGATTATTAGTCACACGTGGCCACGTAATTGAGTCACTTGCAAAATGCAGTCACATAATATTCGATAAAACAGGCACACTTACCCATGGTCAGTTCGACATTAGTCATATTGACTCTACTGATGATACGTTTTGTCTTCAAATAGCAAGCGCACTTGAAAGAGAGTCAATTCACCCAATCGCAAAAGCATTTAGACAGTCATCGCCTATTCAAGCTGAGAATATAATTAATCACACAGGCTTAGGCGTTGAAGGAAAAATAAATGGTGAGCGTTACCTTTTAGGTAACTTAAAGTTTGTTTCTAGCTTGAGCAAGAATATAAAAACAAGCCCTTCTGAATTCACTGGGTTAACCTTATATTTAGCTAAAGAAAATACTGGTGTCATTGGAACCATCTATCTACAAGACAGACTAAGACCTCACTGCCAAGAAGCAATAAGCGACCTAAGAAACAATAAAATTCAAGTGAGCTTGCTAACTGGTGATACAAGTGAGTCAGCAAGATCAGTTTTAAAACCAGAAAAGTTTGATCATTTTAAGTGCCAAGTTTCACCCGAAGAAAAATGGCAATGGATCAACACACAAAAAGACAAAGCTAACATATTAATGGTGGGAGATGGATTAAATGATGTACCCTCTCTTGCTGGAGCAAACACCTCTATTGCCATGGCCGCAAGCTCTGATCTGGCAAAAATCCATGCTGATGCTGTCTTAATAAATAGCCAAATTGAAACAATTAATCATTCGATCAAGCTAGCTAAGAAATGCCAAATCATCATAAAACAGAATTTGTTTTGGGCAGCTAGCTATAACGCCATCATGCTACCTGCAGCAATTCTAGGCTATGTTCCGGCTTGGGCTGCAGCGATAGGTATGGCTCTTAGCTCTTTACTCGTCGCACTTAATGCTAGTCGACTATCTAGATAATTTGTTGGAGAAAAAATGGAAAGCTTATATCTGCTAATTCCTATTGCAGCAGTCTTTGTTTTTATTGCTGTCGCTATTTTTACTTGGGCTGTAAAAAAGGACCAATTTGAAGACCTTGACCGCGAAGGTCAAAGAATTCTCTTTGAAGAAGATGATAACGATAAAGAAAAATGAGCCAATTTGATCTCCTAACCGCCTTTTTAATTGGCCTTGCCGGCGCTGGTCACTGCTTTGGAATGTGTGGCGGAATTATAAGCGCCTTATCCTTCAATACATCTAGCAACAAAGGCTTATTAACAACCCAACTAAACTATAATCTAGGTCGAATTACTAGCTATACAATTTTAGCGCTTATCTTTAGTTTTTTTTTCCAGTCTTTTACAGATTATTATGAAAGTGCAAGCTATGCACTAAGAACCATAGCTGCAACAATTCTTTTCTTAATGGGACTTTATCTCCTAAAACAGTCGCAATTAATACTCAAAGTTGAAAAGCTTGGTTCGTTTGGCTGGCAATATATCTCACCTTTTGCCAAAAAACTATTACCCATCAGAACTCGTAAACAGGCATTTTTAGCAGGTTTCGTATGGGGCTGGCTTCCTTGTGGCCTCGTTTATTCAAGCCTAATCTGGATTTCAGCAAGATCAACTCCACTAGAAGCAATTATACTTATGCTTGCTTTTGGCCTTGGCACCATGCCTGCTATGCTAGCAACTGGAATTTTCAGCAAAAGCCTAAAAGATAGCTGGAAGCAGTATCACCTCAACACTGTCAGTGGAATCTTTATGCTCATTTACGCCGTATGGACATTTCCTTTTTTCCAAAACTTAATACAAGACGTATTTACTCGATAGCACTATATTTATAAAACACGCCAACCAAAATACTGACATATATCAATTTTTAAATCTCCTTAGCAGTTAAAATACTATAAGAATTTTTAATAGGACGTTTAGATGCTCTGGAATACACAACTCATTCAAAAATATAATATTTCGGGTCCTAGATACACCTCTTACCCTACTGCACCCCAATTCAATAGCAGTATTAGCAAACTTTCATTAATTGAAGAAATGCTTACGCCCTCGAACAAGCCATTGAGCCTTTACTTCCATGTACCCTACTGCGCAAAGCTCTGCTATTACTGTGCTTGCAACAAAGTCATCACATCAAATTATAAAAAGGGTGATGAATATTTAGAGCTTTTAATTGAAGAAATCAGATTAAAGTCCTTGATGCTTAGCAACGAAAGAGAAGTTCAACAACTTCATTTTGGCGGCGGCACACCTACTTTTTTATCAGTTGAAGCCTTCAAAAAACTAATCAGCTATATCAAGCAAGAATTTAACCTGCTATCTGATGACAAAGGTGAATACAGCATTGAGGTTGACCCAAGAGAAGTAAGCCTAGAAAAACTAGAAGCTCTTCGAGAATTAGGGTTTAACCGACTAAGCTTCGGCATTCAAGATTTTGATAAAAGAGTTCAAACAACCATTAACCGCATACAAAGCTATGAGCTAATCGACAGCCTAATGCAGCATAGCCGTCAACTTGGCTATCATTCAATAAACTTTGACCTTATTTATGGGCTCCCATATCAGAGTGTAGAAAGTTTTAAACATACGCTAAACCAAGTCATCGAACTTGATCCAGATAGAATATCTGTATTTAACTATGCACATTTACCTAAGCGTTTTGCCTCACAAAGACAGATTCCAGAAGATCAATTCCCAGACACAGATACTAAATTAGCCATTCTTAAATTATGCATAGATATGCTTACCAGTGCGGGCTATCAATACATAGGAATGGATCATTTTGCCAAACCCAAGGATGCGTTGGCACAAGCACAAAATAAAGGAGAGTTGAAACGGAATTTCCAAGGATATACGACACATGCAAACTGTGACCTATTGGCTTTCGGCACATCAGCCATTAGCCAAATAGGCAATACATATGTTCAAAACCATACGGCAACAAAAGATTATCGCAAAAGCATTGAGAACGGCCAGTTAGCGATTATGAAGGGATACATGAGTAATCGTGACGACCAAATAAGACATAAGGTAATTATGTCTTTAATTTGCAACTTTGAACTAGATTCAAGTGATGTAGAGAGTGAGTTTAATATTGTATTTTCAAATTACTTTAAAAATGAGCTATCAGAACTTAGAAAACTAGAAGAAGACAGCATTATTGAGTTAACAAATGAGCCAAACCTCCATATAAAGGTAACTGACTCAGGAAGACTTTTAATCCGCTGTATTTGCATGACTTTTGATAAATATTTAAATAACGTAATTTCATACTCTAAAGTAATTTAGAAACATAGATCAAGTTCAGGGAGATCATTATGTCTGTAGCTCTTAACAACGCTCGATTTAACAGCAAGCTTACATCTCAATGTCAAAATTGCAGCCTAAGCGCGCTTTGCCTGCCAATTTCTTTAGCTGATGACGATGTGAATCGATTAGATCAGATCATTGAACGCAAAAAACCTTTGAAAAAAGGAGACATCTTATTTCGTCAGGGAGACGAATTTGAGTCTGTGTATGCAGTAAGAACAGGTACACTAAAAACGTTTAACATTACGAATTCCGGTGAAGAACAAATTACTGGCTTTTATTGCCCAAGCGAATTACTTGGCCTAAGCGGTATCGATAAAAACATTTACCCAGTTTCTGCAAAAGCTCTCGAGACAACAACGGTTTGTGAAATCCCATTTTCTCATTTGGAGCAGCTTTCTGAGCAAATCCCAACTCTTAAGCACCAGCTCTTTAAAGTAATGAGCCGTAAGATCTGTGACGACCAACAAATGATGGTGTTACTTGGCAAGAAAAATGCTGATGAGAAAGTTGCCTCCCTGCTACTTAACTTAAGTGCTCGCTTTAAAAAGCGTGGTTACTCTGCCACATCATTTAGACTTGCTATGTCACGAGGTGAAATTGGCAACTATTTAGGTTTAGCTGTTGAAACCGTTAGTCGAGTCATTACTCGATTCCAAAAAAACGGCATGATCCAAGTAGACGGTAAAGAAATTAGCATTATCGACCTAGATCAAATGCAAAAACTAATCGGCATGTCAGAAGATTGTGATAAAATTGAAAGCATTTAATAGCTAATACAAGGCGATATAATGCTTTACGATGATTTTTACATCAAATCTTTAATCCAAACCGTTGAAGACTGGCCAAAACAAGGGATCAGCTTTAGAGATATTACTCCTATATTCTCAGACCCTAAGGGTTTGAGAATGGTAGTCGATGCTTATATTCACAGATACATTTCAACCGATATTAGTCACATCGCATGCATTGATGCACGTGGCTTTCTAATTGCTTCAATACTCGCTTATGAGCTACAGAAGCCATTAATTTTGGTAAGAAAAAAAGGCAAACTACCTGGTGCAACAATTTCTCAAAAGTATGCCTTGGAGTATGGGGAAGCCGAGCTAGAAATTCAAGAAGGTGCAGTATCTGAAGGTGACCAAGTATTACTCTTTGATGATTTAATCGCTACAGGTGGCACTCTGACTGCTGCTATCAGCCTATTAAAATCACAAGGCGCTAATATTAAGGAAGTTGCAGCAATTATTGATCTTCCTGATTTGAAAGGCAGTGAAATCATCAGCGACTTAGAGATACCTGTCTATAGTCTTTGCGCCTTTGAAGGCGAATAAAAAAAGGGCGCTAATCTAGCGCCCTTTTTATTTATATCAACTAACCTTATTTAGAAATAAGCTGCTACACCAAAGTGCACACCTTCATCTAATGTATATTTGTCACTATAATCATTAAATTCTGTCTTAACAACACTATAGCTAAAGTAAATTCTTGCATTACGTGTTGCATAATACTCAACCCTTAGATCAGCCTCATGCTGTCTTTTCATATCACCATAGGTAAAAAGTCCAGGGTAGTAATAACCAGAAGCATACAAGCTCACACGGTTAGCTTGTGGGATAATATAACGGTAGTAACCACCTAATCCAATGGCATAACCAGAGTCATTTACACCTAAATCACCTTCCACAGCACGCAATCTAGCACCAACACCTACTTCAATAGGATCTGCTTTATCAACTATCATTACACCAAGATAACCAGACTTACCGCCTTCAGAGAGATATAAGGCGCCTGCTTCTATTTCTATTGGATCAATACTTAAAGACGCATTTAATTTGGCCGTATCGTCAGATAATGTACCTGAAACACTGGATGCATTCGCTCCAACACTTAACAAACCAAGCGCAAATGTAATTGCATATTTATTAAAACTCATCAATATATCCTATAGTGAAATTATATTTAATTTATCTAAGGCATCAGGACTAATAGATAAATCTTTAAAATCAAATAAACTCGTGTCAGCCATATGCGATGGTACGATATTTTGCATACTTGTAAAAAGCGTATCGGTACGGCCCGGGTATTCTTTATCCCATTGTTGTAACATATTTTTGATTACTTGACGCTGTAAATTTTCTTGAGAGCCACAAAGATTACAAGGAATAATAGGGTATTCTTTTAACTCAGAAAAAGCTTCTATATCTTTTTCCTTACAATAAGCTAACGGCCTAATCACCATATGACGGCCATCATCACTTAACAGCTTAGGTGGCATTGACTTGATTTTCCCACCAAAAAACATATTCAAAAACAAAGTTTCTAATATGTCATCTCTATGATGACCAAGGGCAATTTTAGTTGCACCAATCTCATCTGCGAAGCCATATAAAGAACCACGCCTTAAACGAGAGCACAAACCACAGGTCGTCTTCCCTTCTGGCACTAATTCTTTAACGATACTATAAGTGTCACGTTCTAGAATATGAAAATCAACGCCAATTGAAGATAAGTATTCAGGTAAAATATGCTCAGGAAAACCAGGTTGTTTTTGATCTAAATTAACAGCAACAATACTAAATTCAATTGGAGCACTTGCTTGGAGGTTTCTAAGAATCTCCAACATAGTATAAGAATCTTTACCACCAGATAAGCAGACCATGACCTTGTCACCATCTTCTATCATATTGAAGTCAGCGATTGCTTGTCCAGTTTGCCTTCTTAAGCGCTTATGAAGCTTATTTAGTTCTGTTTTTTCTTTCGGGCTCGTTGATAAATCCATTGCTACTTTCACATAATTACAAATAGCGACATTCTACAACAGTAACAAATCCACCGCATCCAATTAATTGAATCTATTAGGGAAATAAAAAGAAATTTTTACGAAGGGAGAATTAGAAAGGATATATAGAGCTAACTAAGTTAGCCCTAAAAAGCATTATGCTTGCTTGTTGATTCCAAGAGAATCGATAATTACAGCTGCGGCTATTACAGCTAACATTGCAGGCACTATCATAGGCGCGAAATTAGCCATTACAGCGGTTGCTAAACCCATAGCAAATCCAGCAAAAAGTTTAAGTGTGTTGTTCATATCATCTCCAAGCAAACATAGCGATAAATTTTGCCAAGATAATACCTTAATAATGATTCATATCAAATTAATATCTTCTTGATATGAGGATAAATTTACTTTGCCCTCAACTTTCCTTTGCATTTACGGCACTGATATTCACTACCTTTAAGTATTCGGTTGTGCCGTCTAATGGTTAAAGCATGTTCCATACAGTCACACTCATAAAGAAAACTCTTAAGTGGCGCTTTAACCGAAAAGTTATGGGTTCGACTCGGCATTAAGTTGAAAACATTAAGCATCACGCTCTTCCACTCTTTACCATGAGGCCTAACTTTAGGTCCAAATAATTGATAAACAAAAATATGAGCAATCTCATGAGGTATAACTGTTTTCAAAAACTCATTTGGATTTTGCAGATACATATCATAATTAAATCTGACCTCATGTCGCTGTAAATAGGCTGTACCTGCTGCAGACCCCCTTTGATTAAATTTAATATTCACCATCTTAATATCTGTTTGAAAATATCTATTTGCCTTAGCAATTGATGATAAAACAGCTTCTGTCACTGATAGCTCAAACTCCTCTCTATGCATTAGCTAATAGCGCCAATACTTGATGAGCCATAAATAGGTGGTGATAGAGGCTCCAAAACATGTTTAGCAAGCCCCGTCAGCCGACTCATCGCAGCTAAACTCTTAGGTTTATGCTCTGCAACTAGGTCTAACTGCTTAGGTGAGAAGACCTCTTCTCCAGTGTTTGTATGCCACTGAATTAATTTCTTTTTATATTCTGGCATAGGCAAAACTTCATGATTAGGATGGAAGTAATCCTCATTAATCACCACCTGAATGTTAGACTTAAGAATAGCTTTTGCTTTTTCATGAAGAGCGAGCTGAAAAGGTGAAAATTGCTGTATCATGATATATTCATTTGCAATCAGGTAACGAACCAGTTTTTTCCAACTAGTTTCATTAAGCTCAGTTCCTTGACCAAACAGACTCATCGCCTGACCAAAACAAGAGTCTACGGCTTTTGTTTTTTTTCCTAATAAAATTTGAATTAGAACGCCAAACG
The DNA here is from genome assembly GCF_000967665.1 of Marinomonas sp. S3726. Classification (NCBI taxonomy): domain Bacteria; kingdom Pseudomonadati; phylum Pseudomonadota; class Gammaproteobacteria; order Oceanospirillales; family Oceanospirillaceae; genus Marinomonas; species Marinomonas sp. S3726. The sequence goes on along the minus strand of NZ_JXYC01000012.1, from coordinate 163,523 downwards.
GAACCCCCCCTTTAGTCTTATGCAATAAAGATAAAAACTTTTGAGCAGCTATAGTGACATTGTGCTCTATTTCTTTATTTTTGCATCTATCACAATTCCCGCAATCAAGGATTTCTTCACCAAAATGCGCTAAAAGACTCTTACGCCTACAGCCTCTTTGCTCTAATATTTTGCAAAAGGCTAATGTTCTCTGCCAATCAGATTCAGAGGTAAAATTCACTTCCATCTCAAACTGCAATAGCTTTTGCATATCTTGTAAACCATACAAAAGTAGCGCTCTTGCAGAACGACCATCACGCCCTGCTCGCCCAATTTCTTGATAATAGTTTTCAACACTATTTGGGAGATCCATATGCACAACAAAACGTACTTTATCGAAGTCTACCCCCATCCCAAAGGCAGACGTTGCAACCATAACGATATTGTCATTCTTAGAAAATAATCTCAGATTCTTTTCTTTATCTTTGTCAGAAATGTTTGCATGAAAATAAAGACTAGTTATACCTTGCTCATTAAGCCAAAGACTTAGCTCTTCAACCTTGCGCCTGGAACGACAATAAACAATCCCTGAACCAAGATGTGGCTCATGATTAATAAAGTTCAATAGTTGTTTATTAGCTAAACGCTTTTGAGAGATGGTTAACTCTATATTCTCTCGGTTGTAACTTTGCTGAAGAATCTTTGGCGACTGCAAAGATAAGGATCGTAAAATCTCGGATTGTGTTTTTGTATCAGCACTGCCACTCATTGCGACAATAGGCACATTTGAAAAGTTTTTTCTGATCAAGCCCAAACTGCCATACTCCGGCCGAAAACTTTGACCCCATTGAGAGATACAGTGGGCTTCATCAATTGCAAAGAATGAGACCTTTGCATGCTCTAACAAACCAATAACGGATGGTTGCAACAGCTTTTCTGGAGATAAAAAAAGTAGGTCTATTGACTGAGCTCTTAATGAATAAGCCAGGTCATCTTGTTCACCAGGGTTTAAAGTAGAGTTTAAAAACTCAGCTCTTACACCAATAGATTTCAACTTCTCAACTTGCTGTGACATAAGCGCTAACAGAGGACATACAACAACAGCCACACCTTCTAACCTTAATGCAGGAAGCTGATATACAAGTGATTTCCCCCCCCCTGTTGGGGATACTAACAACAAATCTTGTCCATCGATGATGGTTTTTATCGCTTCTTCTTGAAGCGGCAAAAAGTCTTGATGGCCAAATTTTTCTAATAACTGCTTAATCATTTTCATAGATAAGTGATTATCTTATAAAGTCATTATTTTCGCATCGATTTTCATAAATCTTTTAGTTAAAATATTCGCCATTATTTTTGTAGGATTAAAAAATGTCACATCAACCACTTGATGATTTAGAACTTGAAACATTAGAAGACTTTTTAGAATCAGATTCTGTTCACGAAGAGTGCCAAAATTTTGTAATGGCCCATGGCTTTTTAACTGCATTAAGTGTTTGCCCAGCAGCCCATCCGCCTAAAAATTGGATGGAGATCATTTTTGAACAAACTCCAAACTTCTCCAACGAAAAGCAAGAAAAACAAATCACAACACTTCTAGAGCGCCTTCACCTAGACATACAAAAAGAGCTAGAGTCTGAAGATGAATTTATTGTCCCTTGTGAACTTACACTTGCAGAAAACCCTGAAGAACTGAGCGAATTACAAGAGTGGGCTTCTGGCTTTATGGAAGGTGTGTTTTTAACCGAACGTTTTTGGTTTGAAAACGATAAGGAAGACGCGATTGCCGAATTACTCCTTCCTTTTATGGTTGCTTCTGATCTATTCGAAGACGAAGAAGTTAGCCAAATAAAAAGCAATCAAAAATTAACTCAATCTTGTATAGAACAGATTCCTGAAGTTGTGACAGATCTTTATCTTGCCCTAAGAACAGAGCCAGAAAAAAAGACAAACAAGCCTAACCACAACAAGCGCAATACAAACAACAAAAAGAAGACAGGCAAGAGTAAAAGCAAGAAAAAGTAACAAATTAAACATAAGAATAACCTAGTGAAATTTGGTTATTCTTATGTATTAATAGAAAGAAGTGTTATATCGTCAAGCTGCTCTGCTTTACCTTGATAAGAGAGTAATTGCTCTATTAAAGCCGACTGAAAGCTTTCAACAGAAATACAGTTGTCAGGACTAGCTAAAATTGATTTAAATTGCTCATCACCCAACATAACACCTTCATCATTACACATTTCCAGCACACCATCAGAGGCAATCACAACTCTTGAGCCAGAGCATAAGTTTACTTCAGTTGTTGTGTCTTCAAACTCATCTCTAGACAGTATGCCCAAAGGCATATGTTTGGAATGAATACCTTCCATATCGATATAATCTTGACCAATGATAAAAGCATGCGGCATACCACCACCCCAAAACTCTAAACAATCATTTGGTTTTAGCAACATAATATAAGCCGCACAAAACATATAATCAGGCAATATGTCGATTAAAATACTATTAAAATGGTTTGCCAGTTGAGCAACACTGGTATTATCACTCGCTGCTTTAAAAAAAGCCTGCGTAAGAGGTAAAGCACCAATAGATGCAGGTAAACCATGGCCCGTGAAGTCACCAACAAACAAAAGTAACGCACCGTCTTCACGACGCTTTATCAAAGCAATATCACCATTAAAGGTTGTTGCTGCTAATCGCGTTACAGCTACCTTTTCATCATGATCTTCACTACGATCCATAGCATGCGCCAACACTTGGTGCGCCATTCTATGTTCACGCTCAATCATACTTTGAAAATAAATTAGGTCGCGATTTTTCTGAAAAGTTTCTTTACTAAACATCACGTTACGCAAATGTGTGCTTAAACGCGTATTAAATAAAATATCATTGAAAGGTTTCGCAAGAAAATCATCCGCTCCAGCCTTGATACATGCATTCATTGTCGCATCATCAGACTTAAAGGTAATCACCATTATTGGGATAATTCTATCTTGGGCAACATCTTTAAGTTGTTTTATCAACTTAATGCCATCACCAGAAGGAGACAAGACTTCTAACGTAATTAAGTCAGGCTCCCATTCATTATATAATGCGAGCGCTTCATCCATAGAGGCTGCTGTTTTAGTTTGAAGGCCACGAGATTCTACACAAGTAGAAATAATGTCTCGATAAATCTCTTCACTATCAACAACCAGTAGCTTCATGCTATTCAAGTCCATTAAGTTATTGTAAACCTTTTATCAAATCTAGAAATCATAAGAATATTTCGTATAAAAGAATTTGAGTTTGCAATTATGATATCCGTATCACTTGAAACAGAATTACGCATACTGAGTAACATACCTAAGGCAGCACTATCTAAGTATTCTACAGCCTGCATATCAACCACAAGCTCTTTGAACCCTGTCAGATAATCGGAGTAAGCAGAGCGAAAGTCATTAAACAATGAAAAGTCGAAGCTGCCAACAACCCTAATACCTACTCGCTCTGAGTTCTGTTCAACAGTTACCGTTATACTCATATCACTTCACAAATGACTAAAAGTCTATTCGCCTCCATGGCACTTTGGAGATAAAGGGGCATTTTCTTGTCTAGATTGCCACTCATCAAGGGTGTAAATATGAAGCGCTAAGGCGTGGATCATGCCCATTTGTTGCGCTAATACTTTATATACAGTTTGATGCCTTTGAACTAATCTCTTCCCAACAAAATCATCACTAACAAGTGTTAATTTGAAATGGGATTCACTACCCTCAGGCACATTGTGCATATAACTTTCATTCTTAACATCTAGATATTCTATAGTAAACGCTTTTGTAACACTTTGTAAGATTTGTTCTTTAATTATCATATAAATACTCAAATTTGCTAACAATTATTAACTTATTTCCAAATTTTCAACTTGGCCTGTTAACAATTTTCGTCCTTTAGATTTTGGATAAGATACATCTAGAGAAACAGCACCACCTTCTCGCCAAACACTTATAATGGTATCCATGTTTGCCGCCATTACAGCTCGCTTATCATCTGGTGCTGCTGCAATTACTTGCAAGCCAATGTCTTTCATAAAGCCCATACAAGTTGATGTTTTTGCCATATCAATCTTATTGAATGCTTCATCAAACATAGCTAATGAAAATCCGCCAACTATATCGCCTTCTACCGTTTCATGTAGTCGGTATGTTGTAGATAGAGCTGCAGCAATGGCTAGATAAAATGGAATTTGGTGCTCACCACCTGAACCAGTTTGAATTCGTTGGCTCAAAGTTGTTTTCTTATTACCCTCTTGATCCAGAATATCAACTTCAAAGTTATAAAACTTACGGTAGTCAGCTAAATCTTGCTGCTTATCTTCATTACTGATTAATTCATGAATAGACTCTATTGCTTTTGCATGATCAGAATTTTCAGCACTTGCTGGGTCAAACAGTCCACCAACATTGGCTTGGTCTTGGCTACTAAACCTTTCAACCAAGTCCAAAATATCCTTCATATCACCATTTGCATAGTATCTGAATTGATACACTTCTGAGTTAAATGGACGGCGTTTTAAACTATGATTCAATTCCCTGATTATATGAGCAACCTGATCAAGAGAATCTTTCAGTTTTGAAACATAATCACTTCTAAATGTTTCTTCAGCCTCTTTTCTCGCTAACTCAGCCCTTTTTGCGTAACGAGCTAATTCAGTTTCAGATAGTACTTTTACTTGATGCTGAATGTAGTTTTCAAACTCTTCAAAACGAGACTCCAAATAGTCTAGTTGTATATCAGAATCGATATCAGCGTTATGATATTTAGCGTAGTGGTCTGCGACTTCTTTTCTGACTTTTTGATCAAAATTACGAGCTTTTTCTTGTGCTTTTTCAGCCCTACTCATGGCTTCTTTGTAGATTGCAGCACCATTGACCATACTTGATTCAAGAAGCTCATAACGCTCACTTGCAAACTCAGCTTGATAGAATTGATGATTTTTAAGACGCGTTCTATCTTCATCCAATGTGGATAGCGCGGCACTTAACTGAGCCTTTTGCGTATTTAAACTACCGTATTGCTCAGCAATTTGTTGACGCTCTCTGTCCAGTTTCTTTTGTTCCAACTCAACTGTTGCAATACGTTCTTTAAGCAGGTCGATTTTCTCTTGCAGTTCAGTGTCATCTTTTTGTTGCAACAAATGGATTTCATCATCAATTAAACTAATATCATGCTGCTGTTTATTTAAAGCATTACTATGTTGTTTTAAAGCATCTGCATCAACATGATGATTCGCCACAACACGGCTTAATAATGTATCAGCCTTCTCTAATCTTTGATCTGTCTGCAACAGGTCCATCAACTCACCGCTCAACTTTTGCAATTGAGACTCACGTGATTGGCGCATTCCATCCGTATTGATACCAACCATCATATGAGGTGTGAAACGAATTGTAGAAATCGTTCCTGAAAGCTTCAGCATGCCATCATATGTCATAGCACTATCTTCACGCAGCAACTGCCTTTCTGTATCGACAGGCTTAATACCACCAAGGCGACGATTCAAGTAAGCTTGAGCATGATCATTATTACAACGTATGTATTGTAACAAGGATGATCTATCACCACGATTCAACCAAAGTCTAGTTTGAGTTGTATCTATTACTCGACAACCCATGAGCTGCTTACGGTGAGCCCTAAATACCCTAATCGCCTCTTCAGCATCTTCAGGATTAACAATAAGCGCTTCCCTTTGCTGTCCAAGATATCCCTCTATCGCATCCTGCCATTTATGGTCAGTTACTTCTGCTAAATGACTCAAAGGGGTTGCTTCAATACCTGTTTGCTTCAGTAAAGAAATAAGTTTTTTGGTATTACCTGATAAAGGACTTGAACCCCCTTTTAAGGAAGAAACGTCTGACTCTAACTGCTTGCAGTCATCCTTTAGATTCAAAATGGTCCGGTTAAGCTCAGATCTTTGTCTAAAGAGTTCTGTTTTTTCTCTATCTAGTAAGTTAGATAATTCCGCAAGAACCTTATCAAACTGGTGCGATTCAACCTCAAGCTGTCCCTGATCGTTTATTTTTTTGTATAAGTCACCAGCTCGAGCTGATAAACCAAGAATCTCATTAGAAAGTAAATCTTCATAATCGTACAAAGAAGCCAAAAGGGTCAGCATCTGCTTGCATTGCAACAGACTCTTCTTATCTTGTTGCCCATGAAGATCTAGTAATTTACGACTTTGCTCAAGCTGCTGTAACTTTAAACCAACATCTGAATGTTCATACTGCTGCTCAAGCCTAACAAGTTGGCTTTGAAGTTGTTTTGATAAATCGTTTTGCGTGCCTAGCTCAAGCTGAATTTCATCATCACGCTCTTGATGAACCTCATATTTATCCTGAATTTCATCTTGCTTACTACCTAACTCATCAAAACGCGCCTCTGTTGCTACCCATTGATAATTGATATTCGCTTTTTCTTGTTGGCGTTTTTTCTCGCAATCAACCGCTATCAAGTTTAAGTCGTCTATTCGTTTTGCAACTTCTTGAGTTTTTGTTTCAAGTTGTCTGTATTCATTTAAAGACTTTTGATAAGCACTCACCTGCAATGGCTGCTCAGCTAAAACAAAGTCTTGAACAAAACGAGTTGGTGAAGCAATAGGTACAAATTTAAGGGCATTTTTAAAGTTTTTCAAAAAGCCATCTAAAGTTATTAGTTGATCAGGGCTTGGACTTAACTCTTCGAGGTAGCGATTAATATATTGAGTTGCAGAGGCACTACCTGACTTAATAAATGGATCTAAGCAGACCTTTTTCATAGCCTCACGAACATCTAACCAGGGTTTTGCTTTGAAGCTTCTACCTTCAAGCTCTTCAATAAAGTCGCCTTTCACCACACCATAATTAGATAAAACAAAACGACCTAATACGTCCTCTTCAGGAGAGGATAATGAGGCAGACAAACTTAAACCAATAGTTGATTCATTACCTGTATTTGAATCAGTAAATACCAAACCTAAATAACTCACTGCATCTTGTCTTGGCGACGTACCAAACACTTTCGCATCTTGTTGGCCAGAATCAATCATACCCAAGATATAAGAACGAATACTTCGACCACTTGCTTTACCATCATTGGCACTAGCGTTGTAATTTAAGTGCCTTTTACTTGCACCCGTTAAGACAGTTTGAATAGCGTCCAATAAAGAAGATTTACCTGAACCAGTTGGTCCAATAATCGCTGTATTTCCTCTTATTTCGATTTCTTCTGCGCCGAGTAGGTACCAGTTAACTAATACAATTCTGCTAAGTTTTTTCATTTTCTACCTACTCTTCACTTGTGGCATCTAGTTGAATCGATTCATCTTGGTCTTCGTCTTGTTCATGATCAGAACCATTAAAAGACTCAAGCTGACGTAAATAAGCTTCTGTTACAACAAGTCGAACTACTGGTGTGACATGCACAGCTAGGTTTTTACTATCTTCTTCGTACGCCTTACCTTTTATCAAAACACCATGGCGACTTAACAAGGTTAAAATATCTTTAAAGCGTGTTTCGGTAGGAATTTCACGCTTAACTAATTGCACGTATCTTTCTAAGATAGCGTGAGTATTAGTTGCTACAAAGCCATTATCGACTTCAAAGTTTTCAATTTTCTCTTCATAAATTTGACGTAAGATTAAAAGAAACAATGTCTCATCAGTTTTAAGTCTCACAAATGCTTCTCTTTCAACTGGCAACAAACCTAACAGTCTTTCATTTTCGTTTACATATAATTTCATCCCCAAAGCATCAAAGACGTTCGAGAAATAATTTTGATATGCTTCTACTAATAAGAAGTATTTACGCTGTCCGTGCTTATAAGCACTAACAAACTGATGAGATAACAAGTAGTTCGCAGCTTGTTGAAACTCTTGAGCGTCTTTACCAGACTCTTCAACAACTTTTTTTAATTCTCTTAACATTTCTATCTCCTGCGAACCACAACAAACTCTCGGCACTCAACAAACTGGTGCACATCGAGATACTGTTCACTAAATTTTATTTCGAATTCATTCTCAATTATTTTGGCATTAACACCCAAAGAACCTACATATCGCAAGTGATCAAAGCACACAAAATCTTCAACAGAATTAATGCTAAATTCAGTAATATGCTTTTCTGCTAGTTCTGTCATTTGGCGTTGCAGATAACTTTGTAGTTTTGCAACCGTAACTTGCCTAGCTTCATGGAAGCGTCTTTGTGCATCACGTATCTTAATTGCATTCTCTGACACACTGGCAGGTGTTACCACCCTAGGTGCTGGCGGTTCTCTTCTTCGGCTTGGTGTCGCGGCCGACTCCATACCTAACACTTTAACGCCTAACATTTGCTTTAAAACGGGTACCGACTCATGACGAGCAACATTAGTGATTATATTAGCAATTTTTGTTGCCATACCAGGTCGAGAGCTGTCCATATATCGAGCGGTATCTGCGGCACGCTTTTCTAGACGGTACCTATACTCATCAATTCGCTCTAATCGCTGCTCGATATTATTAAAGGTTTGTAAAATTGCACGACAGTCTTTCTCTACAAGCGCCTGAGCTTTTTCAATAGATATAAGCTGTTGCTCGCTATAGCATTGAGAAATTGCATATAGAGAATCACTGTCTGCCAAGAAGTTTTGTACTAACTCTAAAATTTGACGCCTAAAACGAAAGGGGTTGTTGCTTGTTTTAAGGGTCTTATAGTCTGCGATTAAGATCCCTTCGACAAATAATTCGAAGAAACCAGATACTATCGCTTTTGGGTCTCGGCTAGCAAAAAGCTCTCGCTGAAGAGAACGAATACCTAGGAGAATTTGATTGAGGTGAGCAGAAAAATCACGAGCAGCTGCTGCAGCCTGATTTAACGTTACACCGCGCTCTAACGGTGATAATGCCACTGATTCTAAATTACTTAAAATACTTAATACAGTAGCACCATAATTACGTTTACCGTGACGACTTATTTCAACCAGAGATTTCAACAGCATAGAGATTTGGGGTGTCATCAGCACACTAACGCGGTAAAGCTCTTGCTCTTCAACCAGCCAGCCCGTGTTAACTAATCTATGATAGATACGCAGCGCATAATCATGAATGGTTTTAGGGGATTCAAACGACTCTTTTTGATCTTCTTGCCAAGATAAGATATCAACCTTATGCAAACTATCTTCGATTGCTTCAATAATGGTTGATTTATCTTTTATTGGGTCTTCTGCGTAATCATAAAAAACATCTGATAAATCAAACAGTACAGCTTCCACTAGCTGTTTGTTTGAGCCACTTAAGGCCTGAAATATCTCATCGGGTAAATGCTTAAAGAGCATATATCATCATACCTGTGTCAAAACTTGGGAACTTGGTTGAAAGTAATGATGCATCTAGCTTTCGCCCAGTTGATTTGCAATCACTTGCAACATAGCATCTTGCAATAAAGGGCTATCGCCTATTGGTTTGAGTAAATCTATTTTCAACTGATCCGTTTCTAAAGCTTTAACTTGAGCAGGCACATCAACCCTTAAATGCCTACCAACAGCTAAAAATATTGGTAATACAGCGATGTGTCGACAGTCATCACTTAACGCTGCGATAACTTGCTCTAAAGTAGGATCAGTCAGCTCCATAAATGCCAAACTTGTCTTACCTGCCCCATACTCGTCACTTACTCTTTGTTGCAAGGATTGGAATGGTTTTTTCCAGATACTATCTGGGCTTCCATGAGCAAGTAAGATTACATGATCATATTTCGTTGAATTCATTAAACACCCTTTTAAATCAAGCTGACATTCTAGCTATCATTAATTAGAAAAAGAAGAAGGTTTTGTAAAAAGGCGCGCTTTAATAGCAATACCAATAAGACTTGTGCATTTTTGCAGCAATTTTTAACAGGGTTATTTTTTTAATTTAGGTTTGCCATCGAAGTCATCTAGTGTATGACGACATTCTGGATACTTAATGCACCCCCAGAAATACCCTTTGGGCCCTTTTTTCTTAACTAGATAGTGGCCACACTTCCTACAAGGGTATTTTTTTTGAGGTGTCGGTACTCCGTCCTCATCCTCAATTGTTACCTTACAGTCAGGGTAATTTGTACACCCCCAAAAAACATTTTCTTTGTACGTATGTTTTTTTAGAGGGGACTGGCAGTCTGGACAAAGATATCGTTTTTGACGAACAGGTTTTCCATTTTCATCATTTGCAGTGTAATCACATACAGGAAAACTACTACACCCCCAAAACTCTCCTTTTTTGCCATTACGTTTTTGTAAAAAAGACTGACATTTGGGGCAGCGATACCTAACACTAGCCTTTTCTACGTAAGCACTGTCTTGGTTAACAAATTCATTTTCCCAAGTTCCGCCATTCTTTTTACTCATAAAAGGAGCGCTAAATCGAATTATCTAGGTTTTGAGGTGACTCTTGTTTTGCAGCATCCAAACAAGCCTTATCAGATAAATCACATGCAAAATCTTTTAACTTTTCTGTGCCATCTTCAGCTAGCTTTTTAGATGCTGAACCTATTTCTTTCATTTTATTCCAAAAAGCTTCTCCAGTTTTTTCAGCTTTTTTATTAGCTTCGTCACCTAACTCAGCACTCTTGTCTAGTATGTTTTCTCCAATCTGAGCACTTTTCTCTTTTGCGATTTCAAATAACTCGATCGCACCCTCTTTCGTTTTATCTAATGCTTTATCAACATCCGTATCGGCGGCACTTACATATGGAACACTTAAGCAAAATACTATCAGCGTCGTTTCAACTATTCTTTTCATGCCAACCTCTAATTGTTCAATGTCATAACTAAGCATTTTTTGCTAACCAAGGCAAAAGTTCTGAAATATTTTCAAATGTTTCAATTTCACCGTAAGCAGTCAGTTCACTCTCATCAACTTGCTCATGCGCCCAAGTACTATGGTATGGAACATGTATCGCTTTAACACCAATATCCAATAAAGGTAATACATCTGATCGCATAGAATTACCAAGCATTAAAAACGACTCTTTTGGAATCTGGTAACGCGTTAAGATATCCTGATAAGAGGATGGTTTCTTTTCTGATACTATTTCAATGTAATCAAACAAATCTGCGATTCCAGATCGAGCAAGTTTACCTTCTTGATCCAGCAAATCACCTTTAGTAATCACCATAAGCTGATACTTGCCTTTTAAAGCTTTTACAGTATCAACCACATGAGGTAAAAGATGAATCGGAGCTGCAACCATGTCTTTAGCCAAAGTAATAATGTCATGAATTTCATGACCTCTAATACGCCCTTCGGATAACTCAATTGCCGTTTCAATCATAGAAAGAGTGAAACCTTTTATCCCATACCCAAACAATGACAAATTTCTAACCTGAATCTCAGCTAGATGAGATGATATATATGCCTCATCATGATATTCAGTTAGCATATTAATAAAGGTTTCTTGTGCCTTCATAAAAATTTCTTCATTTCGCCACAAGGTATCATCAGCATCAAAAGCGATTGTTGAGATGGCATATTTATTATCAGTTTGACTCATTTATCAGAACACCATTGGCTAGAATTTTTCAGTATCAGTTCGCGATAAAGAACCGCATGATCATCATTATCATTTAGAGCAGAAATATAGTCATACTTTTCACCACCCGCCTCTTCAAACACTTCTTTTAACTCAAAACAAATCTCTTCAAGTGTTTCTAAACAATCAACAGCAAAGGCTGGGCTAATAACATTCAGCGACTTAACACCACCTTGAGCCAGCGTCTTAAGTGTTTCATCTGCATAAGGCTGTAACCATTCTTCACGCCCAAACCTAGATTGATAAGAGTGAGTCCACTCTGAAGGAGATAGACCCAATTCTTTAGCAACCAATTCGCTTGTTTCATTACAGTGTTTCTCATATGGATCACCGTTAGTAACGTAGCGCTTAGGAATGCCATGATATGAGAATAACAAGTGGCGCTTTTCACCTTGGATTTGCCACTGATTACGGACACTATTCGCTAATGCTTTGATATACAGTGGCTGATTTGCATAATCACGAATAAAGTGAAGAGATGGCCAGTCTGAGCTCTTAGAAAAAGATTTAAAAACCGCATCATATACAGCCGCAGTTGTTGTACCAGAGAACTGAGGATACATAGGCAATATAACTATATTCTCAACACCTTGCTTGCGTAAGTCTGCTATGCCATCACTAACACTTGGATTACCGTATGTCATTGCATTCACGATAGGAATGTTTTGCCCCGCTTCATCAAAGTTAGCAACCAGTTTCTGAGCTAAACGTTTACCTAAAACCAAGAGAGGAGAACCGTCATCAAACCAAACTTTTTCATACAGTTCGGCAACTTTCTTCGGCCTGATATTTAAAATAACTAGATTTAAAATGGGCTTCCAAATTAAGGGAGTTAAATCAACTACTCTAGGGTCTGATAAAAACTCTCTTAGATACTTTTTTACTGCTTTTGCAGTAGGTGCATCAGGGGTTCCCAAGTTTACAAGAAGAACACCAAAATCTGGTTTATTTTCAGTCATTTAACATCCAATTTAGATTCAAACAAAGAAATATCATCAAGTGACTAACACCCACTCGAAAGAATTAACTCATGTATATAATTACAGTTAATTTTATCACGCGAATTCTCTCAGAAACAAGCAAAGGGCTAAGTGATAATACTTCTAATTACGATCGCAAGAAGAAATAGAGCGAGTATATAGTGCAACCATGCTTTATCAGTTTGGTTCTGCGTGTTTTTAACCAAAGCATTTCCAATGTAAGAACCGCAAAATACTAGAATTGATAGCGGCCAGCATATATAACCAATCATCCAGTTTTGCTGCCATTGCTGTGATTCAAAAACTGTAACTGGTAATGCAGGAAAAACGAAGCCTAGTAAGGCAGGAAAAACAACAAACATGCTTAAGGTCGAAAAGTAATCAAACCCTTCTGTATTAGATTTAATAGGTAAAACCTTTCGCCATTCCGTTCCAGCCGCCCCTAACGGCAAAGAAAGTAGCGAAAGATACCAAAAACGACCACTAAAGCTCTCTTGAAAATACTTTTCCCTGTTAAGGTATGGACCTAAAATCAATGACATTGCAAATAAAGCCAAAAGAATGCAATAGAAGCTGTAAACATAGATCGATGGAACAATACCTAAAATTTGTGCAATTAAAATTGAACTTAAGCTAACTCTTGTTGCAAAAAACCTTGAAACTAGCTCAAAGTCCCCTTTAAAATTTTTCGCGGCCGACACAAAAGATAAAACACAGAAAGGCAAACTTGCAGCCAAGCAAGAGGCAATTAAAATTAATAATGAATCTTCAACACTTACCGGCAATAAAGACTCAAACCCCAACATTCCCGGAATAAGGATTAATGACAAACTCACACTATTTAACTTGTAATAAACACCCGATATTAACGCAAGCACAAAAACAAGAGGCAGTAACCAAAGTAAATCCAAACTTTTCTCCAACACAAAAAATAAGGCAGCGAATGCTGCCTTATTTCATTAACACTTAATAAAATCAGTCACGACTCACAACATCTCTAATTCTATCTTGTACGATGGCCGCCAACTTATCTGGCTGAAATTTAGACAAGTAATCATTACAACCAACCTTTTGGACCATGGCTTTATTAAAACTGCCACTTAATGAAGTATGCAAAACAATGTAAAGGTCTTTAAGCCTTGGATCATCACGCACTTCTTTCGTTAATCGATAACCATCCATCTCAGGCATTTCAGCATCAGTAATCATCATCAGCAGCTTATTAGGCACATCTTCGTTATCAGCAGCCCATTTCTTAAGCATCTCCAGACCTTTCTTACCATCTGTTGCTGTATGAACCTTAATCCCCAAAGAATCTAAAGTTATCTGACATTGGTGAAGACCAACCGAAGAGTCATCTACAACTAGAACCTCAAGCCCTTTAGCTAATGAAAGAAGGTCTTTATCAATAATTTCATCACTGATACGACTATCGTATGGAGATATTTCAGCCAACACTTTCTCAACATCAATGATTTCAACAATACGTTCATTTACTTTAGTAATCGCCGTTAAATAATTTTGACGTCCTACACCGTCTGGTGGTGGAAGAATCTCATTCCAGTTCATATTGATAATTCGGTCTACTTCACCAACCATGAACCCCTGAATGGAGTTGTTGTACTCTGATACAATTAAATTACAGGTTTGTTCATCAGAAAGAGGACGCAGCCCAATTGCCTGTGACAAATCAATTACAGGAATTGTTTTACCACGGAAATGAGTAACTCCGCCGACAGAAGGATGACGCTGCGGCATTAGATTAAGTTTCGGTAGCTGTACTACCTCTTGTACTTTAAACACATTGATTGCAAAAAGTTGCATTCCATTGAGGCGAAACATGAGCAACTCTAATCTATTTTCCCCTACAAGTTGCGTCCTCTGATCTACGGCTTCTAACATTCCCGCCATGCGTTACTCCAAAGTTATTAAATCTAGCATTGTGTTTATTATAAACATGATATTGAATTGCGTAAGCTGTTACAGTACTTATTTAGTTATTGACCACTATATTTGAGACACTTTCATGCAAGAACAATCCGTGCTGCTTGCACGACAAGCCATTTTAAATAGAAAAGGACATATTGAAGCCTATTCAATCCTTTATCCTGACAATAAACTTTCTGATTTAGAAAGTAGTAACAACCTATTACACGCGTTAATCACGGACCTTGATCTTGATATTGTAACTAATAACACAAAAGCCTTCATTGACATTAGCATTGATGTGTTATTAAAACCGCCCGCTTTTTCCTTAGATAATTATGTACTTTTTTTTAGGGCCCCGTCACCCTTTCCAGACAGTCTAATCGAACATATCGCATTATTACATGAAGATGGCTATAAACTCGGTTTAATTAATGCAACTCCTGACTCTGTTCCTTTAGCAATTATGCATTACATTAGTTATGTTAAATTTAACCTTAAAGAAATGGGTTTACGAAACACAATTAAGTTGCTTGACGACTCTTTCTATAAAGATGTCTGTTTACTCGCCAATCAGATCAATCTAAGCCAGCATAATGATGCCGCACAACAGATACCAAAGATAACCCTCTTTTCAGGCAACTTCCATACTGCAAAAGAAGATATTCATGGCAAGAAAACACATTTATATAAAGCACTTGTTATTGAGTTCCTTGCCAAGGTAAATGAAGCTAACAGTAATATTACCGAATTAGCAGCCATCATTGAAAAAGACGCTACTTTAGCTTACAAAATAATAAAACTTACTAAACGAGCACCCAGCTATCAAAACTTCCAAGTATCAAGTGTTCAAAGAGCGCTAGAAGTAATAGGCCTTAGGGATGTAATGAAATGGTTTAGCATGGCTGTTTTTAACGCTATTAATGGTAAACCTGACTGCTTATGTCAAATGGCCCTTACCAGAGCAATGTTTTGCCAGCAAGTAGCTAAAAAGCTTTACCCAGGTGAAGCTCATGCTTTTATAGTTGGTCTATTCTCATACCTTCCTTCTTTTTTTGGTGAAAGCATTGAGCAGCTATTAAATGAAATACCTCTTGATAAGAATTTGTCTCTTGCACTTACTCAGTTTAAAGGCCCTCTTGGAAACACTCTTAAAATGGTTCAACAATACGAACGTGGGCAGTGGGAAAGTCTCCCCTTGGAAGCTTTAACACAAGCAGGTCTTGATAAAGCAGAAATGAAGTCGCTTTATATTGAAAGTATCAAACAAGCAAAAGAGTTGCAGTTTTAATGATAGATATTGGCGTAAACCTTACTCACCCCTCTTTGCTCAACAACCTTGAGCAAAATATGATTGACTGGCAACAAGCAGGTGTTAGCAACATAATTGCAATCGCGTCGAATATTGAAGAAAGTGAGCAGCTTTTTGAGCTTGTAAAAAAATTTGATGGCATCCACATTACATTAGGCTGCCACCCTCATCATGCAGATTCATGGAACCTAGATTCAGCAAATAGGATCACTGCTTTACATAAAGCGAGCACAAAAGCAGTTGCTATTGGTGAGACCGGCCTCGATTTTAACCGTAATTACTCAACTCAAGATAACCAAATAATCGCTTTTAACGAACAAATCCAACTTGCTAAAGAGTTAAAATCCCCCTTATACCTCCATGAAAGAGATGCTGAAGAAACCTTGATCAACATTTTAAAATCTCACTTTTCAAGCGAAGTACATGGGATATTACACTGCTTTACAGCAAATAAAAACACATTGAAGCGTTATCTAGATTTAGGGCTTTATATTGGAATCACTGGCTGGGTTTGTGATGAACGAAGAGGACAAGACCTTCAAGAAGCAATCAAGTACATACCTCAAGATAAAATCTTGATCGAGACTGATTCACCTTACTTGCTACCAAGAACACTTAGACCAAGACCTAAAAAGAATCACCCTAAATTTTTACCTCACATAGCAACTCAAATTGCGAATCAACTTAATCTGTCAGACGATGAATTAATTCAGGCAAGCCGTCAAAACACAGAAAAGCTTTTCAATTTAAGCCTTAATTTAGAGTAAATAGCGACGCTTTGGTGAGTGCTGACGCCAGATTTTCTGAATATCACTCGCCTCAAAAGGCCAATTTAGCTCTTGATCGCCAAGCTTCATGACAGGAATCCTCGTCGCCATGGCACTCATCAAGCTTTCATTTTCAACAATATCTATTTGTTTTATTGAAACATCCTTAGGAAGAGTAGCCCTTCCTAAGGCAAGAGCATCATCACAAAGATGACACCCTAGTGTTCCATATAAAACAACTTCTGGTAACGCTTTATGCATAGTCATTTTTAGTTTGGTTTAGTGATAAAACAGAAACAGGTAAAGTATATAATGGTGTACAAGGACACACTTTTTTAGCTGCATCTTTCGAAATAGTAGGAGGAACACCTACTAATCTTAATACAAGTTCAGCACAGCTTACTGCAATTTCTTGACCTCTGTCCTGATTTTCCAGTGCTTGCCTTAGCAAACCGAACATACCCTTTTCAACAAAGTCTACAACAACTTCATCAACTTCTATAGAGAATAGCTCTTTTGCTTTGCCTGCTTGTAAAATGGGTGATAAAAGTTGATCCACGCCAGGCTCAAGACGATCAGAAAACTCAGTACCACCTAAAATATACTGAGCCCATACAGCTTTTGAATTCGCAAGCTCAAAAAAGTATTTAATAAGCAAGGTTAATTGCGAAACTGGATCCATCTCTACTTTTAATAAAGCATCAAGATCGTGATACAAGACATCACTCAATACTTTTTTAAGGTCATCCAAAGCGGCATCTTTACTATCAAAATAGTTATAAAAGGTGCCAATACTAACATTTGCCAACTTAGCAATGTCCTGAACACCCACTTCATTCCAATTAGATTGTAAGATCATAGTTTGCGCAGACATGCGTAATCTATCTAGAGTTAGTTCACGTTTCATAGGTGATTTCATGTTTTGTTCCAATAATATTCCGTTTATTGTCATATCCTTTGTACCACAATCCAAAATCTGTCTCTGACATAGGTTTCGCAAAATAAAAACCTTGGCAAAGTTGGCAGCCATAGCCTGCAAGCTGTTCAGCCATTTCGAGACTTTCAACACCTTCTGCTATCACTTCCATATTCAAAGCCTTACCTAGCATCACCGCTGCTTCGACGAGACTTGCATTGTGTTGTGCCTTGTCATCCTTAACTAAAAATCCTTTGTCAATTTTCAATTCAGTAAAAGGCAACTCTTTAAGATACACTAAAGAAGAATAACCCGTTCCAAAGTCATCCAGCGCCATCTTAACCCCCAAGTCCAAAAGATCCTCAAGGGCATTACGACTTTTTTCTATATCACCAATGATAGCAGTTTCTGTCACCTCAAAAGTAACTAACCTTGGTGGAACACGATATTTCTCAATAATACTTGAGACTTCTTGTATCAAAAATTCATCAGATAGGTTTCTAGCCGATAAATTTATTGATATAGCAATTTCCTGACCAGTCTCTTGATAAAATCTTTGATAAAAAGCACACGATTCTTTCACTACAAATGCAGTCAAAGGTGTAATTAATCGACACTGCTCAGCTATAGGCACAAAGACATCAGGAGGAATCCAACCATACTCATCATCCTTCCAACGAACCAAGGCCTCAACACCAAATAAACTCCCATTATGAGTATTTACCTGTGGCTGAAATGCAAGCTGTAATCGACCTTGGTCTAATGCCATTTTCAATTTAGACATTATAATCCCTGTTAATTCAGGGTCTTGGCCTAATTTGTTATGGTAATGTAACACTTTTAAACGCCTTTGTGATGCTTCTTTAGAAGCAACTTGTGCACGCCTTATTACACGGTCTACTTTTTCTGAGTCATGCAGTTTACTGACACCAATCGTTAATTCAATATCTAAAAACATATTCTCATAATTAAATGGACCACTTAGACTATTATGCAACCAATTAAGCTCTTCACTAATGTCATACTCTTTCGGGCTAATTAAAATTAGACATAAATCTAATGAGTCCAATACCACAGCCCTATCTTGGCTCCACTGGTAATCAAGCTTTAAATATTGAGACTTATTACCAAGTAATCGCCTTACTCTATCGTGCAACTCATGCACCATAGCTTCAGCCACTTGCTGACCAAACGACAATACTTGCCCATAATAGCCTTCAAAATGAATCAAAACAGCACTGGCACTATGATCAGAAGGCACTTCAGCACTCAACTTTGGCCAGTTAGCTAGTAACACGTCTTTTTTAGGCAGATGCGAAACTGAATCATGAGTCGCTTGGAATAACATATGTTTTTCAATATGCACTCTCTGCTCGGCTTCCTTATGACTTTGTAAAGTCGCCTCAATACGAGCTTGCCTCTCACTTTCAAAACGACACACCATGGCTGTTGTTAAAAAGAAAACCTCCAGAACAGAAGCGATCATGTTAGCGTTATTAACAATAGGGGTTGAGGGCAATATTCCAAAGACTCCAAGTACAACAACACTCACACCAAGAGCCATTACAAGCCAAGCCATAGCAAAATATAACTCACCTCTCAACCTACTCTTGTTTTTACGGCAGTAATCAACCGCAAGAAAAAGACAAAAAAGGTTAGTTAAAAGGATAAATATTCCACTAATTTTACTTAACGGCATATACCATTGCGGTACAAGAGAAATCAGCAAGCCAACCATGGCAAGCATTTTAAGTACGTCAGAAAGCACTTTTATCTTGCTATTTTCCAGCTTAATATAACGACATACAAAAACGAGTTGAAAATAAATAAGGGTATAAGAAAAGAGATTAGTTGAGACTTGATTCCACTCGGGAGATCCAGGCCAAAGCCAACGGAATAATAAGCCATTCAAATTTAGAGTAAGCCCCAAACTTGCCAACACATAAACACCGTAAAGCAAATAATTCTTATCGCCACTAATGGCAACAATAATAAGGCTCATTAAGATCATTAAGCCCATATAACCTGCAAAAGCACCAGAATATAGATTTTCGGCTGCTTCCGCCTGAATCAAATCTTCATATTGCTCAAAGTATAAGGGAACCTTTAAAGTACCACTACTTTTCACTCTAATGAATAAAGTTGAACCCTGTGATTGAGCGTCAATAGGAAAAGCAAAGTTTGAGACTTTAACCAACCTATTATCAAAAGGGCGAGCATCACCTGTCTCTATCTTTAGTGTTTCACCTTCTTTCATTACTTGATAAAAATCGATTTCATCAAGTAATGAGTAATTAACAACCAAGAACTGCCCCTTCTTTATCTGATTTTTAAGGGGTAATTTAATCCAATGAGAAGCGGTCGAATAACCAAAAGAAAGTGAATTAGACTTCTGCGGTAGGTTTTGCCAATCGCTTTGTGGCAAATTTAGAATATCATGAAAAGCTAAGTTTTCATTTTCAGAAATGTATACCTGATAATCTGAAGCATACTCGATATTTGACTTACTAATCCTATGCTCATTTACCGCCCAAACCAAAACTAGCACAGCAAATAAAAAAAACGCCAATAACGCTACTCGTACGTTAGCAAATGTCATTCCTTTGTCACCAAGTTATTACCTTCAATGCAATCTATCTCAGTTTTAAAGCGTTAATCAATCTTTTTATCAAGATTAAGGCAAATAACGCTCTCATATCTTGCATAACTAAATAGCATATTTTTTAAAAATCAGATTACAACAAACCCAACTGAGGCGTTGTTAAGCTCGCCAAGTCAGTTCCAAACAAAGATAATACACTGTCAGCAATAGGTTCTATTTGCTTTTCTAAATAATGGTCATAATCAATATTATCTAAGTCCCCTTCCTCAGCAAATGGCTGCACGCCCTGAACAGAATAATAATATTGCACACTTTGACGACCTAATGAAAATTCGGGCTTAACCCCTAATTGTATTCGCCTCTGATCTGCAATCTTAGCCGCCCTTACATGTGGAGGCGTCACTTTAGTATATTCACAAAGAGGTCTTGAAAGGCGCTTTTGATAGACAAGCTGATTATCGTACTTACCTTGATAAAGCTCTTCTACAACTTGTTTAACAAATGATACAGGAGATTCATCATTAAAAATTCGCTTAAATAAAGCTTTCTGAAAATAGCGAGCAAATGGCGTCCAATCACTTCTTACGGCCTCTAGTCCTTTAAAGATAAGCTCATCATTAGCAAGACCTGCATATCGCTTTTTACTACCTTCAACCTGCCCTCTAATCGTCGGCATAAAAAATCTTTCATAGGTTCTTTCAAACTCTAGCTCTAGGTAGCTGTCAATTTGATAATTCTCCCTGCAGAACGATACCCACTTCTGATTTATTTCTTTACAGAGCACATCTCCCTTATACTTTACTTCTGTTGAAGATAAGCTTTCATTATCAAAAGTAATAAACAATGAATCAGTATCACCATATATTACCTTGGCATTTGCTTGCTCGAACCACTTGCGAGTTTGATTTAGAATCTCGTGCCCACGCATAGTAATAGAACTTGCAAGCTCAGGGTGATAAAAACGACATAAGTTTGAACCTAAAACCCCATAAAACGAATTCATGATAATTTTGATGGCATAACTTAGTATATCGTTGTCAGTTGCTTTTGCTTCTTCCCTTGCTGAAGATAGCTCACTGATTAAGTTAGGCAATATGGGGGCATCTTTCGAATAACTTGCACCAAGAAACCCCTCCACCCTTTCACCTGATTGCTTAACTCTAGCTAAAGGATCGACCAAAAAAGTTCGGATAATACTGGGATATAGGCTTTTAAAATCAAATACCAATACATTTTTATACAAGCCAGGCACGGATGACATAACAAAGCCACCAGGGCTTGCAATAAAAGGGTCTTTTGAGTAATTTGGCCCAGCTCGTCCCTGTTGATGCAACAGAGGAAGGTATTGATTTTCAAACGCTTGTACCGAACCACCGGTTTGAGAAAATGGGATACCAGTTAAATCGACGCGTGTTTGCTGTAACTCGATTAAATTTAGTTTTTTGAAAATCCCCAAGACTAAGCGGCAGTCTTGCAAGTTGTATTCAATGAAACTCACTTGATCTTCTTGATGCAGCCTCTCTATTTCTTGCCAGCGCTGACTACCATGAACCAATTTCCCGTCATCTAAAATCTCACGACTAACATTTTCAAGGCTATAAGAATCAAAGTGATAACCAGCCACTTTCAGGAGATCAATACCATCTAACACTGCTCGCCCGGGAATACGAATAAAACGCCTTGAAGAACCTTCTTTTCCACGCATATTCCAATTCTGGCCATCAACACCAAAACCTGGCTTTAAACCATAAAAGTGACATCTTTGATCAATAAAATTTAAATCAAACCCAACCAGATTCCAGCCAATGATAATGTCGGGGGAATATTGCTTTTGAAAACGCATAAACTCGAGTAACAAAGTCTTTTCATCACTACAAGGGAAGACCCTTCCATCATCAAAACTTTGATCTGAAACGATAAAGCAGGCTTCATATTCTTCACAAACAATAGCAATCGATAGAATACAATTACGTGAGACTGAAGTTTCGATATCTAATGACCAAATAAGCCAATTCGGTTCATATCTACTAGGTAAAAGGCGCGCTTGAGTTAAAGTTTTTTTATCCTCTGATAAATATCCAAGCATTTTTACTTTTCCCTTAATACCTCGCTCCATGATGTATCTGTCTTCTGGTCTTACATCATGCTCATAATATGGGAAACCATTTTTTTCAAGTAATAGAGTAACCTGAGATTGAACCTGTAAGCTTTCACAAGAAATAAGATAAAGAGGCTCTTCTGTAAATGACAAATAAGATTGCTGTATAATTTTTATGCAAGGAAGCCCTTCTAACAAGGGCAAGGCAAGAACAGATACAAAAAAAATGCATTGCTGCTTTTCGGGAATCACTTTCAAACAAACTGCATCAGTTTTAACCCAAAATGCGGTTTCTATTTTATTAGCTACATCCTTACTCTGGCGAGTAAGGATGTAGCCATTAATTTCAGTTAACTCAGACATAGCTTATAGGGCTTGCAACATTCTCATAGGCGCCACTTTTAGCACAGTTCTCCCCGCAAACAAACCGATACTTGTCACTATAATAAATCCAAGTAATGGCCCAAGCAGCCATAAGATAGGGTGAAAACTTGCACTCAGTTCAAATAAGTACACCTGCAACCCGAACAAACAAGCTTCCGCGGCCATTGCCGCAATAATGCCAGCAAATATGCCTAAAAACCCAAACTCTATCAGCATTGCCTGACGAATTAAGCTCTTACTTGCACCCAAAGTGCGTAATAAGGCGCCTTCTTCTAACCTTTCATCCAAACTTGCTCTAATACTTGCTACTAGTACTAAAGCACCTGAAGCAACAATAAAGCCCAACAACAACTGAATTGCTTGAGAAACTTGCGCAATAATTAATTGTATCTGCCCTATCAAATCACCCACATTCAATAAAGAAACAGTTGGGTAGTTTGCCATTCCCTTGTAAAACGCCTGCTTATTCACATCAGTTACATGCACACTGGTAATATAATTCGCAGGAAAATCGGATAAAATCGTTTTAGGTAGAATAAGATAAAAGTTTGGCCTCATACTCCCCCAATCAACTTTACGTATTGAGGTTATTTTTTGGCTGTACTCACGCCCACCAATGAATAGTGTAATTTCATCACCAAGCTTTACACCGGCCTCTTCTGCAGCTGTTGATTCAATAGAGAAACCATCTTTTAGAGGGTTAAATACACCTTCAAGTATCACATTGTCTTCACCAAGTGTATCAGTCCAGGTTAAATTAAGTTCTCTAGATAACATCTCGGGCCTTTCCTCTTTTTTACCATAGAGGTCAGTAACCTTTTCTTGATTCACTTTAGTAACCCGCCCAAGTACCATTGGGTACCAGTCAGACTCTTCAATTTCAAGACCTGTCATCATTGATTGCAAAGGCTCAACATCTTGCTGCTGAATATTAAATAAATAATGATTCGCCGCACCTTCAGGAAGCTGAGACTGCCAGTCTGAAATCAAATTACTTCTAACACCCGTCAAAATAAGTACGAGCATGATGATGAGAGTAAAAATCAATAGTTGAAATAAGTTAGACTGCAGCCTTCTATGAAGTGCAGCCAAACCAATTTGCCAACCACTAGTTGCACCAGTTGTCAGTTTCCGACCTAACTTGAATAGAATAAAGCCAATAACACCAACCAAAGCAGACACTAATAAGATACTCAATACCATGAGGCTTGGTAACAAAATACCTTGGGTGTATATCACCATCAAAGCAAACATACCCACGAAACCACAGGCATATAACAGCGCTGTTTTTCCCTCAATTCGCCCCATTGGCTGCAGCACACTTAAAGGTGAGACACCCAATAAGCGCACCATTAATGGCAAACAAAAAGCAACTAATGATGTTAAGCCTGTTACAACACCTAGCCACATTTTTTCAAAACCAGGTTCAGGTAAGGCAGTCGATAACAACGCCTCTAGAGAAAGTGCTATAAATGCTTGAACACTCCAACCTAAAAGAAGGCCAATTATAGAACCCAAGACTAAAATACAAATTAGTTGCCAAATTAAAATTGAGGCTACTTTTTTAGGCGTCGCGCCCAAAGTTTTCATCACAGCAACTTGCGCTAAATGCCTTTTTACATAGCGATTTGATGCCAATGCCATAGCAACACCAGCCATAACCACTGCCAAAGTGCCTGCAAGCAATAGAAAAGACTCAGCCCTATCAATTGTTGCACCTATACCTCTACCACCCGCTCTTGGGCTACGCCATTCTTGGTTATCACTTAGTTTTGGCGTAATCCATTCTTCCATTTCATCTAACTGACTTTCTATACCAGCCATAAGCAACGCATAACGAACTCTACTACCTGGCTGGATAACTTCTGTTTTATCGAGATCTTGCCAATTAATAACCGCTCTTGGTGCAATAGCAAATGCACTAGCCGTTGAACCTGGATCTCTTACAAGGTAAGCCGTTACCACAAAGTCAGCTTCACCTATTTGAATGCTATTCCCTATTTCAACATCAATTAAGCTTGCTAAACGAGAAGATACCCAAACTTCACCTGTGTTAGGGCCTTTTTCCGTCGCCTTTCCTGTACCAAATAGAGTGCTATCAATTAGATACTCACCTCTTAACGGATAAGCTTCAGTTACAGCACTTACTTGAGATAGCTGTAAGCCAGATTCAGTAAACACCATGGTCGAAAACCAAGCTCTGTTCGCTACTTCTAGCCCTTTAGACTCAGCTTCTTCTTCCCATTGAATAGGTAAAACCTCAGGACTTCGTACGACCCTATCAGCTGCCAGCAAGGTAGCTGATTGCAATTCAAAAGAACTTTGTAATCTATCTATGAATAAGCTAATACCCGTAACTGTCGCGACTGATAACGCAAGCGCAAGCGCTAACGTCAGCACATCGCCATTTCTTAACTCTCTTAATAAAAGTCTCAGCGCTAAATTCATGACGCCTCGCTTAAGCGACCAGCGCTCATAGAAAGTTGACGCTGACAACGCTTAGCAAGGGTTGCATCATGGGTTACCATAACCAAAGTTGTTCCGAGAGACTCATTAAGATCAAAGATCAGATCACTGATGACTTTGCCTGTTTCAGCATCTAAATTACCCGTTGGTTCATCTGCAAAAAGTATTTTTGGAGCAGAAGCAAATGCCCTAGCAATAGCAACACGTTGCTGCTCTCCTCCTGAAAGTTGTCTCGGATAATGATTTAAACGATGAGACAAACCAACTTGCTCTAGAAAACCAAGTGCTTTTTCCTTAGCTTGATTATCACCACTAAGCTCTGCAGGTAGCATGACATTTTCAAGCGCGGTTAAGCTTGGTAATAAATGAAAAGACTGAAAGACAAAACCCACATATTGTCCTCTTAATTGTGCCCTTTCTTCTTCATCAAGTTTAGATAAAGCCTTATCATAAATGTAAGCTTCGCCACCTGAACACACATCTAATCCTGCAATTAATCCAAGTAAAGTTGATTTACCCGATCCAGAAGCGCCAACAATTGCAACAGACTCACCCTCCTTGATTTCCATATCAATACCTTTCAATATGGATAGTTCACCAGCACTGGTTGCAACACTATGAATTAAATTATCGGTTCTGATGGCAATTGCTTGTGGATCATTCATAAATAAAACTTACTCTTCAATTATTGGCGATTATGATGTTTAAACTGTTACGAATATTTCTTTTAACACTTATCTCTCTTTTCTTACCCTACACTCAGGCATCAACCGTTCTAGTACTTGGAGACAGCCTTAGTGCTGCCTACCAGCTCCCTGTCGAAAGTGGTTGGGTACACCTGTTAGAACAAGAAGTTAACCAACAGGGTAAAAGCATTAACATTATTAACGCAAGTATCAGTGGTGAAACAACCCAAGGCGGTGCAGCAAGGTTAACCTCTTTACTTCAAGAACAACCAAAGCTCGTTATTCTGGAGCTTGGCGCTAACGATGCACTACGCGGTTACCCTTTAAAAACCACCAAAAGCAATCTTATAAAGATGATTCAAGACAGCAAACTTGCGGGTGCGAAGGTTCTATTAATTGGCAATCAAATACCACCAAACTATGGTCGTCGCTATTCAACTGCCTTTTTTCAACTATATCAGGACATTGCTAAACAAGAAGAGGTTTCACTTGTTCCCTTTATGCTAGATAATGTCGCGCTAAATCAAGATCTTATGCTTAATGATGGCCTTCACCCAAATGCTCAAGGGCAAACATTCGTATTAGAAAACATTATGCCTAAAGTCTTGCCACTTCTTGAATTAAAATAAGGAAATACTATGAAAGCTGTTTTTTTAGACCGCGGTAGTTTCCCCGACAGCATCAACTTTGATTATCCAGCAACACTAGAGACTGTTCGTGAATACCCAAGTACAGAGAAAAACCAAGTGCTCGAACGTATTCAGGGTTTTGATATCGTGCTTTCTAATAAAGTTCAACTTAGCGCTGATATTTTAGCTCAAGCCAGCAGTGTTAAGCTTATCCTTGTCACAGCCACTGGAACAAATAATGTGGACCTTGAGTACTGCCAACAAAATAATATCTTAGTTAAAAATGTTACTGGGTATTCAATTAATAGCGTACCTGAACATACATTTAGCCTACTTCTGGCACTTAAACGTAATCTCATTGCCTATAGCCAAGCAACAAAGAATGGAGATTGGGAGAAATCTGAGCACTTTTGTTTTCATGACTTTCCTATCACAGACCTAGCTGGCTCCAATTTAGTCATTTTTGGTAAAGGCGCACTTGGTAACCAAGTTGCAAAAATTGCAGAAGCGTTTGGTATGAAAACGTTTTTCAGTGAAAGAAAACATGCACACGAAGTGAGAGAAGGCTATATCGCATTTGATACCGCTATTGAAATTGCTGATGTCATTAGCTTTCACTGCCCTCTCACAGAAGACAACAGACACATGATAGATGAAGCCGCCTTTAGCAATATGAAAGCAAATTGCGTACTAATTAATACAGGAAGGGGTGGATTAGTAGACGAAGCCGCATTAGCAAGGGCTATTAAAACCAAACAAATTGCTGGCGCTGGGTTTGATGTCGCAAGTGTAGAACCCATGCCGTCGTCTCACCTATTGCAAGACCTGAGTAAAGAAGAAAACTTTATTCTGACCCCACATGTAGCTTGGGCAAGTCATGACTCAATGCAAACATTAGCTAATACCAGTATGCAGCAATTGTCAGACTTTATGAGCTAATATCTAACTCATCAAATCGCCTAACGTGTATTTATCTATTGATGATTGCACCAAACAATACATAAAGGCTTATTATTAAACTGATAAGCCTTTATTTCGATCCACATTAATTTATTAAAACATGCATTTAGATATCCTATACCAAGATGATCACCTTGTTGTCATCAATAAACCTTCTGGTTTACTCGTTCACCGCACTCAACTTGCTAGCCAAGAAACTGATGCCGTTGTACAAAGGCTAAATAATCAACTTGGTAAATGGGTTTACCCTGTTCATAGGCTTGATAGAGGTACATCGGGTGCGCTTGTGCTTACTTTTTGCGCTGAGACAGCTCGCCACCTCTCTGAACAGTTTAGCCAAGCAAAGGTAGACAAGAGCTACCTTTGTATTGTTAGAGGTCACCCAGAAGACAGTGGCATTATTGATTACCCTTTGGCGAAATTAAATGAAAACAAAGGCCAATCTCGCTTTAAAATAGAAGGTACAGAAAAAGAGGCTATCACGAATTTTTCTTGCCTCAATCGGTTTACCTTAAATCACCCTGTAAGCAAGTACAGCACCACTCGCTGCGCCTTATTGGAAGTCAAAACTGAGCAAGGTAGAAAACACCAGATACGAAGACACTTTAAGCATATAAGGTTTCCGCTCATAGGTGATACTCGTTATGGCTGTCGCCACCATAACAAACTCTTTAGAGGTTTAGGCCGAGCCCAAAGATTGATGTTACATGCCAAGTCACTCAGCTTTATTCATCCTGTTAGCTTAAACTCAATTAGTTGTGAAGCACCGTTACCAGTAAGTTTTAGCGATTTTATTCAGTATTTAGCCGACGAAAGTATCAGCTGACACTTAACAAAAATAGACAGAAGTTTAACCTTCAATCGACCATACATATTCACAGGTTTCTTGATTCACATCCCCTATTAGAATAGGTTTTGAAGGACGCTTAGTTACCTTAAAACCCGTTTTCAATAAGAGTTTGTTGCTTGCCAAATTAGACTTTAGTGTTGTGGCATATATTTCTTCTATTCCAGATGAAGCCCAATAGGCAACAAGTCGTTTAAGGATATAGCTTGCTATGCCTTTTCCTATCCAAGCTTGATCCATACGATAAACAACCTCAACAACTTTCCTGTGTTCTTCAATGAAGTAGAGGTTAAATCGACCAATCAGTACTCCTGAGTTTGAATAAACCAAGTAGTACTTATGATCTCTTTGATTCTCTATTTGCTGACGTATGAAACCTTGATCCAATTTATCTAAATAAGAGCTGGGTAGATAATTTAAAAACCAGTCTTTGTTTTCTTGTTCAAAAGCTAAAATTTTTAATACATCCTGAGTGCTGGCCGTTCTTGTATAAAAAAGAGACTTCATAGTGATAACTCGAAAATAAAAGGAGTCCCTTATTACCTTGTTTGAAAAATGACATATCAAAATTAATCTAATGTCTTTTGTGTGACTCCTGTCACTTTCATTTTAGGCAGACTGAGCAAAGTTTTCGAATTAATGAGCAAAATAACTTTAAACAGCCATGATTCCCTCAAAGAGGATGTTATAATGCCAAGCAGAATTTTTAGATTAAGAGCAAGATGAAAAAGCGCAACCTCGTATACTCCACAGATCAAACTCAAATGTGTCCTGACTGTAACCAACATCAAAATGTGTGTATTTGTAAAGATGAAAACGCTTTAGTTGGTGACGGTAACGTAAAAATCACCCTTGATACAAAAGGCCGTAAAGGTAAAGGCGTTTCTGTTATCACAGGTTTAGCTTTAACCGAAAAAGACTTAAAAAGCCTAGCAAAAGAGCTAAAAAACCTATGTGGTACTGGTGGTTCGGTAAAAAACAATCAAATCGAAATCCAGGGAGATCATAGGGATAAACTAATTTTAGCCTTAGAAAAGAAGAAGATACGAGCAAAAAAAGCAGGTGGCTAAGTTTTACTAAACCCTACTCTAATTTTACTTAAAACTACTAAAGCTTTTACATGTTTAGTCGATAAACTAGTCGTAATTTACTTCAAAGCAAACGATAAAAATGCTGTTTCAGTAAGAATAAGTGAACAGCAACTCACTTAACTGTTTTATTTTTTCGATTTCACCAGGACGGAAATTCGACAATGTATACCTAAGAGGAAACGCTTAAATGCATCAAGACAATCCAATACAAGCGTCACGTTTGCTGCGGAAAGCTGTACCCTTGATGGTAAAATTAAACATTCCTCCAACACCTTATAACTATGGTGTCTGGTACCATTATGTTTCCAACCGTGACTCTCAATTAAATACAATTGTCGATCAAACTATTCGCAAACTGGGTAATATTCCTCATTTCTTAGCAAAGGAGTTCTTCCACGAATTTGTTGCTGATGACGATAAAAAGTTTGATGATGACAAAAAGAGTCAAATTGAAAAAATTATTAATACAGTGGGTTCAAGCTCCAAACAAATGGAAAATAGCATCAAGGATTTAAACTTGGTGCTTAGCAATAGCAAGAAAGTTCTCAAATCGAGCTCAGGTAATAAGCAACTAGAAAAGGTCGTGTCATATCTTGAAAAGGGTACAGAAAAAGCCTCACAAGAATCTGAAAAATTCTTAGCTAAGCTTGAAGAAGCGCAAACTGAAATGGCTGAGCTAAAACAAGCCCTTGCAGAAGCTAAGAGTGAAGTAGAACTTGACCCAATTACAAAACTTGCTAATCAAAAAGGACTTGAAAGGCATTTATTCTCTTGGCTCCCAGCAGCAGAAGATGACTTATCCCTTTTCATTTTAGACATTGATCATCTAGATAAAATCAATAAAGACCATGGCAAACAAGTTGGAAATCAGCTAATTCGTTTCTTAGCAAATTACTTAAAAAGTAAGAAGCTTGAAAACGCTTTGATTGCCAGACTCTATGGTGGTACTTTCGCTATCTTGATGAATGAAGCAAGCATGAGTTTTAGTAGCCAATATGCTGAGACATTAAGAGCGAATATCGAAGGTCAGATTCTAAGACATAAAGAAACCAAAAAGGTACTATGTCGCTTCACAGTATCCATTGGCGTTGCAACAACAATTGGTGAAGAAAACGCCGATCACCTAATGGATAGAGCCAAAAAATACTTAACTGAAGCGAAAAAAATGGGAAGAAACAGCACCGTTTCTCATTAACCCTCCAAACTACAAACTTTATAGTAAATTTTATACTTAAACCAAGGATGCCCTATGTCTGAGTTACACTCGATTAATTTTGAAGTAAGAGACTATGAATGTGATATGCAAGGTATAGTAAACAACTCGGTTTACCAGAATTATATCGAACACGCTCGACACAAATTCTTACTCGCTAACAATGTTGATTTTGCTAAAATTACCAAGCAAGGAATTCACTTAGTTGTTATGAGAGCAGAGCTCGATTTTAAGAAGCCTCTAACCAGTGGTGATGAATTCATTGTCACAACTAAGGCTGAACGCCAGTCAAAATTCAAGTTCGACTTTCATCAAGAAATCATAAGAACCAGTGACAAAAAGGTAATTTTGAAGGCAAAAATCATTGCAGCTTCAATCACTGACAAAGGAAAACCAGTTATTTTCTCTGGACTTGATCAGGCACTTATATAAAAAGTTTATTTTTCACGACTGAATTAGGTTTATTTATCATCAAAAAGCCAAGATTTTTCAAGATCGCATTCAGTCGTAATTATATAAATATCCAATATCAAATTTTCTTTTTTTCACAAAAACGCCCTCCAACCGCCTTCTTGAACCAGTTTCCTAACAAAAAAGTTTATAAAGCTTAATCAGTTGCGCCTTAAGGGTCTATATTTAAAACTGATAATACTGCAACACTCTTTTACATAATCTTCTTCAGTATGATCTTTACATAACTAGTGTTTCGGTATTAAAGTCACGGGGTAAGTTTTTGGCGATCCCAAAAATCTTACCCATGCTACCGACACAATCGTTAGTCATAAAATAAAAACAAGAAGGTCAACTATGAGTGATAAACGCAAGACAGATGCGCAGATCGTGCATTGCCCTGAATTTTCAGAAAACTCATCCTTGAATATACCAACCTTACGTATACTTCAAGATGACGGAACCCTCTACCCTAATGCTGCTATGCCTGATATTGACCAGACACTAGCACTTAAAATCTACGATACTTTTCTTTTTATTCGTGCTTTAGACGAGCGTATGCTGGCGTCTCAACGTCAAGGTCGTATTAGCTTTTATATGACTGAAACAGGCGAAGAAGCGGCCGATATTGGCAGTACAGCAGCGCTTAAAGACGATGACATGATCATGGCTCAATACCGTGAACAAGGCGCTCTCGCTTTTCGTGGCTTTGAACCTGATGAATTTATGAACCAAATCTTCTCTAATGAAAAGGACTACGGCAAAGGGCGACAAATGCCCATTCATTATGGTTCTAATAAACTTCATTACATGACCGTTTCGTCACCTCTAGCAACTCAGTTACCACAGGCGACAGGCTATGCTTACGCTCTAAAAGCGCAAGATAAACCAAACTGTGTGATTTGTTATTTTGGCGATGGCGCAGCCTCAGAAGGTGATTTCCATGCCGCGCTAAACATGGCAGGTGTTTTAAAAACACCTTCAATTTTCTTCTGTCGAAACAATGGTTATGCCATTTCAACACCCGCTCATGAACAGTTTGCCGGTGATGGTATAGCGCCAAGAGGTGTTGCCCTCGGTCTTAAAACAATTCGAGTTGATGGCAATGATGTTTTGGCGGTTTTAAAAGCGACACAAGAAGCACGTAAGCTTGCCGTTGAACATCATCAACCTGTTTTGATTGAAGCGATGACCTACCGATTAGGTGCTCATTCAAGTTCTGATGATCCTAGTGGGTATCGCAATAAATCCGAAGAAGATACTTGGCGTTCTAAATGTCCAGTTTCTCGATTTAAGCATTGGTTAATACATCAAGGTTGGTGGGATGAAGAGCAAGAATTAGCGCGTAAAGAAACCCATAGAACCAGTGTTGTACAAGCAATGAAAAAAGGGGAAAAAGTACCTGCCCCAGCTCTAAAAGAATTATTTACAGATGTATATGACAGCTTGCCTTGGCATTTAGAAGAACAGCACAAGGCACTAGAGCAACATATCCGAAAATATCCGGATGCATATAAAACAACATCTTGGAGATTCGACGATGAGTAAAATTAACTTATTACAGGCAATCAATAATGCTTTAGATATTGCCATGACAAGCAATGAGAAAACCCTTTGTTTTGGTGAAGATGTAGGTCATTTTGGCGGAGTATTCAGAGCGACCAGCCAACTACAAGAAAAACATGGTAAACACCGTTGTTTTAACACCCCTTTGACAGAACAAGGCATTATAGGCTTTGCAAATGGTGTGGCATCTCAAGGTATGACAGCGATTGCCGAAATACAATTTGCTGATTATATATTCCCTGCATTCGATCAAATTGTGAATGAAGCAGCTAAATTTAGATATCGTTCTGGTAATGAGTTTAATGTAGGTAGCCTGACCATACGTACCCCATATGGTGGTGGTATAAATGGTGGTCTTTACCACTCACAATCCCCTGAAGCATACTTCACCCATACCCCGGGTTTAAAAGTGGTTGTTCCCCGCAATCCAGAACAGGCGAAAGGTTTATTGCTCGCCTCAATTCGTGATGATAACCCTGTCATATTTTTTGAGCCTAAAAAGCTCTATCGAGCTTCAACGGGTGAAGTACCAGATCATGATTATGAAATCCCTCTCGGTAAAGGTGAAATAGTTAAGGAAGGCTCAGATATCAGTCTACTTGCATGGGGAGCACAAATGGAAGCCATTGAAAAAGCCGCCGAAATGGCTGAAAAAGACGGTATTTCCTGTGAAATTATCGACTTACGCACCCTACTACCTTGGGATCGTGATCTTGTAGCTGCATCAGTGAAAAAAACTGGCCGATTAATCATTAACCACGAAGCACCTAAAACCAGTGGCTTTGGCGCAGAGATTGCCGCCGCAATTCAAGAAGAATGCTTTTTATATCTAGAAAGCCCTATTGTCAGAGTGGCGGGCTTAGATACCCCATTCCCACTAGCGTTAGAAAAAGAATATATGCCAGATCATCTGAAGACCTATGAAGCAATTAAAGCCAGCCTAAACTACTAACCCGTTATCAGGAGACCCATAATGAAAATTGATTTTATTCTACCGGATATCGGTGAAGGTATTGTTGAATGTGAACTTGTCGATTGGCACATAAGTGAAGGTATGGCAGTCACAGAAGATCAGTCTGTAGCAGATGTTATGACTGACAAAGCTTTAGTAGAAATAACTTCTATGTACACAGGCACCATTAGCAAGCTTTATTATGCAAAAGGTGAAATTGCCAAAGTACATCAACCCTTATTTGAAATTGAAGTTGCAGATGATGAATCAACATCAGTAGATACCAATGAGCAAGTCGTAGAAGCGCCTGCTATAGTCGCTAATTCAGATATCAATACTCTAGAGCCTCAAACAGTGCCAGATTCAGAGACTCAAATCAGCGCTCTTGCAAATACAGGTAAAGCCATTGCCAGCCCTGCGGTTAGACGCTTAGCAAGAGAAAACAATATTGAGATCAGCCAGGTAGTTGGTTCTGGCAAAAACGGCCGAGTCATGAAACAAGACCTATTTAATAATATGCAAGAGCCAGCACTATTAGATAACCCACAAACACTGTCTATAGTGCCTGATAGTAAAACAAACAGAACTGAAGCTATTAAGGGCGTAAAAGCGGTTATGGCAAAACAAATGATGGAATCAGTGAGTACGATTCCTCATTTTACTTACGCAGAAGAAATCGATGTCACCAAACTAGATGCTCTTCGCCAGGAGCTTAAAGCTAGCTTTGCTGATCAAGGCGCCAAGCTTAGCATGATGCCATTCCTCATGAAGGCATTAGCACTTAGCCTACCTCATTTCCCTGAGCTCAATAGTCGAGTCAATGAGTCTTGTTCTGAAATAACCTACCTTAACGAAGTTAACATAGGCATGGCGGCCGACACACCATTAGGCTTACTCGTACCTAATGTAAAAAATGTTGAGTCTCTTTCTTTGTTTGAAGTCTGCCAAGAAGTGAACCGTCTTGCTGACATGGCTCGCCAAGGTAAGCTCAAAAACAATGAGATGAAAGGTGGCACTATTACCATTTCCAACATTGGCGTAATTGGCGGCACAATTGCGACACCAATTATAAGTAAACCTGAAGTAGCAATCGTTGCACTAGGCAAGATTCAAACCCTACCAAGGTTTAATGAAAAAGGTGAAGTAGAAGCTCGTAAGATAATGCAGATCAGCTGGTCTGGCGATCACAGGGTAATTGACGGTGCCACTATGGCTCGTTTCTGTAATCACTGGAAAGCTTATCTTGAAAACCCAGTAACTATGCTTTCCCACTTACGTTAAGCAAACAAGAATAAGCATCTATGACGCGCCCCTTACTACAACAGTTTTATATTAACGAAGAACAATCAATTTATTTGATGAGCCATGAAGATGCTCAGAAGATAAAAGACTGGGTTCAATTATGTATTGATCAGTTAAAATTGCTTGGTTTTACAGGTATAGAATTTATTGGCAAAGGGGCCTATGGTTTTGTTTTTGGTGGACAAGCGAATGATGGCTCTGATTACGTATTTAAGTTTTCAAGAATCAACTTACCTCAGCATATTCAAGACAGGTTAGAAGATGAAGCATGGATGCAGTCGCAGGTCATGCATCCGCTTATTCCCGCCGTCAGTGAATACACAAAAATATCGAGACAATCTGTACTCATGATGGAAAGAGCGCCAGGTCTGGACCTTGAGGCCTACTCAGTCATGCACGGTCGATTATCCCCCAGATTAGTTGTCAAAATTGCAGCGCAATTAATCGATATTCTTAAAAGCCTGCGTAATGCCAGCCAAGATGAGGTTGAAACCCCCATTGTCCATGGTGATATTAAACCTTCCAATATCGTTTTTGACGAAAGCACAGAAACCATCAAGCTAATTGACTGGGGTTCAAGTGTTTTCGCACAAACTGATACTACAGGCCAAGCAATTGGCCACCAGCAGTTCAGCTTTTTAAGTGAAGACTTGCAACAAACCAATGCAAAATTAGGTGATGTATATTTTATAGGTGAAGAGCAATTAAATGGTGGCTTAAGTTCACCAAGATTTGATGAACAAGGTGCGGCTGGAACTCTGTATGCTTTAGCCTCTGGGCAAAGTTGCCGCTATGGCTATGATGCTATCCCAGTTACGTCACTAGGCCTACCTAAAGAGTTTGCAGTGTGTTTACAAACCCTACTCTCTGGCGACAGAAAACAAAGACAAACCGCTGGTGATTATTTATTCCGACAAATCGACAACATGAAACGTCTTGTGATGCCGGAATTACCCCAAGAAGAAGAAAAGCCACTCATTCCTATATGGAGCTTCAATGAAGCAACTGATATGGAAACCGTTGTTTACAGCTCAAGAAAGAGCTTTTTAAAAGAAGGTAATATTGATCATTACTTACTCGCCGAAGTAGATGATGTTGAACTTGAAAAGTATTACAAGAATTTCATGCATGGCATGGGACATACTGAGCGAGCATTCTTAGGTGCCATTAGCCGATTAGGCAAATACCCTGTCGTGGGTGGCCTAGCTCTTAGATGGGATGAAGAGCACCTTTATATCGATTCCAGCTTACATTTAAAAGATAACGCGTTAAGGCTCCCTTTTGTCACAGCCGTTAACAATATTGTGGCGCTTGCAAGAACAATCCACAGAGATGGTGTCTTTAAATGCTGCATGTTTAACGCTAAAAACACTCAGCATATCAATCGTGTTGATGAAGAAGCCGCTTTTATTCCTGACAATAGAATGAGCATACCATTTGACGTGACTCACACGCCTTTTAGTGAAGACCACAGCCGGAACCACTCTTATTTTGAAGACGGTCAGGACCCAGATGAATTACTTAATTTACCAGAGTCCATTATGCGAGAAATTGCTTACTTAAATACGATAAGACACACGGGGCTTATTATTTTTGAGGCTTTACCGACTCACCTTAAAGTACATAGTTATTATGTCTTATTAGAGCCTGAGCAAGAACAAGCGTTTGCCGCAGCACTATCTCGCATTGTTGATGCCATACCAGAAATTAAAGGGTTAGGTGTATCCGGTTTTATGAAAATGCCTTATAAAAATACGCGAGAATTCACCTTAAATGAATGTGCTGAAGAAAAGTTCTACCCTAGAAACCCTAAACAAGCATTAGCAATCAACTAACCCTCTTCTAAAGCGTTATACCAACAAACTTAATGAATTCAGCCGTTGATAACAAAGCCAACTGTTGAGCTAAGAATAAGCATAAACAAGTCACCACAAAGATTAATAATACTAATGTCATCACAATGCGAGTATTTGAAACACCTAAGCATTGCAGAATAGTAAGGGCCTCTCTCTTAGTATTCAGTAACAATTTCAGCGCCATCAAATAAATCGCAAAACTAATGGATATAAGAATAAAAAAGAATGCCGCTTTAAAATAATTAATGCGAGCAAAAATAAGACGGGATTCTTGCGTCAGCGCTTTTTGATTAATCAATTGATAATCATTAGCCAAACCCAGTGTTAAAGCGCTACTTGCAACATGCTTAACAAGCGCTATATCTTGTTCATTCAAACCTTTAAATTCGATCTGATTGTAGCTAAGCTTTCCATCAGCATTATCCTCACGCTTATTGTTTGAAAATAGCTTTTGTAAATCAACTAAACTCATGACGACAATGGGTTCACTGCCTAAAAAGCCAAAATCTAATTTCATCTGCTGATTAAAATTAGCTGATGACTTAGTCAAAGGGTTAAAGATGCTTTTTATCTGATAGTTTCCCGCATCAAGCTGGTTAAATACGACTGCACTTAAAATGATTGAACCAGATTGGTAGCCCCTAAGATCACTCTCTGAGTTAAATTTATTAATAAGGTAATCCGTTTCATAAGCAAGAAGTTTGACGCCTTTTAGAACGTCTTTTTTATCAGCTTCAAATAATAAAACAGACTGAGTAGAGATACGGTAGGAACGATTAAGATGTTTGAGTTCAGGTGCATTATAAACTTCTTCTAGTAATCCTGAGGTTGATACTAGTTGTAGATCACCAAACACACCAAAGTAGCTTTTGTGCATATGCTTTTCAAAAGCATCTACCAAGTTTTGAGTAATGAAAAAGCTATAAAATACAATTATCAGTATTAGGGGCAAACTCAAAAGAGCTAAACGGATAAATTTTGATTGCCCCCTGCTTAAAATTTTAAGCAACTGAATTGAATGTTCTAGCACCAGCTTTATCCTTATCGTTAAAAGCTATCTACTTTTTGACCTAAGGTACTGGTAAATATCTTCTTCAAAACAGTTCCAGTTGCAGCGGCGATAAAGTAAGGGTTCCTATCCCATCTAAAGGTTGGTATTTCCCTGGTAGCAACTCGGACAGAACCGTGTTCTGCTTCATTCACCATGAGAATAATATACATGCGCATCACATGAAGCACCCCTTTTCGGTCAGGTAGAAAAGAGGTCGCAAAGATTGAATGCAGCGGATATGGCTGGATGAGCCCTTGTCGTGAATAAGGAACAAACGCATGTTTTAACGACATCCCCTTTCCTAATTGAATTTTTTCGGATTTATCACCCGCATACCAAGTCACTTCTTTACCTGCAAACTGAGGCACATATTGAATGGCTATATCAATGTAAGCTTGTTTAGCTACATCATCTAAATTTAGCCTTTCATTATCTATCTCAATAGATTCGTCTGATATTTCAATTAGATTATCATCTAAATCAATATCTGAACCGATATCATCTTCATCAAATTCTTCATCAATAAGCTCAATTTCTGCCCCTGAATTATCAATTTGTGTTGAAGCCAACTGATTACTGGCATCAATACGCGTTTTTATAATACTTGTTAAAGAGACGACAACATTATCTAACGTTTTACCCACCTCTTTTTCTTGAATTGCAAACTGAGGTAGCAGCTTGGGGTTGGCGGTACGAATGTTAGCAACGAGATCCAGTCCAGATAGTAGAATCTGCATATTGCGGATTTCATTGTTATAGCCTTTTTTAATCATTTTACGTGTCTTTTTAAGTCGCTTAGAGCCAGGAACAAACTCTTTTGCGACGAGCATATTAAATGACCCTCGAATATTATTTACAAACTCAGCAATCGCTATATTATTCGCTGCATAAGCTGATTGAGTAAATAACAACACAAGGCAAAGACTCATGTTTATTAGATATTTACGCATTCACAAGGCTCCTAAAATACTGATTTAATATCATGACACATACGTACCTTTTATAAGACTTTTATTGTTTAAAACAACGAAACGTCATATTTCTAGAGCTATAACTATTTGACACTATTGTGTAACGTTCTGTGTTCCAGTTAAAAGCCAGAAAGGTATTTGCCATATCATCATCTTCTAGTTCTAATCTGTCTTCTTCTCGATAAAATGGCTCGTCGATATCTTCATAATCAACAGCCGCAATGATCTCTTCATAGGCATTGCCAGCCGGTCGATTAATTTGTAAATCACGGCGAGCAAATTCAAAAACATAGGGTGACGACAAACGTAAATCGTTTTCATAACAGTAATTACTTGCCTGCTCTAAACTAACATCTGTCACTGCAATGGATGTTGAACCTGATCCAAACATCTCATTCACGCTCACAGGGTAGCTCATGATTTGAAATTCACGACCACCACTACTCTCGCTAAAAGGTACTTCAACAAAAGAAAAACGGTTAGCTTGGGTCACCTTCTCTCTTAAGGGAAGTTCTGATTTAGCGACGCCCAATACTTGACCAGACTTACTTAAGGCACTGACTTTAAGGTCTAGAGTCTCTTCCTTTTCTTCAGCCAATACATATAGCACCAAGTCAGATACCTCAGCTGTCTCGCCAAAGTCACCGTCAGACGTTGCAAAGAAAGGGTCCAGTTCCTGTTTTAGGATTTTTCCTAATACTTGATCGACTTCTTCCTCTTGCGCTCTCAAGCTAAGTAAGGGGTTGGAAACTATGTATTGCTCAGATGCTGTAATGACGTCATTACGATAGCTGCCTCCACCACTTACTTCTAAAGCAACATCTAACTCACCATAAGCATTAGCCATACGAGTACTTGCTTGAGCAAATGCTTGCTCTATTAGTCTCTCAATTAATGTATCTAGCTTACTAAAAGAACTATTCTTTTCTAAAAAGCGCTGCCCTTTAGAGTCAAAGAAATAAGCTTCGTAATCTAGCTCCTCTTCTTCCTCATCAAACAGGTCCACATATAAGTCCTGCTCAAAGCTCTGCTCTAAACTTGTCTCAGCGGATGTATCTTCCGTATCTTGACTTGCACAACCAAGAAGTAGGCTTGAAATAAGGCTTAAATAGATCAATTTATTCATAATAAAATTATCTTATTGTTCTGCATGTATTGTTTAATTTTGGCTTTATTTGCCTTAGTTGATTTTGTTTCTTTACTCACTAGCGTTAACATTTGTTTAGATGGGGTAAAGAATAAATTTGTAACGAATCCATTTGAATCGACACTGAACTGATAGAGCGCATTGCCTGCTTTCGATATCTCAACCTCACCCGCTTTTGTTAATTTGGCGGTTAAAGAAATGGGTTCTGTACCATTAATCAAAAAGATACGTTTTAACTTAATATTATTACGACTCATCCAGCTTGCGAGATACCATAAGCCTTCATAACCATAATAATCTTCTTTAGAAACAAAAATGGTTTCTGGCCCCAGCTTTATGATGC
This sequence comes from Marinomonas sp. S3726, assembly GCF_000967665.1. Lineage (NCBI taxonomy): Bacteria > Pseudomonadati > Pseudomonadota > Gammaproteobacteria > Oceanospirillales > Oceanospirillaceae > Marinomonas > Marinomonas sp. S3726. The sequence goes on along the minus strand of NZ_JXYC01000012.1, from coordinate 123,464 downwards.
CATTACGAATATCTTGATCCCAACCTATGTCTTTTTTGCCATTAATGGTTTGTATTTTCTTCAGTTCAACTAAGCGCTGGCCTTTTGCCACAGCAAGCACACCTATGTGTTTTTCAAGTGCAGTAGAAGATTGCTTAGGGTCAAATACGTTTGTTTGCGCACTGACCTTCACTTGAATCAAGTTTTTACGTTTACCTGTTTCTTTATAGCTAACCTCTAACGTTTTCTCTTGATCAGCATTCGACCAAAGATACAGGTTTGTTAAGGTTTCACCTTTAAAAGATAACTCCTTAGGTTCTAACGGCGTACTCTTAAGCAACCGCGCGAATTCAGACAAGGCCGCGTCTTCTAAATGACTTAATACACCTTCTTGCTGTCTATAACTAAAATGCATCAAGGTATCTTGATGATAAGTTAGCTTAAGCACTGAGCGATCTTGACGTGAAAACTTATTAGGTGACGCCAGCGTAATCTGGCTGTCTATACGATAATCTAGCTCATTTACAGACAAACTTTTGCCACTCAAACTATCTTGATATCGAGCTCTTGTCACCTTCACATTGACTAGGTATAAAGATTCACTATCTACCAAAAAGAAGTTTTTCTTATAAGCGTGAGCAAACACTTGAGAAAGGTCATAAACAGGCAAAGATGTCAGGCTATTCTGTTTTCGCTTAATACCTTTTATTGCTTTTTCAAGGTTCCTTTGTTCTTGCTTTAATTTACCCAGTTCGCTATTTAATTTCGCTTTTTTATTTACGTCTTTTTCATTATTTACTTGGGTTGATAGAGCACTTACCTCTTGATCTAACTCATTAAGCTCATTCGTTAAATCTGCTTGTCTTTCAACACCATTTTGATCAATAAAAGCTTTCTTTAAATTCTGATAATTCTGCTGTTTCTGAACTGATTGAAACAATGGCTGGAAAGCCTTGATACCTTGCTTGAGCTGTAGGCTATTTTTCGACTCTAACAAGGTTAGGATCGTAGTCTGCGTACCAGGCTTAGCATAAGTTAACTGACGTTGAGCGCTATTTCTCACCTGATAATTGATACTTGAATAATGATCAATGCTTTCACTAAGCCCTTGGTTAGCAAGGCTTGCCGAGTTAGCCGTTATACATAAACTCGCCATAAGCGTCGTTAAAATGGCGCTAAAGCAACGACTTTTTAATCGATAGTTAAAGCTAAGCATCACGCTCTCCTTTAAAGTTATCTATATAGATAAAATCTACGTCAGGGTTTAACACATCTAAAACCAACATTTTGATTGACCACATCATTTTCGTTATAAGCCGCTTTTAAGTATGGGTGCATCAACCAAGGTTTATTAACCAGATCAAAAGCACCGCCCTTTATTACATAGGCACGATTGTTCTTGCCCCAAATACTTTGCGTTATTTCCCAAACACTTGCATATAACCCAAGTAGGCCCAGTGGCCCTTCACTTGTCTCATAGGCATCCTCTTTATAAGCCGCAAAATAACTCAGTAATTCGTTTTGCGGCTCTTCAGAATGTAAATAATTAATCATGCCATATCGCGTTAACCAGTCATTTGTTACCTGACTTGCCGCATAAACCCATTGGCTCTCAGTCGGTAAACTAGCATCTAAAGCGTTACAGAAATCATTTGCTTCATGAAATGCGACACCAGTAACAGGCTCATCCATACCATATTCACACAAATTAGCTATTTCTACTTTTCTAAATGAAGATAAGCCTTCACCCGCTAACATTTGAGTACAAGTCACCTCTGTTTTCATCATAGAAAAGTCACTTGGCAAAGAATGCAACGCGGGAATAAAGCTAAAGTCATCACCAAGGTTTAAAGTTGGCCCTATAAGTTCAGGCCAAGTATTACCCTTAATAGTAATACTTACCCATTCAATTGCATTTATAGGGAGCTCTTCACTTAATAAGCTTTCAACCGCCTCATTATCTGCATTTGCCAAGTTAATATTGAAGCAACTTAGTACCAAACCTATTAATACTAAATTAATAGGATACTTCACCTGCTTCCACCTTACTCATCAGTTTTTTTGTGGCCTTTTTAAGCATGCTCTCAATATAAAAGTCAGTACGACTCTCATCATATAGACTATTAAAGCGCATTTTTAACAGTGTCTTTTTTTGTGAATTTACATCTGAAACCAGCCTTAATTCAGCCACAAACAAATCCGCTTCCAATTTATTTGAAAAAACCTTTTTATGATTAATAAAGAACTTTAAATTAAGCCCTTTATCATCAAATTTAAAACCTTGCTCGATAAGGGTAGCTTTAACATTTTGGCTAAGATCATCATAAGGCTGGCGATTTACAAAGAGTGCATAGGACTGAATACTAAAATCAGATGTCGTTTGATCCAATATCAAAGGGTATTGATTCACTATACAATCTTGAATTAGCCTACAACTGGCCAAAAAGTCACTAAACTTGGATGTATCATTCACTAAAAAGCGATTAAAAGCAGGTTTAGCAAAACCTGTTTGCAGCCTTTGCTTTGAAGCGACTAAATAAACCTTCGGCTCTTTTTTACCCTGATGAGATTTAGCCAGTTTAAAAATGTTTCCTTTTTTCTTTTGCTCCAATGTTGGTACTGTCAGAGCAACATCTTGCTTAATCAGATTAAAGCCATAAGCAGGGCTTGGCAAAATCATATTTGTATATTGCCCATCATCAACAAACAAATAAACAAAGACATTTTGATTAGACCTAAGCTGCACAGAGAGAATATCGTTAGCGCTAAAAGCGTATTGGCCAAACACTAAATCTATCGCGATATTGTTCTTTATAAACTCAACTAGTAAAGCATCCAACTCCTGTATAAGTACAGGAGATACATTTTTTTTTCCTTTTAATAAAGCCAATTGTATTTTGGCTTGGGCTATATTGCCTGAGTTTAACTCTGCACCAAATTGGCGAATAAGTGTCTGAATTTCAGCGGCCTCTTTCGCTAAATCCCTTTTAATTTCATTAACCTGAGCACGAGTTAAACGATAAAGACAGTATGATTGTATATAATCGCCCTTTTCTACCCGCTCTGAATAAGAAGCCGTTACACTAATGCCTGTGAGATTAATTCGACTTAATTTATCAGTCTTAACACTAAACTGCCCTTGAAACTCATCATCCACCACCACTTGAGATGATGAGCTTTTTGATGCAATTTCAACACTAAAAAATTCGGAGACTTTACCTAGCCCATTAGTACAGGCTTCGGTAATAGATTTTGCTTCAGCTTGAGCAAGACCAGATACCCATAGCTGTGATAAACCAATAAAATCCAAACCCGAGTCAGCTCTATAATTACTTTTAGCCCAATCAGGTTTTTCATCTTGAATCTCGGCAGCCTGCAAAGTTAATGCTGGACTTAGGTAGCAAGATACAGCAGCTAAACATGCAAGCACAGATTTCTTATTAATTAGCATCTTCAATTCCATATAAAGCATATCGGCCCATATTCAGCATGTAAGCCTCTTGGTCTGTCACTATATATAAATCATGATCATTAAAGCTGGTAAAAACTTGTTTAATATTCTTTACGTTGGCCAGCTGAATATCATTAATCAGCTCACCTGTTGCCACCTTGTGGACAGCCACTTTGTCTTGGTAAATAAGATAGCTAACAAGGCCATTTACCCCAAGAGCTAACCCTATTGGCATTTGTTCAATTGCAATACGGCCCAAGGTATCGCCACTGACAATATTTTTAACTATGATTTGCTCTCCCTTTACATAAGCAAGTCGGTTAGAACCGAGATGATAACTAACAACCCCGCCTTTACTCCCTTTAAAAGATTTAACCTGTTCAGCCTTATCTATATCCCATACTCTGACACTGGCATCATCACTAGCAGAAACCACTTTATGAATCGAAGCGTCATACTTAGCAAATTTGACACTATCTGTATGACCTAACATTTCATTTTTCACAGTACCTTCAAAACTTAATTCCCAAAGTTTTATCGTCTGATCTGTCCCCGTTGATAACAAAGTCTCATCATCAACAAACTCAAGGTCTAGCACATGGCCCGCATATCCTTTTAGCTCTTTTTCTAAGTTGATCCATGACTCATCTTCTTTAGCCGGTATATTTATCTGCCAAATTTTAATCAAACCATCTCGGCCTGCGGTGGCGAGTTTCTTTCTGTCTTGTGTCATCGCTGTAGCAGTCACAGCACCCTTGTGAGCATCAAAAGTTTCATTAAATTCAAACTCTGATGACAAAGACTCGAACGATATTTCACCATTAGTAAGACTAGTCAGTAACCAATCGTCATTTCCTAAATCCATATTCACGATATCTGCCGTCAATTGCGCATTATCTAACTGACGATAGACTTTAGACTCAAAGCCTTGTGTCCCAAGAAAAAGGGTATCCACCTGAAAGCCTAAATGCTCCCAGTTAGGCTGAGACGTCGTAAAAAAGCGAGATGAATCAACTTCGTTTTGTTTTACAAGCATAATATTGCCGTCTTGCGTCACCTCTATACCACCACTCAAAGCATTAAATAAACTGGGTTTATTAGCTACAAGTAAAGGATCTGCCTGCTCTTCATTAATAAAGTTAAGATAAGCACTTTTTTGTGACTGTGTGACAACTTGCTCATTGAATAGACTTTGGTATAGATCTAAGTCACTTGCAGAGATAGACTCAGCAAAGACCAACTGTTTAATCGATGATTTATCTAACCATGAGCGTGCACTTTCAATACGCTCTAAGCGCTTTTGATAAACACGTCTAATTTCAGCTTCTGTGGTAGTGGGCCTAATTCTAAGGTCATTTTTACCACCATAAACAAACTCGCTATCAGTCAAATAATGAAGAACGTAGCCAGAATTTAGCTTGTCATAGGCATCATAGCTTCCAGCAAATTGGGTAATTTCTTGATAGGTCTCTGTGTCAATTTGTCTTATTCCTCCAGACTCTGTCATGAATAAGAGCTTATTTTCAGACACAGCGCAGGTTGCTGCAATTAAGTCTTCATCAAGGTCTGAGGCAAACTGGATAAGGTGGTGTGTTTGAGTTTGGTTTTCGTACAGATACGCTTTATTTTTATGCCAATATAAGAGTTTTTTACCCGCTGAACAGACCTGCATACCCGTTAACTCAATTGATTCTTTAAGTTTAATTAAGCGCTGATTCTTAGCGTCGAAATAAGAGAGCTTTGTCTCTTCTGACAAACTATAAAGGCTTTTACCGTCTTGGCTTGCAGCCAATAGAGACAGTTTACCCAATGTGTTTAGTGCTTTTTCTTGATAACTTTTAAGATCAAGGGAGTAGGCAACACCGCTATTAACATAAAAGGCTTTTTCTCTCGCTTCTAACACATTCAAAGAGCTTATGCTTGTAGCGTCTTTTTTAAACTTAACAAGATTACCTTGTTTTAGAATTAAGTTTTTATCAGTCAGAATAAGAGTAAGGTCTATTTTAGGTAAAAAGTATGCCGCTTTTGCAAACTCATCCCATTGCTTACTTTCCCATAGGGACCTAACTTGGTTTGAGTTTTTAAGGGATATAAGAGAAACTTGGCTTACATAATCTGTTAGCGTGTTTACTGTGGCATAACTTTCATTAGCATCAATAAAAAGGCTTCGCGCATTGGCAGTATTGTTAAGAATTCTTTCTTTATCTAACCCATCTATTTTTCGTTGTATATCCTTTTCAATAAGCTTAACTCTATCTTGGTAGATAAAAGCGAAAGTATCGCCATTGGCTCGCTCTACAACATAATCTTTATCGTTAAACTTCATAACCGCATCGCGATCAATACTCGCAAACTCACGAATATCTGAACCAATTGCATAAAGAGCCATACGCAAAAGTGCATCGACTTTAGCCTTACTGTCTTGCCCTTCGAGATTTAACTTATAATGATACCAAGTAGAATTACGATCTTTACCTTCTGACTTGATCGTTTTATAGCCTTGTAAACTGATAATGTCTTTTTGCCAAGCTTGAGCATCAATATAAAACCCCATTTCAGCAGGGCCATTTGGCTCTAAAACGATATTAAGCACGGCATTTAAGTCAGCTTCATCACCATAACCTACATTAAAAACAGCGGGTATATAACTAAATTCATTATCTCCTAGTACAAAATCACTCACCTGATAATCAGAGAACTGGTCATTTAAAGAGCGTTTTGTTAATTGAGACAATTTAGAGGGGTTATTTTCTATGTATTGCAGTACTTTTGTCAGCGCTTTGGTAGCAGGTGACCTTTTTTCAAAACCTGTCTGGTAAATAGGGCCAACTAATCTAATGTCTTTAACGCTAGGGTCAGACCAACTAGAACTATTAGATTTAGCCGCCTTAGCTTCCGATACTTTTAATTCAAGTTCATCAAAAATATTAGTCGGACCTGATGGCTTTTCTTCAACTGTATTGCAGCCCACAAGGCCTATTGCCAAGATAATACTGCTAACAAGTCTAAAATTTCGATTAAACATTAATACCCTAACCTATTCTTCATACCGATCAAATTAAGTAAGTTAATCAACAAAAGTACCGTAATACACACTCCCCAAGACATACCTTGGTGTAAAGTCGTTGAGACAGAAAACACCTGTAGAATCATGGGTTTTAGCCAAGTAAAAGTCACCAAATAAGCCAATAAAAGTCCTAATAGACCAACGAAAAAGCTAGTTACAACCAGAGGTAGTGTCAGTAAATAGCCTGTCATATAAAGTATATTCAATGACTTAGCTTTTTTAATGAAGACATTCGCCTGATTAAGTCCCAATATAAGAATCAAGGCAAATACCAATACACTGATCAAGCTATAACCTAGAAGCTTCGTCATCAACAAAATACTTTTTTGCTTACTTTTCTCATCTAACCAAGTTGTTACAGTCCAATTTTCACCAGTCTTGGCCAATAAAGTTGTAATCACATTTTTACTCTGCTCAATATCGCGACTATCTAAGATACGAAGGTAAAGGCCCTCTTCTTTTAAGTCATCGTCATCAAGCCATGCCGCTATCTGATCAATCCCCATATATAAGATGGATTCGTCGTTATAATCATTTATAAAGGCTTTAATTTTTCCTTGATAGCCATGCCCTACTGATTTAATACTGACTTCTTGGCTTATGGGAGCAAAAAAGCTCGCATCTAACACGGCATTGGGTAACACTAAACTCGGATTCATTAACCAATCGGCAGCAAACTCAAGATTAGTAATTTTAAATTTATAGGCCCCAGCATCGTAATAATTAAGCTCAGTTAATGGAATCACACTTGGAAAATGCCTTTCTAAACCAATTAGGGTTACATTACCTGAGCTAAATTTATCGTACTCTTGAGCCGACTCAAAACCACTTTGCTGCGCAGTAGCTGCTTTTAACCTTAGCCATTTAGTTACCTTAGTAAATTCACTTACACTTAAAATACTGCCTTCATCTTGCAAGCTCCGCTTTAAATTTTCTAGTTCACCTGATGCTTTATAATCAGACCAACTAGAAACACCACCCTCCAAACTCAAAGTGAAATGAGGCTGTTTACTAGCAAAACGTTCTTCAACCTGTTTCTCATAACTATCAGTAATTAAAAAAAAGCTAAAAATACAGCAGGAAACAAAGGCAAAGAGTATAAAAAAGCTAAATAATGGCCCTTTAAAAAATCGCCAAGCAAGCAGCAACTTGATATCTAACCGCACTCATTTATACCTTGTTAATAGAGACTTACTTAATCCATTAGGGCAAGCATCTAACTGATAATAAGCGTCAGCACTTTCAATAAAACTTTTATCATGACTAACAATAATGACGGCACTGCCTAAACTTTTGGCAATTCGCTTTAACTCTGACTTAATAAACTCAGCATTAATCTCGTCTAAATTCCCTGTTGGCTCATCTGCAATCACGACACTAGGCTCATGGATCAAAGCTCTAATGATGGCAACTCTTTGTTGCTCTCCTCCTGATAACTCATTTGGCTTTTTATCCGGATCAATATCATTCATAAAACGTTTTATATAATCCTTCGCCTTATGATTCGCTTCTGTACGTTTACTACCATTCATTAAAAGCGGCAAAGCACAATTTTCTAGCACACTAAACTCTGGAATAAGCGCAAAAGACTGAAAAATAAAACCCAAGTTTTTCGCTCTAATCTTAGCCTTTTTAGCCTTGCTTAAAGTGGCGACAGATTGATGACCATAAAAAATGTCACCTTTAGGTATGTTATCCAATAAAGCTATCTGTCTTAAAAGCGAGGACTTCCCACTACCTGAGGCTCCCATAATTAAAGTAACCTCACCTGCCTTTGCCTCCAAAGTGAGGTTTTTATAAATCGCCGACTGCTTTCCATCGATAAGATAATATCTGTCTAAATCTGTAACTTTTATTGCCACATCATTTGCTTCTTTATGCATGATTCAATCAATTCCCAGATGCATAAAAGCTAATATTACCGCTAGAGCCGTAAGAGCCTGATGAGCCTGAAGAACCAGACGAACCTGATGAACCAGAGCGACCGTAAGAGCCTGAGCTACCTTGGTAACCTGCTGATCGACTAATTGGGTTACAGCTTGAATAACCTGTTGAATAATCTATCGTACAATTTGGGTTGTAGTATGAACTACCACCAGGGCCACCAGGCCCCGCGCCACCTCGGCTACCACCTGACCCACCAGAGCCCGGCTGGCCAGAACTGCCTCCAGAACCACCGCCTACTTTAGCGCTAAAGTAGCTGCGGGCATTAGCCTGAAAACTGGTTGGACCAAATAATGTGACTTGAATTCGACCGCCATCACCACCGTTACCGCCGTCGCCTGCACTTCCTCCGCGAGCTCCGTCACCGCCGTCACCGCCGTCACCACCAGTACCTCCACTTCCTGCACTGCTGTACTCACTTGCATTATTACCTTTGGTGCCCGCGGATCCCGACTCACCATTACCGCCATTACCGCCATCACCACCATTTCCCCCTTTACCACCTCTACCACCTACCGCTGCGATGTAAAGTTTTTGGGTTTGTTCAAATAGTAAGTGGTCAGAACCTTGTCTAGATTTATAGGTATAATCCTTTAACGGTTGTTGGTAGAAGGGAGAGTTAAAGGGTTTAATTGTCACATTAATGCTGCCAACATCTTTCGCATCATATCCATCACCACCATCGCCACCTCGACGACCATCACCACCATTGTTACCGTCTCGTCCGCTACCACCAGCAAACGCACCAGCCACACTTGATAACGCACTACTAGAATAACTTGTTCCGCCACGGCCATCACTACCATGATTGCCATTTTTAGCATTTGGTGTAGATAAGTTTGCCGAATGAGAGCCATTTAGCCTTAGGGATGGAGCAATAACAAAACTTTCATTCACCTTGTTATTAAGAGAAATCCTGACCTTGTAACCAGTTTTAGCAGCGGTAAATGGATTACTCTTTTTATAGATCAATTTGCCATCTGATTGCATACTGCCATTTAAACTAGTCAGTTTGTATTGCAACTTACTTGCAGGGAAATGCAGCTTAGCATTTGCTGTCGTACCATATTTCGCGGTGAAATAAACTTGTCCGTTTTCATCTTGGAGCACAACGCGATTTAACACATGCTTTTGTCCATCATAATAAACAGGGATACGTTCATTTTTAACGGAAAATGTATAAAGCTTATTGAGTTTGCTTGTGTTTGGCTGTGGCAAGTAATTAGCTTGCCATGTCATTGTTTTGCTTGCAGAGTAAGCCACAGCGGTTTGCTTAACTGACTCGATGCTCTGATTAACACTTACTTTAGCAGCTAACCCATCACGACGATCAAACAAAACTTCACCGGTATCCGCCGTCACATCAAACTGTGGCAGCAAAGCAAGATCAGTTTCATAATGTGTAACCGAATAGCCTGATTTATACGAAAAATCATACTCTTCTACTTCATCCGCTATTACGGTTTGTCCATAAGCTAAAAGCAAGGTTAAACTGGCATAAAACGTATTCATCTTCATAACAATTCTCCCTGCTTAAAAACTGATTTTCTTAAAACGACCCGATAACGCCGCTTTAATTTGTTGTAGATCTGCGTCCGAGCTTAGATTCGCAATCCCTTGTTGCCCAGCATGCAAAGAGGCATCTTCACTTTTAGCTTGTCTAACGCCTGAGCTAAATAACTTGGCATATCGGCTCGCATAATTTGGCGTTAAGCCCGTTTTATGTTTAGTAAGATAATTACCTAAGAATAAATAATCACTTGCTAAGCTGGTACGAGAATCAGAAAACGCATATTGTTCGAACATACTACTGGTTTCGGATAAAGGTAATGCCATTAGGCTGCCAAATATTTTTTTAGTATCCGACTCTTTTCTTAGCGCGATGATTCGTCCTGCTGGCGCTAAATATATTTTTCGATTAACTATCGCTTGCTTTTCAAGTGCCGAAATATAGTAATTAACAAGATGTGAAATACCTGCTTGTTTTTTCACATTCTGATTACGAGAAGTCAGACCTTTTAATAAGGCTAAAGGCTGATTTGCCACAAATACAGGCATAACTTTATCTGTATAGCGCTTAAACTCACTATCATTGTAAGCCAAGCTTCTTGATAACTGTTTAGCAGAAATTTTGTCTACTATTTGCGCTTTGTGCTTGGCTGTTACTGCTGAATCTTTTGATAAACGTAATCCATAATAATGCTGGAGCTGATCAAGGTTCGCATTCCTATATTTAACATCAACGGCTTTGATTAAATAGGCGGCAAACTCATCAGGGTAATTTAGATATAAAAATGAATAGATAAAATCTATGTATGCATAAGGACGTGTTTCTACCCTTTTTTGCAAACTAGTAAAAACTAATTCTTTCGCTCGTAGCTTAGTTGTTGCATAGATTTCTGCGTTCATCACCTGGTGATGATTAAAGAATAAATGTTCATCATCCCCTTTTGCGACCAACTTTCCTTTTGCCTTTGTCGCATAGTCATCATGTCTATCTAAAAACGCCAGACTCGCCATCAATTGGCCCAAACTATAATCACTAATAGGCGCATTTTCATACATGCTGTAGTAATAAAGCCCTGGAACATATTGCAAAAGTAATCTTTGAGCTCTTAATTGAATACTAGTGAACTTAGGTAAAACGCCATCATATTGGGCTTGCCTTGGTAACACTAAAGAACTGAGTAAACGAGAGTTTTTAATCAACTCAGATTTATTAATACTGCCTGGGTTGTCTAAGTGATGAATAAACAAACCTTCATTCACATCTAAGATGTAATTTAAATTACGAACCGATAATTGGTAGATATCTTTTTTCGCTAACACTCGGTTGATTATAGCAAGTGTTACAAGCTTATTTTCTAGTGCGTAAACAAGCTGACTCAATGGTGTGTCTTCTGCTAAATTTGCCACATCGACACTGGATAAGGCCGTCACAGCTTGTGCCTGTATTTCAGGGGTAACACGATAGCTGTCTACTCTATCCAACATGGATTTAATGACGACAGTTTGCACTCCTGGTGAATCTACTTTACGTAATATCACTAGAAGTTGAGATGCTATCGTATCGCCATCAAGTTTTCCCAAATTGTAAGCAGCAGAAGCCCTTAAATAATCTATCGTGACATCATAAGGAAACCCATCTTCTTCCCACTCTTCTTGATCAGTCGTCTGCACACCATCTTTGGCGATATTCACAAGACTGTCTGTTAGTGCACTATACAAACTAGGTTCAGCATCAAACAGATCAATATTATTAGCTTGCGTAACAGCAATCGGCATCAACCTAGCCAATAGATCGGGACTATCTTCATCTTCTTCATTAAGGCGATTAACAGACCATTCAAGATATTCTTGAATTTTTATTGGGTCTGTTTCAGCTGCAAACATTTCTACTTTTTTATCTTCGAAAATAAAGCCCATAATGGTTGCACAACCAGTCAGAGCTAAAGCGAGCATTATGGTAAAGGTAATTTGATAAGGCTTTTGCATAATTACTTCCCGATATTATTGCACTAGGATTTCATCCAGACCTATTTAAAAGTAGTGCTGCATACTCACTTAAACAAACATAATGATAAATAAAGTTTACTTAAGGCTAAGTGTTGAAATGTTCAAAAAAGATGCAAGCAACCAGAGCAAGCTTAGCAAAAAATACAAAAAACTTACAAACAACTTATTAATCTGACACTGTTTTTAGCGCTTTTAGAAAAAATGAATTCAGCTTACCTTATGCTTAATTAGGGCAAATCAAGCGTAAAAAACTAAAATCGTTGGATGAAAATAGTTTACAAAAACAGTCAGGAGAGAATTTTTATAGATATGTTCAGAATTAACAACAAATACATTCAGACAAAAAAAGCCCAGATAATTGCCTTGAGAGCCAAAGATCAAATCACCTCTAATTAGCCTGCTCTGCTCTACTAAGGTAATTGATAAAGTATCAAGCAAGGCATCACTTTGATGTATGTAGTAAAAAACTAAATACGAATAATGTTTTATTCACAAGAGACTCACGTTTCAAGAGGATAGAATACGAGCCACTTCCAATTTTAATTTAGGCAATAGGTTTTCTGAGAACCAAGGATTTTTTGCCATCCAGATATTATTCCTCGGACTAGGATGTGGCAGAGGCACGCAATCAGGCCAATAGTCTTGCCACGCTTTCACTGTCTCAGTCACATTTAATCGTTTTCCAAGATGATAAGCTTGAGCATACTGTCCTATTACCAAGGTGAGCTCAATACGCTCAAGTTTAGACAATAACGCTTTACGCCAAGCTTTCGCGCATTCAGGCCTTGGAGCAAGATCTCCCGATTTACCTTTTCCTTTATGGGACCCTGGATAGCAAAACCCCATAGGAAGAATAGCAATTTGAGTTTCATCATAGAAAGTCGCTTTATCTATCCCTAACCAATCTCTTAATCTATCACCACTGGCATCATCAAATGGCACGCCAGATTCGTGCACTTTACGACCCGGAGCTTGTCCCGCAATGAGAATTTTAGCCTTTTCATGAAGCTGTACAACAGGCCTTACACCATGCTCTAAATGCTCAGAACATAAGGTGCAGGTGCGCACTTCTTCTATCAAAGAAATTAATTCAGGCATGAGGTTCTTCCTAATTACTTTTCTTACGGTAAGTTAGCTTATTCAATTGGCACTGGATGCCATAAAGTGATCAACAAGGAAATCAAAGACTAACCTTACTCTTGGATTAGTATGTAATTCCCCATGGCAAACAAGCCAAATATCAAAACTCATAGGTGTACAAAGAGACGAAAAAGCAGGTACTAGATTAGGGTCTCTTGCTGCAATATGATCTGGTAAAAGAGCCAATGCATTACCTTGCTTAAGCAACTGCCATTGCACTAGCTGACTATGCGTCAAAAAAACAATTTGCTCTTCTTTGATCGTCATACCAAAACTAGCAAAGTAATCTTTTAATTGGTCAGTCTGGTCAAAACCCAATATACGTAAGTTGTTAATTTCATGTGGTTGCTTGTCTTCAAAACTTGCTACGTAATTCTTATGCCCATAAAGAAACACCCTTTCTTCACCCAGTTTTTTGATGATCAAATCCGCTTCTTCTGGCCTCTTATAACGAATGGCAATATCTGATTGGCGGCGTTTAAGGTCACTAATTTGATTATTCACATCAAGATCAATTCGTATTTTAGGGGCGATTTCTTGGAATTTTGGCCAAAGCTCGGGAAATTTAAAAAATGCATCAAGCTGTGACAAAGACAAACCAACCGTACCTTGAAGGTCATTACTCTGTCCCAAAGCCACTAGGGAAAACTGATCTGCCGCATAAGACATTTGCTTCACATGTTCATATAGCCTTAAACCCGCCTGCGTTAACTCCAGCCCTCTGCCAACCCGCTCAAATAAAACTAGGTTTAACTTTGCTTCAAACAAAGAGATTTGCCGGCCCAATGTTGGCTGGCTCACTCCCATCACTCTTCCAGCAGCAGACAAAGAACCCTCATCAGCGACTATCATGAATGCTCGAGCATGATTCCAATCAAACTGGTTTTGTTGCCATTCCATACTGAAACACCTTAACGACCTTATCTATACATTGTTAAATAGAATTTTAGCAGTATATCGGCTTTTGGTATTCATTTATGAATAGATGCTATGAAATTAATCGTATTTTCCGCCTTTTATTGAATACTTATAATGTTTTTTTAGTTTTCAAAAGGGAGAAAAACAATATGGCGGTTCTTATATTAGGAGCGACAGGGGCAACCGGCCAACTAGTTGTTAAGGATTTATTATCCAGTAACCAAAGTGTGATCGCTTTAGTTAGAAGCCCAAACTTACCACCCCACCCTAACCTTGAGCAAATACAAGGGACAGTATTAACACTTAGTGAAGCTAAGCTGATTAAGATCTTAGCGAGAGTTGAGTGTATCGCCTCTTGTTTAGGCCACAACTTAACCTTTAAAGGAATCTATGGGCAGCCAAGAATGCTAGTTCGAGATAGCATAATGCAGATTTGCCAGCTAGAACGCCTTATCAGGAAAACCCTAACAAGAAGAAAACCCCTTAGAATTATTTTAATGAGCAGCTCTGGTAGCCAAAACTTAGATTTAGCAGAGCCCATTTCAAAATCTCAGAAGATGGCTTTAGCGATTATTCGATGCCTTGTTCCACCCCACCTAGATAATGAAAGAGCGGCAAACTATCTAAGGTGCGAAATTAAAAACGACTATCAATTAAAATGGATCATAGTAAGGCCAGATACACTAATAAATGAAAAGGACATTTCGAACTACGCTTTGCATGCCTCTCCAGAACGAAGTGCAATCTTTGACCCAGGCACAACAAGCCGAATTAATGTTGCTAACTTTATGGCACGTTTAACCAGAGAGGATTACCTTTTTGACTATTGGGAAGGCAAGATGCCCGTCATTTATAACTGCCAAACACAAGAATCACTGGATTTAGAAGAAAGGTTTTAAGCCGCGCTTTAATGTTTTTTGGTTAAAGGAGAGTAAATATAAAGGGTACAAGAAATATACTTGTACCCTTTTCACTAATTAAAAAGTTAAAACAGATTCAATGACTGTCTCATCTGTTTTACCGTCACTTTCCCCAACAGAGCGAAACTCAATATTACCTTTCACCGTTTTGTTGATGTAGAAACGAAGTGTAGAACCTGCTTTTTTCACATCCATATCTTCTTGAAATACGCCATCAACCCATAACTGAAGGCGGGCCTTTGTTTTACTGCCAACATCATCATGAGCCGTCACCTCAGCAACTGACAAGTAGGTATTTTGAGGGTAAACAATAAATAAGGTATTTTCTAATCCACATATATCGCCACCAATACAAATGCCGCCGTAGGTTGGATCCATATTCTGGTAATTACCTTGATAATAATTGCTAGTCGCAAAAAAGTTGATAGCACTCGCAATGCCAGAAAGGGTAAGAATAATTGCTGCAAAAATAATTTTATAAGACTTCATTAGGTGTGTTCCTTAATCACTAGGGTTCTTAAGCTGTATTTCAGATCAAGATTGAAGTCTGTAATTTTGCCTTTCTTAAGACGTTGTAAAAATAACACCTCATTACATAAAAAGAAATTAAATTTATACAAATCAACAACTTATATAAAACCCTTAATTTCTTGATAAGGTATTTTTTTAAGGTGCCAGATACTCACCAACAAACGAGTTTAACTGAGTCCAGAAGAAAAACAGCGATTAAAAATTAATAAACAGCCATTTCACCTTGCTTTGTATAAAGCTTTCCATCAGGGTTAAAAGCAAAGTAGGCAAACGCAAATGTCACTATATAAGGGACATCTTCCCCATTACGCGTGACTAACACATTGCCAACATCTCGCCCTTGGCCAATATCAGAAGTATCAAGCACTGAACTTTGCCCTTTATGCCAACTAAACGATAAGTCGCCCTGCTTAACATTCTGCTGTTGAGATAGTAATGGTAGACTGACAGCTAAACCATCAACCGCAATCACCCTCATCATTGGCGTTAAGTTTTTGGGCAATTTTCCTTTAAATAAAAAAGGCAGTGCAGAGCTGTCATAGCCAACATAAGGATTTCGATTATAATCTCTAAACGCTGGGTTATTTGGCACTAACACCTGTCCATTTGGTGCTCTTTTTTTAAAATCTGCAAAAGATTCAAGCCTTGAAGCCAACACTCTAAGGTTTGTACCGACTAAGTCACCCACTATGGCATTACCTTCATATTGCTGCCACCAACTCTGTGTCTGCCTATCGTACATAATTAAATCGGAATGCCTTAGGTTTCCTGTTGTTCCAAAATCTAAGACCTTCTGCCCAATTCTGCGATCGAACACAATTGAAGTATTACAAAGAGGACAATAAGTTACAGCAACAGGCACATCGGCAATAACATCGTTAACGATTTCATGCCAAATTAACACTCTCAAAGGATAGGCTTTCGCTTCTCCTTTTATCACCACACCAATAATGGGATCAGTGTCATTCAATCTTGTTGTTGCCTCATCGAGAGAAACAAATTTAGGTGAATCAATTGCAGGAATACCGTCTTTACCCGGTCCACCAAACATCACCTCTTCTAAATTTACACTACTCTTGGTGAAGTCTGTTTTGGGCCATTGCTCAAAGAAGCTGGCTTGAGCCATAGGAAAAGAGAGTAATAAAGTGATGAAGATAAAAAGCAGCCATTTTTTGTTCAGAGTCGCCATAAAAACCTACCTATATCTAATACCTATTCCTAAGGATATAAAGGAATTTAAATTATTTGATATAAGTATAGACGCCTTAAAAGCTGGTTAGTTTCATTGCCCTTTCTGGTAAAAGAAAAGGCAATATCACTATTTTTAAACCTTGCCAGCCAATTCTTGAGTAATACTTTTTGCTGAAGCGGATAAACAACCTGAGACATTTTGACCACACCACAAGGGAGAAAAACCAGCATCACCAAGGCTTTCGGCTTTATTACGTAACTGGGTGATTTCTATAGCAGCATGAGGAAAGTCTGGCGCTTGGTCACACATATTTTCAAGATCGGCCATTACTCTATTTACAATACCTCGCGCTGGCCTCCCTGAAAAAATATTAGTTAATGCGGTATGTTCAGCCGCAACATTTTTAAGTGCATTACGGTGAAGCTCGGATGTTTTGGCTTCATCCGCTAATAAATAGGCGGTTCCGATTTGGGCGGCGTCAGCACCTAGCAACAAAGACGCCTTAACGCCTTCAGCATCTGTAATCCCCCCTGTGGCAATGACAGGAAGGTCTACTTTCTTAACAATTTGAGGAAGCAAAGCAAAGGTGCCAATTTGAGTGCTTATGTCCTTGGTTAAAAACATTCCCCTATGACCACCAGCCTCAACCCCTTGAGCAATAATGCCATCAACGCCTTTTGCCTCCAACCATAAAGCTTCTTTTACTGTTGTTGCCGTAGATACTATGCGTGTCCCCCAGCCTTTAATTCGAGCGAGCAAGTCATCATCAGGTAAACCAAAATGAAAACTAATAAATTCCGGATTAAAAGCCTCTATGGCATCAGCAACATCGTGATTAAAAGGCATTCTGGTGGCACTGTTTGGGCTGTTTTTACACTCGATACCGAGTTCACTAAAATACTTAGCTAAGGTTTTTTGCCAAACATCATGCTTTTCTTGTTCATAATCAGGCATCTGATGACAAAAGAAATTTAAGTTATAAGGTTTACTTGTCGCCGCTTTTATTAGCTGAATTTCTGACACCATCTTATCGATACTTAACATGCCACAAGGCAAAGACCCTAAACCTCCAGCCTCAGAGACAGCAATAGTCAAAGCACTGTCTTGTACTCCGGCCATAGGTGCTTGAATAATTGGAAGCTCGGTGCCTAATAGGTCTTTGATTTTTCCTTTTAACATGAATAACTCCCTACGGTGTCGTTTAGATACGTTGGATCATTTATAAATAATCAAACAATAAAATCAATCTAACCTTTGAGAATTATAAAAATACTGAGGATTTAGCAGAGCTATTTCACTCGCTAAATCCATTTGGCTATCTTAGAAGAACAATGTATTCAGACCATTAAAAGATAATGCTATATAAAAAGCCCGCTCCCATTGCCATAGTTAAAATGACAGCTAGGAAAGCATAAATCATTTTATTTTTGAAAATTGATTTAAGCAAAATAACTTCAGTAAGACTCGCCCCAGCGCTGCCAATAATTAACGCCATGACAGCTCCTAATCCCATACCTTTAGCGGCTAATGCCGCACTAAGAGGGATGACAGCTTCAGCACGGATATACAAAGGAATACCGATAATAGCAGCGACTGGAATGGCAAAAGGATTATTATCATTGGCGAACCGAGCAACAAGGTCTGTTGGCATAAAGCCATAAATCATAGAGCCTAACGCGATCCCCCCCATCAGATAAGGCAATACTTTTTTAAAGTCTTTCCAGCTTGATTGCCAAATTGCAAACCATGGTGTGCCTTGCTTAGCTTGCCCCTTTGAGTTGCCAGAACAACCTTTACTAACAGGCTCTGCATAAGCTTCTTGTTTCACATACTTTTCAAATCCTAATGCTTCAAGCAGGATTCCGGCCATAATTGAGACACCAAGAGCAATCGCGAAATAAAACAAAGTTACCTGGACACCAAAAGTCACGGCAAATAACCCAATAATGATTGGATTTAACAAAGGACTAGCAAATAGAAAAACCATCATGGTGCCAAAACCGGCTTTTGCACGTAACAAGCCTTTTAAAAAAGGGATGGTAGAGCAAGAACAAAACGGTGTAATGGCACCTAAAAAGCCTGCAACGATATAACCTTTACCTTTCTTTGTGCTCAAAATACTTTGAATTTTAGCAGGGGGAATATAATGCTGTAGCACACCGACAAGGTAGCTTATCAGTAGGAACAACAAGGTTAATTCCACCGCTAAAAACACGAACATATTCAGAGTTTCTGTCACCATACTCATATCAATACCTAACATAATCATCTCACTATCATTTTATCTAATTAATTTCTATATTTCCGGATTTATCGAAATATAAAGAAATAAATTAGATAAAACAAGTTATTTCGATTATTATCGAAATAACTTTTAACAGGGATGCCATTGTGGACATAGAAATTATTGCCAAAGCCTTAAAAGAATTAGGCCATCCAACTCGGCTTAGAGTCTTTAAAACCGTTGTCAGAGCTGGGGTTCAAGGCGTTGCCGTAGGTAGCTTACAGGAATCTTTAGGGATTCCAGGCTCCACCCTCTCTCATCATATTTCTAGCTTGTCATCAGCTGGGCTTATTAATCAAAGACGTGAAGGCAGAGTGTTATATTGTGTTGCTCAGTATGAACAGTTGCAGAGTGTTATTGGCTTTTTGCAGGATGAATGCTGTGCTGACGATGCGACACATACAGAGAAAATGACATTAGCCGATTTTCAAGCTCATCAATAGTAAGTGTATTAAAGACTTCCTTAAGCACTATTATAAAAGAGTGTTAAAAATGATAGGCCGCACTTATAATCCCGCCTTCTATTTTTACTAGTTATTATTGAGTGCTTACATGCGTTTATTAGCTTCTACGCTTCATCCTAATATTTCACCTGAAAAGCTCCAAGATGCCTCTATCAAGCGAGTTTTACGACGTGCAACAAGGGGCATTATTATTCGAAATGACGAAATACTCATGCTCTATACAAAGCGTTATCATGACTATAGTTTACCAGGTGGTGGCATTGATGAAGGTGAAGATAATATTCAAGGCTTAATACGAGAACTAAAAGAAGAAACAGGCGCGAAAAATGTTCGTAATATCCAAGAGTTTGGTTGTTATGAAGAATATAGGCCTTGGTATAAGGAAGATATAGACATAATGCAGATGCAATCATTTTGTTATGTCTGTGACATTGATGAAGAACTTGATACACCTGAGCTTGAACGTCATGAAATTCAAAATGGCATGCACCCGGTTTGGATGAATATTCATGCGGCCATTGCTCATAATGAAGAAACTATGGCTTCAAGCCCAAAAAAAGGCCTCTCTATTGTAAGAGAGACCTTCCTTTTAAAGCGTATTCTAGAGGAGTTAGTTTAAATGCTAAGCATCTTCACACTGTTGTGAATACACGGGTTTTAGTATCTAGGTGATCAACTAAGGAGTTTATTTGGTTAGTACTATCAGCGATCGTTGAAATGGAATCCGTGTCTTTCTGCAATTGCTGTGCAATGGCATCCATTTCCTCGCTCATATGTTGAGATGTTTTGGAAACTTCCTGAATAGAGATGGCCATATTATGAGCAGAATCAGCCCCTGTTTGAGCATTTACTTCAATCTCTCTCATCGCTTGTGCAGCCTTCTCACCAGAGGTTTCTATGGCCTTTAAGTTCTCTTGACCATCCTTCATGGTTGTTATGGCATTATTCGTCGAGGTTTGAATCGTACTTACTATAGCAGTGATACTTGACGTTGCTTCAACAGTTTTTTCTGCCAATGAACGAACCTCATCAGCGACAACAGAGAAACCACGACCTGCCTCCCCAGCTCTTGCCGCTTCAATCGCCGCATTCAAAGCGAGTAAATTAGTCTGATTAGCCAAATCATTGATCATAGAAATTACACCATCAATGTCTTTAGACAATTTACCTAAATCATTCAGTTGATCACTGGTTTTATTAACAAATCCCACTGTCATGGATAAATTATCAAGCGCATCTTTAATGGTTTCAGCACCGTTTTTAGCAGATTCAAAGGTATCTTTCGATTGAACACTTAAAGTGCTTGTCGTAGTGGCAATATTCGAAATGGTTGCAGAGATTTGATCTGTTGCTGCTGCTAAGGAATTCGTTTGTGTGTTAACCGATTTATTACTATCAGCAATATCAGTAACAGCAAGGTTAAGTTCACTTACCATGCCATTAACCTCTTCTGTGGTTTGAACGACATCGCCTATTACTGAACCTAACCCATTGGTCATGGCATTAACCGAATTACACAGGGCATCAAACTCATCATTGCGTTTAGCATTGATTGCTAACCTAGCACTCAAGTCCCCTTCCTGCACCTTGATTAGGTCGCGAATAATCTGGTTAAGTGAGCGATTGACGCTCTTTCCTATGAATGCCATTAAGACACCAGCAAAAAGTGCCACTATGACACTGACTGCAATTAAGGTAAGACTTGCCTGTTGCGAGCTTTTCTTAGCAAATTCAGTCGCGTTTCTGGTCATACTCGCTAAATATTCAGATGCATTGTCACGTTTCACATCAAACTCAGCTCGTTGCTGCTTAAAGTCTTCTTCAGCAGCACTGGTTTTCAAGGTTTCTTTTGTTAGCTTTTCAACGGAAACTAAGTAAGCATTAATACTTTCACCAAACCTGTCTTCTAAACCAAAGTTCTGAACCCTTTTATGGAACTCGTTAAACTTCGCCATAAAGGTATCAAGGTTATTTTGGGTGGTTTCGAATACATAGTTTTTCTCAGCTTCACGAACAGGTAGAAATGAGCGTTTCACCAAACTCAGCTTGCCCACATCTTCAAGTACCTTGTCGCCTAAACCCGCAATTTCTCCCTTAAGCCCAGTTTGGCCGCTAAAGCCTAAACGCTGTCTTTGTAGCACCACATACCCAAGTGCATCGGAGAAGTTGGTTAAACTCACCATAGTTGCTTCTAAATGAGACTGACCTTCTGGGGATTCTATGATTAAAATGTCTTCTTCAAGGCCAAGAAGAAGATCAATCTTATCCATATTTATCTGATCAACATAAGCTTGAAAATTATCATCATTAACCTCAAACATCGCCTCGTACTCTTTCATCATTGCGATTTCGAGTGAGTCTAAATTACTTTCAATTCCAGATAAGGTTTGTAAGCGGTTGGAAGATTCTGTTTGGATATTTAATCCATTTAACGCCACTAAAGTGACAATAATAAATCCACTGATAGCACTGATAAGAAGAATACTTAGTTTCGCTTTAAAGCTAAGATTTACAAACATAATACACTTACCTTATTAGAAAATTTAATCCATCCAATTTTTTAAATTGTAAAAGTAATATACAAAAGATATTACACTCCATTACGTTTAGGTAAAAATATTGGTCACATAGTTACAATACCATAACTTAAGTAACTTTAGGTTAATAAGTCCTAGGAGGTTTTATACTTAATTTGTATTTTTTCTCTGTTTTAGCAAATCTGACACCGATTAAGCTAAAAGTTGAAGTCTTAAATAATTAAGCCTTAACTAAGCAGAATTAATTTTATGCATTAGCAAAACTAATATGAAAAGTAATGAGGTGCAATTATTGGAGTTTACGCGCTAATAAAGTGTGACTATGACGATTAATTTCTTCCCCTTGAAAATTAACGCCAGAACGGTTTCTTTCATGCCAATCAATGATTTCAAAAGATGAAAAGTAACGTCTAATATCAGCCTCACTTAAAGCCAGAACATTGTCTAGGTCGTGTTTGGCATACGAGTCATTAAGACCTAAAAAGTCACCACAAAACAAACCGCCTAACTGTATTGAGCGCGCTAAGTTATGCCAGCAAATCTCAAAGCGCTTAGGGTTACATACAAAGAAACTTGAATCAGCAATTACCAGACCATTAGAAGGATAGATATAGGTATCTAAATCACTTAAGCAGATGGCAAAATTTGATTCGTTAATAAACCGCATGCGACATAAATTAACTGCATTAGGATCTTTATCGAAGGCATGTACATTAAGTCCATTATTAATCAAAAACTGGCTGTTATTTCCAACACCACAACCGCACTCTACTGCACACAAGATATCCTTAGGGAGTAGCTCGACAACTTTTTCCAGAATTTCTCGGTGAGGTTTGCTTTTAATTTTTGCAAGGTAATCATGCCAAGTGCTATCGGGGAAACTTTCCATCATTCATCCTAATTGAATAAAAAGTGAGCTAAGTATGGCACATATTTTTTAAAAGCCCTGTCTGTTTTCCTGCAATAAAAAGCTTCTCTATTATTATTTTTTAACATCACTCTCACTGCATTATTTTTTCTTATACAAGTTAAAAGTTAATAGTATTTTATTTATCTAAAGGGCTTTCTTATGCTGCATTAAAAACGCGTTAACGGCTGTTTTCAACCCTTGTATGGTTTTCAGAATGCGACAAAGCGTAAGGAGCTTTCATGTCTAACACTACACCGACACATACTCGAATTCGTATGTTCAATACCAAAGAGACTTATCCCAACCAAAGTTTGGACAATGACCTCTGCCAAGCAGTACGTGCAGGCAATACAGTTTATGTGCGCGGGCAAGTCGGCACGGACTTTGAGGGTAATCTAGTCGGTTTGGGTGACCCAGGTGCTCAAGCAAAACAAGCTATGAAAAATGTGAATCAGTTACTAGAAGAATCTGGCTCTCATATTAGCCATGTTGTCAAAACAACAACCTACATAACAGACCCAAGATTCCGTGAAGATGTCTACAAGGAAACAGGTAAATGGTTTAAAGGTGTTTACCCTATTTCAACTGGTTTAGTGGTTCAAGCCCTAGCTCAAGCTCAATGGTTAATGGAAATTGATGTTATTGCAGTGATTCCAGACGATTGGCAACCAGAAAAAGGAGAAGCATAATGACCTTCTCTGTTGCTGGAGTTTGCCCTGATACAGGTATGCTTGGCAGTATTATCACCTCGTCTAGTATCTGCGTTGCCAGCCGCTGTCATTTCGTTAAATCCAAAGTGGGTGTTGCGCTAACGCAAAACATTACTAACCCTGATTTAGGACCGCGTGCTCTCACATTATTAGAAGATAGCAGCTACCCAGATACCCAGTCTGTGTTAGAGCAACTTAAGCAAGAAGAAGCCAGTATTGAGTGGCGTCAATTAGGCATACTTGCAGCCAACGGAGACAGTGCAACTTTCAGTGGCGAGCAAGCATTGGGTATTCATAATCTTGCCAAGGGCAAAAATGTTATTGCTATGGGCAACCTATTAGCAAACGATCAAGTACCTCAAGCTATGGTAAAAGCATTCGAATTAAGTAAGGGTAAACTTGCTGATCGTTTACTGCTTGCATTAAGAGCTGGTCTTGAGGCTGGTGGTGAGATGGGGCCAATACAATCTATTGGCTTAAAAGTGTGCTCAGACCCTGAATGGCCTATCATAGATTTAAGGGTGGATTGGCATGATGATCCACTACAAGAGCTTGAGTCTTTATGGCAAGCATACGAGCCACAAATGCAAGCCTATATCACACGCGCCAAAGATCCAGCTAACGCCGAATCATACGGAGTCCCAGGGGACGAATAAACTCTCATTTGATATCTAAAAACCAGTGCTAGCCACTGGTTTTTTATTGGTTTCAATCCAAGGTTTTAGGGTTATTCATACCTTTCCATCAACTTCTTTCACTAAAGACAAGAAAAAAACTCTTTTATTTTCAATTGGATATTTAAAAAACTTAAGCATTCTAAAAACATAAACAATATGCCAATTGGATTCATTTTTTTAATACAGTTAACAACTTTATAATATTTTATTGCCTTTAAATTACGACATATCCTCAAGTTATCACTTAGAGAATGATCTCAATCAGTTTTTAACAAGTAAGTAAAAACCGAGCTTTGATTCCAAACACTGCAACCAAATTTAAAGGCAAGATGATGACAGATACCCTCACCACACAGATTTTAAGCAAGCTAATTGCTTTTGATACCACCAGCAGTGAATCTAACCTTGCCCTCATGCACTATGTGCAATCTTTTCTTTCTGAGCACAGTGTAGAAAGTCGCTTGGTTTACAACCAAGAAAAAACCAAAGCCAATTTATATGCAACCCTAGGCCCTCAAGACAAAGCTGGTGTTATGCTATCCGGCCATACAGACACAGTACCTGTTACTGGCCAAAACTGGACACAACCTCCTTATAAATTGAGCAAGTTAAACGATCGTTACTATGGTCGTGGTACCAGTGATATGAAAGGCTTTGTGGCAGCAGTTCTGGCCAGTGTGCCACAAATACAAGCAAATGAACTACACACTCCTATTCACCTCGCGTTTTCTTATGATGAAGAAATTGGCTGTGTCGGGGTCAGAAAGCTGATCGAAAACCTCAAAGAGCAAACAATAAAACCTGCAATTTGCATTATTGGCGAGCCCACCTCCATGCAGGTTGTCACCAGTCATAAAGGCAAAATAGCGGCGACTGTAAAAGTTATCGGTAAAGAATGCCATTCAGGCATGGCGCCAATGGGAGTTAACGCCATTAACTATGCAACTAGATTGATTCATTGGTTAGAACAAGCGGCTATCCAAAGAAAATTAGATGGCCCGTTTGATTCCAACTATGACATTCCATATAGCACGATACATACAGGTGTTGTGCAGGGTGGCCAAGCCCTCAATATCGTTCCTAATTTTTGTGATTTTACCTTTGAAATGCGCAATATAGCCAAAGAAGACCCTTTCCAGCTATTCGAAGAATTCAAAACTTATGCTAATCAGCTCATCACTGAAATGAGAGAGATTAGTGAAGTCTGTGATATCCAAATTGAATTAATCACCCAATATCCAGGATTAAGTACATCAGAAACCGAAGATGTCGTTAGCTACGTCAGAAATCTCGCTCAATCTCAGGAAAAAGCCAACATCAACTTTGGTACAGAAGGCGGTTTATTTAGCCAAGAACTAAATATTCCCACTGTCGTTTGTGGGCCGGGCAGCATGGACCAAGGCCATAAACCCGATGAGTTTATCGAAGCTGAACAAC
Source organism: Marinomonas sp. S3726 (assembly GCF_000967665.1). NCBI lineage: Bacteria > Pseudomonadati > Pseudomonadota > Gammaproteobacteria > Oceanospirillales > Oceanospirillaceae > Marinomonas > Marinomonas sp. S3726. The sequence continues at coordinate 97,787 of NZ_JXYC01000012.1, read as the reverse complement.
TCACACAGTGTGACGTATTTTTGCAGAAACTCATACAAAGCTTAAGACAACAACCGTAGTCCAAAAAACGACCACAACACCATTTACTTACTAATAAATCACTTAAAAGAGTCCGCCATCGAATACTAGCCCAAGGGCAAGAACGTACATAAATTTAAAAGAAGAGACGCACAATGAGCATTGCAATAAAAATAAATAACATCTCAAAGTCGTATGGCTCTTATCAAGCCCTCAACAATATTTCTCTGGAGATTAAAGATAATGAGTTTTTTACCCTTTTAGGCCCTAGCGGTTGCGGTAAAACAACGCTACTTAGAATGATTGCTGGATTTGAAACACCCAATTCAGGCGTGATCCAGTTGCACGCAGAAGATATACAATCCTTAGCGGCACATAAACGCAGGGTGAATACTGTATTTCAAAACTATGCCTTATTCCCTCATATGAGCCTTGAGCAAAATATCGCCTTTGGCCTTGAAATGATCGGCTGGGGTAAAGACAGAATTCAAGCCCGTGTTGATGAGATGCTAAACCTTGTGCATATGACGCAGTTTGCCAAGCGCATGCCATCGGCGTTATCCGGCGGTCAGCAACAACGTATTGCGCTTGCCCGAGCTTTGGCACCAGAACCGAAAGTACTGTTACTCGATGAGCCTCTTTCAGCATTGGATCTCAAACTTCGCCAAGCAATGCGGGATGAATTACAGCAACTACAGCGTAACACCGGCATTACTTTTATCTTTGTTACCCATGATCAAGAAGAAGCACTGGCGATGTCGGACCGTATCTGCATTTTAGCGAATGGTGATATTCAACAATTAAGCACACCAGCTGAGATCTATGAAAACCCGGCGAATAAATTTGTTGCAGATTTTATCGGCGAAACCAACTTTTTAAATGTTGATGTGATTAACAAAGGAAAGGATCACCCCCTAAAGGTTAAAACGCCATTAGGTGTTGACCTTGAACTAGATCCTAGTTCACAAGCGGGTTTCAACGCTTTAATTGAAAACCAATCCTGTCATGCCACCCTTTCTTTAAGACCCGAGAAAATTTCTATAAACAGTGATGGGCTAGACATCAATCTAGAAGGCAGGATTACCCAACGTACTTATATGGGTGGTTACACCCATTATACAGTGCACACAGAACAAGGGCAGAACCTCAAAGTATCTAAACGAAATCACATCAGCAACAACATAAGCTACGGCATTAATGAAATGGTCAAAATTGGCTTCTTACAATCATCAGTAAGGGTATTAACACAATGAACCAGATCATCAATAACACTCATAAGCAGAATGCCTCAATCAACAAACCTTTTAACCTTAGATTGTCTTGGAATCTAATTGGCCTAATGCCAGCCTATTTGGTGATGTTTTTTTTAATGATCATTCCTCTAGGCATCATTTTTTATGTCTCCATGATGACTTCAGATCCCTATGGCGGATACGAAGCTATTTTTTCCTTAGAGTCATACCAGCAAATACTCTTTACCTATGACTGGGATGATAATTTAAACCTTAACTTTCAATATCTGATTATTATTGCTCGCACTTTACTTTTAGCATCAGCCACCGCAATTATTTGCCTATTAATCAGCTTTCCAGTTGCCTACTTCATATCAAGACAATCAAGCAGTACCAAGGCCCTACTGCTTTACCTGATTACCTTGCCGTTTTGGGTCAGCATGGTGATTCGCGTTTATGCTTGGGTTTTGATTTTAAGTAATGATGGTGTTTTAGAGTCTAGCCTAACTTTCTTAGGCCTCACCTCAGGTATGGATAGCCTTCTGTATAACAATAACGCCATGTTAGTTGGCATGGTTTACAGTTATATCCCACTGATGATTTTGCCTATTTACGCCAGTATCGAAAAACTTGATGCTCGCCTTACAGAAGCAGCCAATGACCTCTACTCCACTCGTTTAAGTACCTTAACTAAAATCATTTTGCCTTTATGCAAACCCGGCATAGTGGCAGGTTTTATTCTTGTTTTTGTTCCATGTTTAGGCACGGTGCTCGAGCCCATGTTACTCGGCGGCGGCAAAACCATGATGATGGGAAACTTGATTCAAAACCAATTCAGCATTGCTAGAAACTGGTCATTTGGAGCCAGCCTTGCTGTGGTGTTACTTATCATAGTCATGCTTTTTCTTATGTGGAATGCCAGAAAAAGCTCTCGCCCTATTGTTGAAGGGAGTGCTGTATGAGCCATTCAAATAATCAAAATGCACTTATGCGTTTTATCACCGCAAAAAATAAAGATGTGAAACACTATCCAGGTTTTGGCCTAATCAGTGTCGCCTTCTTTCTCTTTTTATATTTACCCATTTTGGTCGTAATCGCCTACTCATTTAATAGCAATAAAATCGTCTCTGTATGGCAAGGATTTTCATTTAAATGGTATCTCAGCGCTTTGCAAAATGAAGGTTTAATGAATGCAGTACAGGTCTCATTAACCGTTGCCACCATAGCAACTATTATTGCGACCAGTGTTGCTACCGCGGCCGCATTAGTTCTATCGCGTGGTAAAGAGGTTAAACATGTAAAACTGTCTGAGACAGTGATCAATTTACCCTTAATGCTGCCAGAAATCGTCTTTGCGGTCGCCATACTGATTCTTTTCTCTCAACTTGGCTTACAAGATGGATTAACCAAGTTAATCCTTGCTCACGCTTGTTTTTGCATTCCCTTTGCATTTTTACCCATTCGCGCTCGCCTTCAAGGTATGGCGAACAATTTAGAGCAAGCAGCTCAAGATTTATATGCCAACCCTTGGATTACCTTTAAACGCATTACCTTACCTTTAATTCTTCCCGGGATTTTTGCCGGCGCCATGCTTAGTTTTGTGATTTCAATGGATGATTTTATCACCAGCAGCATAGTGTCAGGTGGAGGCGCAACAACCCTACCCGTTTATATTTTCTCGCTGGTAAAACAAGGCGTTTCACCTGAATTAAATGCTATTTCCACCCTCATCATGCTGGTTTCCCTATTACTGGTAACACCAGCTTGGATGATATCTAAACGCAATAAGTAACCTCGATAACAATAACAAAGGATAAGCACTATGAAATTTGCAAAATCTACCCTAGCAGGACTTACCGCCCTTAGCCTTTCGTTCTCGGTTAGCGCCGCTGAAAAGCTCAATATCTATACTTGGTCTGAGTCCATTGACCCAAGTCTCATAGAAAAATTTGAGCAAGAGACAGGTATACAAGTCACCTTAGATGGCTACACCTCTAATGAGGATTTGTTAGCAAAACTTAAATCCGGCTCAAGTGATTATGACTTGGTTATGCCAAGCCAGCACTTTGTTAAAATTATGATTCAGGAAGATCTACTTAAAAATATTAACGCTAAATCACTTGCTGCATTTAAAAACCTTGATCCAAGATGGAAAGGCCAATGGTGGGACCCTAATGATGAGTACTCCATCGCCTTTGCTTACGGCACAGCAAGCTTTGCATTTAATACCAATGAATACTCAGGTCCTGGCAACTCTTGGAAAGAGTTTTTTGAACCAGAAGAAAGTATGAAGGGAAAAATTGCTGCTTTTAGTACGCCTGATGAAATCATTCCAGCGGCACAAGCTTATCTAGGAATCGATTTTTGTAGTGAAGACAGTAATGAAATGAAGCGTGTTTATCAGCTACTTAAAAAGCAAAAGCCTTACGTAGCGGTTTATAGCTCAGACAATATCAGCTCTCGTCTAGCTGGCGGAGAAGTCGCCATGCACTCTTGGTGGGATGGAGATACAATGCGAGCTAGAAAAGATAACAAGGCCCCCATTATTTATGCTCAACCACTTGAGGGTTTGATTGGTTGGCTAGATGCTTTAGTTGTTCCTAAAGGTTCACGCAACACAGAAAATGCTAAAACCTTTATTAACTGGATTAGCCAAGAGGCCAATGCGACAACCCAATACAATTATTATGGCCACTCATCAGGCTTTATCATTAATGCAAGAAACGCCAAACACAAACCGGATAATTCGCCAGAGATATTTCCTGAAGTAAGAGTCAAATTTACCCAGGCATGCTCTCCTGTCGCACAAAAGTTAGTTGATAAAGTCTGGACTCAATTGCTTTTATAAGCTGCCACATAAAAAGTTAAAGCCAATAGACTCGCCTCTATTGGCTTTTTTATGTCTAACCTAGGGGCTTTTTAACTTTCTATTAGATTTTAACGAATAAATTGGCTGGTAAAGAGTAGGTTATTTGGATAAAAAATATTTATGCAGCAAAGTGATTTTTAATATTTTAATAATAAAGCAAGACTACGTACTCTTAATTTATCAGCAAAAACTGATACAAAGCACTCTTTAGCGCTAATCCACTAAGATTAAACAATGACATGTCATCTTTGATAAGGATTCAAAAAATAGTAAGAAGAGCCTAATTCGTTAACAAGTAAGTGAACAACAGGCTTTAAATTTTAATAGCCGAGTCAAATAACAATAAATACTCTCTTTGGAGCGAAAGATGTCAAACCCCACCACCTATGGTAATGCCAATCAGGCTAAAACAGATACATCAAAGCCAACTGGCTTTAATAAAATATTAGGTTTAGGTTCGCTGTTAGCGGTCGCTATTGGTTTAGTTGTGTCTCAAGGCGTGATGGTACTCATGCTACAGGGCGCGGGCATTGCTGGTTTAGGTTTCATAATACCTTTAGCCATTGCCTACTTGCTTGCAATTACCTATGTCATGTCTTTTTCAGAACTATCCTTAATGATCCCAAGAGCAGGAAGCTTAAGTACTTATACCGAAGCCGCTATTGGCCATTTCCCAGCTATTTTAGCGGTTTTCTCTGGTTACGTCGTCGTTGCCATGTTCGCTCTATCTGCCGAACTCTTATTGGTCGACTTCATCATTGAGAAAATTTATCCGGGTATCTTCCCTCAATACTCAGTTGGTTTTGGTTTATTAGCCATCTTTACCTTCTTAAACTTAATGGGATTAGATGTTTTCGCCAAGCTACAAACCACACTAGCCTTTGTAATGGTTGTTGTCCTCTTGGTACTTGGATTATCTGCTGTAACTGAAATCTCAGCACCTCACAATCAAAGCATAGACTTGGTCTCTAACTGGAATCCACTGGGTGCAGAAGTGCTTACCCTAGCTGCATTAGCTATTTGGGGCTTTGTCGGCGCAGAATTTGTTTGTCCGCTAGTGGAAGAGTCAAAAGATGCGAATAGAAATATACCTCGCTCTATGATGATAGGTGTGACCATTATTTTCATTACTATCACTCTATATTGTCTTGGTGCTTTGCTTTATATACCAGCTGATGATTTAGCTAATTCAACACTGCCTCACTATGACTTTGCCCAAGCGGTATTCGGTGATGTTGGTTTAATGTTTTTAGCCATTGCAGCTATTACAGCAACTTGTAGCACGGTGAATACCTCATTAGCGGCAATACCAAGAATGCTTTATGGTATGGCAAAAAATGGTCAGGCATTCCCTCAATTCAAAACATTAACAAAGGAAAAGAAAACCCCTTGGGTCGCTATTGTCTTTGTCGCTTTAATTACAGGTATTCCTATGCTGCTGTTAAGAAATCAGCCTGAGTCTATCGGTTTACTTCTTATTTCAGCTGCGATTGCTTGGTTGTTGGCTTATATCATCACCCATATCAACGTTCTTGTATTACGCAAACGTTATCCAAGTATCGCCAGACCTTATAAAACACCTTTTTACCCTATCCCTCAGATTGTTGGTATTTTAGGAATGCTTTATGCCATTTATTATGCCTCACCAGCACCAGAGTTAAGTGCTCAAATATTTGGTGCCGCGGGTGTGGTACTTGGTCTTGTGACCATCATTGGTGTTCTTTGGGTGAAACTGGTCATGGGTAAACCCCTTTTCAAAGCCACAGACATTGATGAAATTCTCAAGCAAAAATAGCTTCGCCTAAGTATTAAGTGAACTTTAATACTAAACCCGTAAACATAATGTTTACGGGTTTTTCTGTTTTTATACGCTCACTTTGCTCTCACCAATGTACTTCTTCCACCTTCAAGATCTCCTATACTTTTAAAGCGCACATAGTTAGTCAGGGCTTTGTAGACTCTTAATTACCGTCATTCCTTGCATAGGTTTTTTTAATATTTAAGTAAAATTTTTAATATTTTATTTATACCTAACAAATGCCTACCTTAGAGAGATCAGAAAAAAGAATAATAATTTTCATTGAGGAGTAATCTCGAAAATGTCCAATACAAAAAACATCAATATGAAGCAAGTGTGGCAACAAGATAAAGATCACTATGTTCACCCTTGGACTGACTTTTCAACCTTCAAAGAGCAAGGCTCTATGATCCTCGCTGACAGCGATAATGTGCATGTAGTGGATGGTGAAGGTAAACGCTACCTAGATGGTATTGGCGGACTGTGGTGCGTCAACATAGGTTATGCACGCGAAGAAATGGCACAAGCCATTGCTGATCAAATCATGAATATTCCTTACTATTCTTCATTCGGTCATCACACGACAGTTCCTGCGGCACAGCTTTCTGCCAAACTTGCAGAACTTGCGCCTGGTAACTTGAATCATGTCTTTTACGGTTGTGGCGGCTCTGTTGCCAACGATACCGCGGTTCGTATTATCCACTTCTACTTTAATCAGCTAGGTAAAAAATCGAAGAAGAAAATCATCTCTCGTATTGATGGTTACCATGGTAGTACTTATATGGCCATGTCAATTACTGGCGTCAAGTTTGACCACATTGGTTTTGATATTGAAGAAGAGCTTGTACACCATATCTCATGCCCTAATCCTTATCGTCGTCCAAATGATCAAAGTATCGAAGACTTCTGCGATGAGAAGATTCAAGAGCTAGAAGATAAAATTCTTGAATTAGGTCCAGATAACGTTGCTGCATTTTTTGCAGAACCTATCATGGGTGCTGGTGGTGTTATCGTACCGCCTAAGGGTTATCACAAACGCTCTTTAGAAGTGTGCCGTAAATATGGCGTTCTTTATGTATCAGATGAAGTGGTTACGGCCTTTGGTCGTTTAGGCCATATGTTTGCATCTGATGATGAGTTTGAGATAGTGCCTGACATCATTACTTGCGCAAAAGGCTTAACCTCTGGCTACCTTCCTTTAGGTGCCACCATAATGTCTGATGATATTTACGATGTCATCAGTGTGCCACAAGAAGACGGCGCCTTATTTACCCATGGCTATACCTACTCTGGCCACCCAGTTAGCTGTGCGGCTGCAATCAAAAATATTGAAATTATAGAGCGTGAACAACTTTGCGAGCACGTGATGGATATGGGGGCTTATTTCGAAGAGCAAGTTAAATCACTAGGTGACCTTTCTATTGTTGGGGACGTGCGCGGTCGTAAATTTATGATGTGCATTGAGAATGTTGCCAATAAAGAAACCAAAGAGTTAATCAACCCTGATGCTGCTGTGGGTAACCGAATTGCAGACCACTGTCAGGCTCGCGGTTTGATTGTCCGTCCATTGGCGCATATGAACGTATTGTCACCACCACTAACGCTTACAAAAGAGAATGTTGATTTCCTAGTCAGTACCTTAAGAGAAAGTATTGAAGCCACAACCCAAGATCTAAAACGTGATGGTTTCTTATAAGTTTACAGGCTGAATTACACCCACCAGCCTTATGAGCAGCTTCCCAAGTTGCTCATTTTGGGTAGATGTTCTCCCATCTACCCTTTTTTGTGTCTGAAAAATAGGCTTTTCAGTTATTCTTATCACTCTCCAAACACCTATCTTTATATTTAATAAACACAAAAAAGCGGTGACTAGCACCGCTTTGATAGCGCTTCTACTTCTTTACTTTATTAAGCTATTGCGTTTATCAGATACCGCATTTGCGTGAGCATCAAAACCTTCGTAGCTAGCCAAGACGTGCGCATGTTTTGCCATTTCTGGATAACCACATTGAGTCACATACGCCACGGACATGAACTTCATAAAATCCATCACAGATAATGGCGATACAGTGGCAGCCGCCCCTGAAGTGGGTAAAACAGCATTACAGCCTAAAACAAAGTTACCTAGAGTGCTTGGTGAGTGTTGACCTAATAAAACCTCACCTGCATTACGAATCTTGCCCAAGTATTTCCATGCATCTTGACTTAGAATTTGTAAATGCTCAGGTGCGTAGTCATTAATAAAATCAAAAGCCTGCTCAATATTGTCAGCGAGAATTATGCCCCCCATAGGACCTGTTAGCACTGTCTTTGAGTATTCAACCCTAAGCTCACTCATAGCTAACCAATGCTGAGGAATAGCTGATAATGCTTCTTGCGCCACTCTAGATGAGGTTGTCACTAAATAGGCAGAGGAATCTGGCCCGTGTTCTGCCTCAATCAATAAATCCATAGCAGCCAGTGCGCCATCAACACTATCATCTGCAAACACGATAGATTCCGATGGACCCGCTGGAATACCTGGGTCAATCAGGCTGGCTAGCACTTGCTTTGCTGCTATCATCCATGGACTACCCGGCCCGACAATCTTGCTGCATTTTGGTAATGTATCCGTACCATACGCTACCGCTGCCACCGCCTGTGCACCACCGCACTTATATACCTGATTGATGCCATTTTCTTTTGCAGCGACCAAAGTTGCAGCATCAACACGTCCGTCAGGCCCAGGCGGTGTTAGAATAACCACTTGCTCAACCCCAGCCACAACCGCCGGAATGGCATTCATCATGAGTACGGATGGAAAAGACCCCTTACCTCTTGGCACGTAACAAGCGACAGAAGGAATCGCCAAATACTTTTCACCAACATAACTACCACTTCGAACTTCTTGCATCACCATTTCTTGAGGTTTTTGCGCCTCATGATATTGACGTATGTTGTTAGAGGCGTATTTGATTGCGGCTAATGTGTCCTCATCGACCTGAGCTTGGGCATCAAGAAACTCTTGTTCTGTCACTTGAATTGTCTCTAGACTTAAACTGGCACCATCAAACTTTTTTGTATACTCAATGAGAGCCAAATCACCCTCTTTCTTAACCCTTTCAATAATGGGCCTAACTTGATCTATATAAAGGCTTAAGTCAGCCTCTGTTCGCATTAATAGAGATTGTCTTTTTGCTGAGTCAAGCTCATCAAGCTGCCATAAATTAATGTTTTGCATGTAATAACTCCAAATTAAATGAATCTCAAAACAGGCGTCACCGCATAGGTGAAACGACTAAAAATTGGGGGGGAATAAAATTAGAAAAGAAAGCCAAGCTATCAGGCTATAAAGCTCAGCCTTGATTCATCTTGATAAAAAATTACTCATAGTTTCTAAATAAAAAAAGCACAGAGGGAATCAAACTCTGTGCTTCTTTTTTACTAATACAACCTAAGCAAGCTTGATCCAAGTGGTTTTTAACTGAGTAAATTTTTCAAGTGCATGAAGCGACAAATCACGACCAAACCCTGACTGCTTGTAACCGCCAAATGGTGTCGAAAAGTCTAGAGCATCCATTGTATTCACGGAGACTGTACCTGCTTTTAGTTTCGCAGATACTTTATGTGCTCGGTTTAAATCTTGGGTCCAAACAGAAGCTGCCAATCCGTAAATGGAGTCATTCGCTATCTTGATAGCCTCTTCCTCTGAGTCAAACCCAATAATGGCAGCCACAGGACCGAAGACTTCATCTCTCGCTATGGCCATTTCAGGGCTCACATTATCAAAGATTGTTGGCGCCACTACGGCAGTACTCTCATCACCTAAACCACCTGTTACCAAGCTTGCTCCTTGTTCAAGGGCTTGAGAAATACAAGCTCTAACATTGCTGGCATGTTGTTGGTCAATTAAAGCACCTACTTGGGTATCTGCATCAAGCGGATCACCAACCTTCATTGATTTTGCTTTTGCTACAAACTTGTCTAAGAAAGCCTGCTTAATACTAGATTGAACAAGAATACGTGAATTTGCCGAGCAGACCTCGCCCTGATTAAAGAAGATACCAAAGGCTGCATGCTCTACAGCAGCGTCTAAATCACAATCAGCAAAAATAAGGTTTGGACTTTTACCGCCAGTCTCTGGCCAAACCTGCTTTAAATTGGAAGCAGCAGAATAGCCCATAAATAATTTACCCACTTGAGTAGAGCCAGTGAAAGCTAAGCAATCGACATCTTGATGAAGACCCAAGGCTTTACCCACTATGTGTCCGTGGCCTGTTACGACATTTAAAACACCATCTGGCAAACCTGCCTGTTGAGCAAGCTCAGCGAGTTTTAATGCGGTCAATGGTGATTGCTCAGCAGGTTTAAGTACCACAGAGTTACCACTAATTAACGCTGGTGCGAGCTTCCATGCTGCGATATCAAGCGGGAAGTTCCATGGCACAACAGCAGCAACCACACCAACAGGTTCACGTGTAATCGTGGCAACATTGTTTTTATCTGTCGGCGCTACTTCACCATAGAGTTTATCGATCGCTTCAGCGTACCATTCAAAGCAAGCAGCTGAACCCGGTATATCGACATTCATAGCGTCTTGCACTGGTTTGCCTACATTTAGGCTCTCAAGCAAAGCTAACTCTTCATGATTTTCCATAATCAAACTGGCAAGCTTCTTTAAAACAGCCTTTCTTTCTGCCGGCGCTTTATCTGCCCAAACGCCATCATCAAATGACTCCCTAGCCGCTTTTACTGCAGTATCTACATCAAGTTCGGTACAAGCAGCCGTTTGATTTAGTCGCTCACCATTTGCTGGATTAATTGTCTCATATACACCTTTATCACTGGCATCAACAAAACGTCCATTAATAAAAGCCTGATGTTTAAGCTCAATCTTTTGCTGTAGATCTAACCAGTCTTGTTTGTTTTTCATTCTTTTTCTCCAATCAGGACACCTTGCCCGACATAGGTTCTATTAAATAGTTTTAGTCTAATTTTATGGGATCAAACTAACTGCATTGCTTCTTTAACACGCATTTTTCGGGGTGCTGTCATATTCTCTACACTGAGCACGTCATCCAAAGCTTGCTCAGATAACAGACCTTCAGCCAAAATAAGATCTCTAACACTGGCACTTTCATCTAAGGCTTGTTTAGCAATTCGAGTAGCATTCTCATAACCTATGAATGGGTTAAGCGCTGTGATGATGCCAATACTGTGATTAACCGTGTTTAAGCAATGCTCAACATTTGCGGTTATCCCCTTGATACATTTTTGCGATAAGGTTGATACAGCGCGAACCTGTAATCGTAAAGACTGCAAAACATTAAAGACGATGACAGGCTCCATAACATTGAGCTGTAATTGCCCTGCTTCACTTGCCATTGTAATCGTGATGTCGTTCCCAATAATCTGAAATGCAACTTGATTGACCATTTCGGGTATCACAGGGTTAACCTTGCCTGGCATGATTGAGCTACCTGGCTGCATAGCGGGCAAGTTGATTTCTTGTAGCCCAGCTCTTGGACCACTCGACATGAGCCTAAGGTCATTGCAGATTTTAGATAACTTGACAGCATTTCGCTTAAGTACGCTGGAAAAGGTCACAAAAGCGCCCATGTCAGACGTTGCTTCAATGAGGTTTCTTGCCCTGACTAATTCTTTTCCTGAAATACGACATAGCTCTTCAATGGCCAAACTGGAATAATCAGGGTCAGTGTTTATCCCTGTTCCTATGGCAGTAGCACCAAGGTTAATCTCTCTAAAGTATTCAATAACATCTTTCACTTCCGAGATGTCTTCTTTCATGGTGAAGTACCAAGCATCAAACTCTTGACCTAGCGTAATAGGCACAGCATCTTGCAGCTGAGTGCGCCCCATCTTGATGACATCAGAGAACTCTACAGCTTTCTGTTTCATCTGATAGCAAAGATCTGATAAAGCATCCACATAGTCCTGATGACTTAGCAAGATAGCTAAACGTATCGCAGTGGGGTAAGCGTCATTGGTGGATTGAGAAAGATTCACATGATTATTCGGGTGTAAATACTGATACTCCCCTCTTTTATGCCCCATGATTTCTAACGCTCTATTGGCAATCACTTCATTAGCATTCATATTCGTTGATGTGCCCGCGCCTCCTTGAATCACATCAACGACAAAATGCTCATGCCATTCACCCCCTATGATTTCATCACACGCTAGTCCAATAGCATTTTTATGCTCTTGTGAAAGTAGTCCCAACTTATGATTAGCATTAGCCGCCGCCTTTTTAACCATAGCAAGCGCGCTAACAAGTTGAGGAAAATGCTTAACCTTGATGTCAGTGATAGCAAAGTTTTCTTGGGCACGTAGGGTTTGAATGCCATACAATGCACTTTCTTCAACCTGTCGAACCCCAAGTAAATCTTTTTCGGTACGAAATGTTTGTACATCTAAGACCTGAGCATTCAAACGATTCATTTCTAATTTTAGAAAGGCATGACTTAAGAGTGCTGTATTTTGGTTTATATCCAACCAAGTGGATAATGCCTGACGTTTAATACTGACAAATGACGCTGACTCACTCACAACACAAATATTACGTAATGCAGTGTCACTATCATCGCCGATGAAGGGGTTACAAAGTGAAGGGGAATCTAAATGCTTTTGAATGTCCTGATATATCAGCTGACACTGCCCAGATACAAGCAAAATAACATCTGAGCTTAATAAGTCATGTTGGAACATTTCTCCTTGCTTTAATTTTTGCGAATGAAAGAGCTGTACCAGCTTATCAAACTCTGATTTGTTCAAAGTATCGCAAGGTAAAACCGATTTAATTATTTTTTTTAGGACAGTCATTTTTTAATCCATTGATATAGAGGGTTAAGCGCATTTACCTCGAAGTCAGTAAATGAACATATCTATAACAACAGATTAAAAAGCCCCAATGCATATGTAAAATATTTAATTTAACTTTCCTGCATAAAAAAAACTTATGCAGGAAAGTTAAACAAGATTATTTCAAGTTTTTATAAAGACGCTTATCGGTAAACACTGAGTCTGTAAGCTCACTCGCTCTTTCTTTTAACATTTCAATAAAGGCATCTGCCACAGGTGTCAGCCTAAACTGAGCAACCTTTGCTACACCTAACCTCAGTGGTCGTAAATTATCTGTTAAAGGAATAGCAATCAGTTGAGAGCCATCTAAGGCTAGGTTTGTTGCAAGTGGCGTATTAAACAAGGAATAACCAAAACCATTACCAACTAAACCTCGTACCATGCCCAAGGACTGTGCTCGATAGGCAAAATTAGGTTCAAGGTCTTGGCTTAAAAATAGCGAATAGAAATAATCTCGGCTCATAGGCCAATCCAACAGCACCATTGGATATTCAACGAGTTCTTTTAGGCTTAATGTCTCTCTTTGTGCCAATGGGTGATCTTGAGACAAGATAGCATAAGGTGGAAACTCTACAATCGGCTCGAATTCGATCTCAGCGGGAATTTGCATATCATAGGTTAAAGCAAGTTCATAACGGCCATCAATCAAGTCTTCAATAATGTCTTTGTGATGGCTTTCATCACATTGAACACTTGCATCAGGGTAGGTTTCCACAAACTTTTTCATTAAAGAAGGTAAAAGTATTGGGGTAAAAGTGGGAAAGCCAACAATTCTCAGAGTACCAGCAACATCTTCACCGAGAGTATTCGCATAATGCCCTAACCCTTCGGCATCAGCTAAAAGCTGCTTCGCTTTAAGGATAAATTGCCTACCTGCAGGCGTTAAGGAAAGACCTTGAGCATGATGTCTAACAAAAAGCTGTAAACCTGTCACATCTTCTAAGTGTAAAATGGCAGAAGAAATAGATGGCTGGGAAACAAATAAGGTTTCTGCTGCTCTGGTTACGCTATTAAATTCACCCGCTTTTACAAAGTAACGCAGTTGCTTCAAGGTAAAGTTCATTATTATTTTTCCTACTTTAAATAAGTCATATCTTTTTAAATAAAATAATCTAATCCAATTTAGTTTCAAGAACATTTTTTCAAATACAGAATTTTGTTATCAATAAATCAACAAAGAGTCTCGAATATAGGTATATATCACTTTTAAACCAACAATTAATATGACCTCACATTCAAAAACGAGGTTTAACTCATGAAAATTTTCAAATCTATTGTTAAAAATACTCTCTTCACAGTCGCATTATTAGGCTTAGCCAGCCAATCATATGCGAATAAATACAGCGAAGTATTAACGCCAGATAATGCCGTTCTAGCCATGATAGATCATCAAACCGGACTTATGGTGGGAGTAAGAGATATGAACCCTGCCCAGCTAAAAAATAACATTTTAGGCCTAACTAAGATGGCTAAGGTATTGGACTTACCAAGCATTGTAACCGCCAGCTATCCGCAAGGGCCTAACGGACCTGTAATGGGAGAAATTAGCCAAGTACTCACTGATGCAAAAGTGATTAACCGACAAGGTGAAATCAATGCTTGGAAATCACCTGAATTTAGAAAGGCAATTAAAGACACTGGACGTAATAAAATCATCATGGCAGGCATAGTGACTGATGTATGCCTTATGTTTCCTGCCATTTCAGCCGTTGCACAAGGCTATGATGTCTACGCGGTTGTTGATGCATCTGGTACCTGGGATAAAGTTAGCCGTGAAGCTGCGATTCATCGTATGACACAAGCTGGCGTAAAAGTAGTTACTTGGGCCTCTGTACTCGCGGAGATTATGGATGACTGGAGAAGCCCTAAGGGTCAAGAACTTGGTGCTGTACTAGCAGAACATACAAGTTATGGTTATGTGTATCAAAGCTTTATCGCAAATAAGAAATCTAACTAAGCAACTAAAATCAAGCTGGAGCCAGAGAAGGTTTCAGCTTGAAACTTTATCTAAGAGAGGTCTTATCAAAATAAAGTCTATATCAATACCTTTTCTCCACTCTCATCTATTACCACTCCTTCAATGGCAAGACTATCTCTCTACCCACCTCCTCCAATAATAGTGGGCACTAGGAAGTTTTCGAAAGTAATGAAGAGGCATTTAATTTTTAATCTAGACTAAACTTAGCCAAGGCTTGAACTTAATATTTTAAGTAGAACCAAGCTAATCAGAGCAAGTTACAGCCACAAATTGCTTACAAACTAAATTAGGACTTACTTATTAATTTCATACACTTAGTAACAATAGGTGTCTTTTTCATTAAAATGAAAGCATGAATTTTCTGCTAGAAATAATCTTGGTAAAATTTCGTTTTATAAATCACAAAAAACTACAATTGGCCAAGTTAATATAAATTTAATCAGAGAAAAAAGGTTATACTTATAGAGATAGAAGTAATCATTTTTATCTAAATATTATAGCTAATGGATTTGTTAAATATGTTGATTGATGGTAACGCGCATTTTATGAATAAATTAGTGCAGATCATACAATGCTAATATCAGCCAGACACTTAGTGGCCTTGCTCGTCCTTGTTTTATATTCCTCTCTTTCCTTAGCAGAGACGGTTAGCATTCATCTCAAGTGGTATCACAAGTTTCAGTTTGCAGGCTATTATGCCGCCTTAGAACAAGGTTATTTTGAAGATGAGGGACTGGATGTCCAGCTCATTGAAGGCGGCCCTCATAAAAACCACTTACACCAACTTATTAATAACTCTAGCCAATATGCTGTACTTGGTAGCGAATCAATCAATTCACTGGCTCTTGGTTCGCCCGTCATTATTGTTACCTCCATTTTTCAGCATGCTCCTGAAATCTTGATGACTCGTCTAGAAGACAATGTTCAAGATATAAAAGAACTCAAAGGTAAAAAGCTAATGCTGGCTGATGCGGCGTTGGCAGGCCAAATTGATGCCATGTTAAATAAAAATGGTGTCCCTTCCACCAGCTACTCCAAACACCCTTATGATGGTGATGTTAACAAGCTCATTGATGGTACTGTTTTTGCCATTTACGGTTATATTTCAAATGAGCCATACCAGTTAGCCGCTCTTGGACAAAAGGTTAAAATACTCTCACCACTTGATTATGGTATTGATTTTTATGGTGACAGTTTAGCGACAACCCAATCTGAACTGAATAATCACCCTAATCGTGTAGCATCCATTCGCCGTGCTGTTATTCGAGGTTGGAATTATGCCATCAAACATCCAGATGAAACTATTAGACATATTTTGTCGCTTGAAACACTCAACCCTAAACCCTTTGATTTATTACACCAACAATTTGAAGCTCAAAAAACAATAGAACTAATCGATTCAAAAAAAATTCCTCTTGGTTATACCAGCCCAGATCGTTGGGCCGTTATGTTTGATACCTTTAATGAAGTCACCAATGGTCAGGCTGTTTTCTCAAGAAAGTCCATATACGACGAATTCCATCAGGATAAGTCTTGGATAAGAAACAGTATTATTGGCGCCATATTGGCTTTGCTGATGATAGTTCTCCTCTATGTTTGGAATCGTACTTTAAAAAGCAAGCTTGATTTTGCGATGCAAAAACTTGAGAAAGAGGCATTTGAAGACACATTAACCGGCATGAAAAACCGGTCTGCTATGATGCTTTTCTTCGAAGAATGTCGTACCCGTAATAAAACCAACCACTACCTGGCTATTATTGATATTGCCAAACTGCAAAAAATTAATAAAAGCCAAGGCTTTAAAATCGCTGACGATCTAATAAAAAATGTGGCGGATATCATTAGCCAATATGGTGATAAGCAAAGCCAGTGCTATAGCTTATATGGTGGCAAATTTGCCTTCATTACTTCGGCCCATAGTCAGGATGAATTTAAACAAAACATTGATAATTTGATGAAGCAAATCATCAACAGAATGAAAAATATTAAACTACATTCTGGTGGTATCAAGCTTGATTTCATCTTAGATAATTCAGCTATCGCCACCCGCTTTGAACAAGCACTACAACACTCAAAAGGCTTAAAAACTGACAAGTTAGTTTTTTTCTCAAACACTATCGTTGAAGCAATTGAAGCTAGAGAAAATCTCTTAAACATGGTTGCAGCAGGTATAAAAAATAAAGAATTCATTGCCTATTACCAACCTAAACTTTGCAGCCAAACGGGTGAAATCAAAGGCGTTGAGGCCCTTATTCGCTGGCAGCATCCACAAAGAGGCTTATTGAGGCCTGGAGATTTCTTACCTATTGTCGAAACCTCTAAAGACCTCATGCTTCAATTAGAAAACTATCTGTTCAGTAGAATCATCGGTGAAGCATCACTATTAATCGAACATTTTAATCATTGCCCAGGCTTTCGGATTTCTATTAACCTATCTTCCTATCAGTTTAATCGTGACTTTCTTGTAAAAGAGTTATTGGGAATTTGCCAAAAAAATCAGGTTAATAGCAAGTATATCGAATTTGAGCTTACCGAAAGTAGCATGTTAGAAGACTTAGATTGCGCCATTATCATAAGCAATCAACTTCAAGCGGCGGGCTTTCATGTCGCCCTTGATGATTTTGGCACTGGATATTCTTCTTTAGCCTACTTACAGAACTTACCTGTTAATGTGGTCAAGCTTGATTATACCTTTGTGAAAAAAATCCCCCATGACATTCGCTCTGGCTATGTTGTTGAGCACATCATATTGTTAGCCCATAGACTTGGCTTATCTATTGTGGCAGAAGGTGTAGAGCAAGAAGAGCAGCTGAACTACTTAAAAAGGCTGAAAGTAGAACTTATTCAGGGTTTTTACTTTTATAAACCCATGCCAATTAGTGATGTTATTACCCTTAGTAAAAAATATGATATTAACGAGTAATTAAACCTTTAGCCAAATGATTCAATTTCGTTAGGCAAGCTTGGCAAATGCAAGATTGACTCTGTTCAAGCTCAGAGAAATTCGCCTTATTTCCTTGCAGCTCTTCTAATTTTTCATTTAATTCTGGCGTTTTCTCAGGTAGCGACAATGATTCACACCAGCACGCTTTGCTGCTCATTTGATTAAGGCCACAAGCATTAGTTTGATGACATAAGGGGCAAGTATATTGGTTTGGTGACAAAATTTACGCCTCATTTTTTATAAACCTAAAGTTAGAATCCATTTCAAGTTTTTATTATCTTTACACTATTTTTGAACAGATAAATAGGTGAACAGCTGGTGCATTTTTACTTCGACCAGTTGCATTTTTTGCAACTTCCGCCCATTAGTATACTTGATTAAACTCCATTTCTTTGTCTTATAAGAGCCTTTGAAGAGTTTATGATGAGCAAAGCCATTCCATTACATTTAGGCGAGTCTGCAATTAAGCATGCACCTGTCATTTGTTTAGATAATAATACTCAATGCATTCCGCAGCACTATTTACGATATCAACATACGCTTGCTTCGATTGAAAAACTGATTCAAGAAATTCAGTTTGATACTGAATACCCAATTTTTGTTTGCGAAGATAAGTCTGGCCTCTATCTACAAGTTGGTATTATTGGCTATGACAATTATTTAAACCAAGAAGATCAGCAACATTACAAAATTGTATACGGCCGTAAATGGCGTATTGAGCCACAGCTACCCAGCTCTGAAGTGATCCAGACAGCCTTTTTAGGTTTAAAGAAAGCCCGAGAGCATGAGATTCGTGAGCTCTTTAGGCTATCTCACCAGGATAAAACCAGTACTCCATTTAATAATCATCACGATCTTCCTTTATTAAGCCATGCCCTATCAAATAAGACTGATAAGCATGCGCTTGGACTGAATCAGCAAATAATTCAAAGCGCGCTTGCAAGAATTCAATATGATCACGGTTGCTTTAGGCTAGTTAACTTTGAAGAGAGACAAGTAACTCATCAAGCTCAAGCAAAATTGCAATACCTTGTTGATTTGACCTTCATTCCAACCGATAAAAGCAAATTAGCCGAATTATCAGCCACCCCTTTTACACTCATACTAGATGAAGCAAACATTCATTTGTTACCTCATTATTTAATGCAGTATTTGATTCAGCTTAGCGATAGATATCTAGATGAAAACTTTACTTTCAGAGGTGTTAATCGCTTTAGTTGGCAGCATGATATTGATTTAATTGGAGAGCTTTCTATTCAAGCAAGAGACAAACAGGCAAGCCTTAAAGACCCTAATCTTGCTGATGAAGTAAAGCTTAATAGCTATGAAACGGACAAAACTCGCGTACCTCATCTCAACAATAGTGATTTTGGTATGAGGCTTAAAGAGCGGTTACAAGGCTTTAAAGGCTTAGAGGGGATATTACCTGTTAATTTGGCCTATTAACAATTTGAAAACTTAGCAATAGAAAGTACTGCATTCAAGTAAATTGCCATTAAACGTATCTATATAGGATACAGTACTTATTTTAGTCAGAAGTCAGCTATACATGAGCGTTTTATAGCAAACTATATAGATAATGTATCCAAAGCTTATCTGAAATGAGCTTTGCTATTACAGGTATGTATAAATTGAGCAATTGTACTGAATAATTGATTTTTATATTAGTAAAAGACACTATAACAATGACTAATAATTATTCAGGGACGTTTCAATGTCATATTTGGTTAACAGTAAAGGACAAATCGAATTCGGCTACACAAAAGCGAAAGAAATTAACCATCTTGATTATGACCTCAGAAATGCCATGGATAAACCGCTTTCTCATTGGCGGAAAAAGTTTAAGTTCAATCAGTTCCAATTCATTTCAATCAAGTGCGATGACTTTATCATGGGAATGGCTATTGTTGATTTACAATATGCCAGCAACTGCTTCGTATACCTTTACCACATTGAGAAGCAAACCTTTGAGGAGTTTGATTTCATTCAGCCATTTAGCCTTAAAACAAGAATGTCTTCTCATCCCAACAAAGGATTTTCAAGCATATCTAAAGCGGATAATTTTTTGCAGTTTGAAGCAAAGCATCAAGCTAGATATATTACCTTGAGATTAAAGAATGGCCTTAGTTTAGAGGCTATCATTGATGAAACAAACTCAGACAAAGCCCTTAATCTGTGCTCTAAAGCAGGCTATAACGGTTGGGTTTATACTCAAAAATTGACTGCTCGCCCTGTTCATGGGCAATTAAACTGGCAATCAAAAAGTTACCCTTTAGAAGCAAGAAGAGCTCTAGCAAGCATTGATTGGAGTGCGGGATTTATGCGTAGAGAGACAAGTTGGCACTGGGCTAGTCTCTCTACCTATTTAGAAGATGGCCGACGACTGGGTTTTAATTTGGCTTCCGGCGTAAATGAAACAGGCTTTAGTGAAAACGCTATCTGGTTGGATGATGAATACTACAAAATTGACATGGTTGATTTCAGCTTTGATCGCTACCAAGAGTCTCAAACATGGCACCTTATATCAAATGATGCAAAGCTCGAACTTAGCTTTGAGAAACAAGGCAAACGCGCTCAGAAGATGAATCTCATTCTAATTGCATCTAATTTCAGGCAGTTTTTTGGATACTTTAATGGCTCTATTAAACTAAATAAGGAAACCATAAAGATTCAAAATGCTATGGGCTTAGTTGAAGATCATTATGCAAAATGGTGATAGATCTAGGAAACGTCTGATTAAATACATTTAATCAGACGTAAAACCGTGCTCTTTAAGCTTCATAGCAATCTTATTGTGAGATACACCAAGACGCTTTGCTAATTTACGTGTGCTTGGATAAAGCGGGTATAAACGTGATAATAAATCCACCTCAAATTCAGCTTGAGCATTCGCCCAAGTTTTATCATCTTGTGTTCTAATTCCTTGTCCCTGTAACTTATTATCTATGATTGGCTCCCCATCATACTCAAGTCTCAAATGACTTTTTTTGACACTTTTCATTTCTCCAGCAGCTTGAGCGAGGCTTTGCTTAATATCCTTTAAAGAAAGATACTCTCCTTTGTTAAGAGCAACGAGGCGAAACAATATATTTTGTAGTTGTCGAATATTACCTGGCCATGTGTAGGCATGTAATTCAGCAATTGATGCTTCATCAATCAAAGGTGCAGGCATATTAACTTGAATTGCTGCACTTTGAATAAAGTGCTTAGCCAGTAAAGCAATATCATTTCCTCTGTGCCTGAGCGCAGGTAGAACAAGATTCAAAACATTTAAGCGATAATAGAGATCTGCTCGAAAACGACCTTCTTCGATTTTCTGGGGTAGGTTTTGATGAGTGGCACTTATAATTCTCACATTTACTTTGATTTCGCGATTCCCGCCCACACGCCGAAAGCGATAATCTTGCAAAAAACGTAATAGCTTAGCCTGAAGATAAACCGACATTTCAGCAATTTCATCTAAGAATAAGGTGCCACCATCCGCAAGTTCTAATAAACCGGGTTTGCCACCTTTTTGCGCACCTGTAAAAGCGCCTGATGCATAACCAAATAATTCACTTTCTAATAAGTGCTCTGGCAAAGCCGCGCAATTTAATGCGAGAAATGCGGCATCTTTCTGTTCACTTTCTTGGTGTAGTCCTCTAGCGATTAACTCTTTACCAGTCCCTGTTTCGCCTTGAATTAAAACGGGCAAATGAAGCTGTGCAAAGCGTCTAGTTTGTTGCTTCAAAAGTTTAATCGTTTCAGACTGACCAATTATTTGTTCTAACCCATGCTCCTTTTGTGCCTGCATAAGCGACATTTGCCGCCCTAGGCTATTCATGTCTCTTAGCATCAAGAGTGCACCACGCACTTGGCCTTCTACCAAAACAGGACTTACCTCTGCAATATGGGCATCTTGCTTGAAGACAATACTTTGCTCCCTTCCTTTACCTTGCAGTAATCCATAAAAGTCTTGATCGATAAACTCACTGATTGAGAGGCCTTCCAGTTTAGTATCTGGTAAATCAATTAAATGGATCGCGGCTTGATTCAAGGCTAAAATATTACCCGCTTCATCGAGGTCAAATATTGGGGTTGGGATACGGTTGAGTAAGGTCCTTAAGTGGTTTTCTCGCCTCTCCTGAGGCATAAGCTCTATTTCGTCGCATGACGTGACACCATCAATTAAGTGCACTTGCTCAATGATAAGGGAAGAGTCTTGATAGCTTTCATTCACATGAACATAAGTAAAGCCAGCCGTTACCTCTATTGCTCGAATATCCCACGCGTACTTAGAGAAAATATGCAATATTTCTTGGCTAATACCTATTCTATCATTCGATCTAATTTCTAAACGCATTAAACTCACCGCATTCCAACACCAAATGTCATTTAAATATGACAGCGTAATATTAATATTACAATTAAAATGCACTTTAACCAGCTTAATTCTTCCCTTTCGCCCACTTTTCCGTATAAATTCTTTATAAAATAAACCCTTACGATTAAAAAACAAAATTCTAATTAGTCTAAACTTTCAAGTGTCACTTTTTTATGACAAAAATAATACATTAAAAACCAAAGCAATCTCTAAACCATTGATTAATATAAATTTATATACATTGGCAAGAGAGTTGCTATCTAATAAGGAGATATAAATAAAACAAAAATCATCAGAGATAACAGGTTAACAGTAACCTTAAGGACTATTATCATGGCGAAGAGTAATAATATAGAAACCAAAGCAATTCATGCAGGACGCATAAATGATGAGCAATTTGGTTCATTAGCCACGCCTTTGTATCAGACATCTACTTTCATTTTCGAGAACGCACAACAAGGTGCTGACCGCTTTGCCGGAGAAGAGGAAGGCTTTATCTATAGTCGTCTTGGTAACCCGACAACACGTCAATTAGAAATGCGTGTAGCTGCAATGGAAGGCATGGAAGATGCAGCAGCTACTGCAACAGGTATGGGTGCTGTTTCTGGTGCCTTACTAAGCTATTTGCAAGCAGGCGATCACATGATTGCTTCTAAAGCGATTTATGGTTGCTCTTACGCACTCATCAGCCATATGCTGACTCGTTTTGGCATTGAAGTTACTTTTGTCGATATGACTGATATGGATGCGTTCCGTCAGGCAATTAAAGCAAATACCAAGTTGGTTTTTTTAGAAACGCCTATAAACCCCAATATGGTGGTATTAGATTTAGACGCCATCTCAAACATAGCTAAACAGCACGACCTCATCTCAGTCGTTGATAACACTTTCCTCACACCTATTTTGCAACAACCTGGAGAATTTGGGATTGATATCGTTGTCCATAGCGCTACCAAGTACTTGAATGGCCACGGAGATGTGGTTGCCGGTATTATTTGTGGCACAAGTGAGATGATTAATCACATCAAAATGACTGTACTGAAAGATATCGGCGCAACCATGAGCCCTCACGATGCATGGTTAATATTAAGAGGAATTAAAACCCTACCCATTCGTATGGAGCGTCACTGTCGCAATGCGCAAAGTGTTGCTGAGTTTTTAGAAGAAAATAAACACGTCACTAAAGTCCATTATCCAGGCCTTAAAAGCCACTCAGGAAATACATTCATTGGAAAACAAATGAAAGCGGCTGGCGGTGTCATTGCATTTGAGCTTGATACAGACTTAGCAGGTGGCGCTGAATTCATTAATAGCATGAAACTCTTTTCTATTGCGGTAAGCTTGGGCGATGCTGAGTCTTTAATTCAACACCCTGCCTCTATGACTCATTCTCCTTATACTCAAGAAGAACGTTTAGATGCGGGTATCAGTGATGGCTTAATTCGTATATCAGTAGGTCTAGAGCATGAAGATGATTTGATAGCAGATCTTAAGCAAGCACTTGATTTAATTGACACCCGCTTAAACCTTGTAGGAAAGAATCATCAACAGAACGTTGCCTAATCAAAACCAGATTAAGTTTTATCCCCTTATAAGGTAAAAGTGGTAAGGGGATAAATTTTCACTCCCTATTTGCCTTAGTCATTAGTCATTAGTCATTAGTCATTAGTCATTAGTCATTAGTCACAATTTAACCTAGAAAATTCGCTAACCTTATCAGCATAGTGATAAGCGTAATCGCCATATACAGCTTGAGTACCATCCATACCTGCGTTCTCACCAATAATATAGATTTCATCAAGTGATATACCAGCATCAGCATAAGCGGCTATATCAGTCGTTGCATTACCGTAAGCTCTAACAATTTCAATAGAGAAATTATTCATTAACTGATTTAAATATTCAGTTTTATAAGCTTGTGTATTGCCAGGTATTGGTCCATCACCATAAGGGTTGGTATGTAAATGACCTTGAGGTAGCGCCATATAATCGAACCATTCGCGACTATCTTTACCGACCCAATATGGTCTACCTGTTAAATAAATAATCTGATAGCCTTTGTCTTTGTAAGCTAAGACAGTTTCTTTCGCATAGTAATGGGCATCAGCTTTATCAACACCTAGGTAATCACCTACAGATTCAAAATCATTAAGTGTCAAAGTTCCATCAATATCAAACAAGACTGCTTTACGATTATCAGTAACGACTGAAAGGTAACCATCAACACTCGATAAATCCCCTTCCACAACCATGCGAATTTGATATTCCCCCTCAGGCTTTTGTATTGGAACAAAAACCTTACCATCCGTGTCTGTCGTGTAAGCACCTAGATACTGCCACTGATTCATGCCACTACCATAGATATAAGCATGAACTTTTTCATCCTCTAAGTCTTTGTGAAAAACACGACTATAATCAAATTTACCCACTATTGTCACTGGCTCATCAGCCTTGATTACTTGGTCATGAATAATATGGTAAGGACTATAAAAACCTGATAACAAAGTACTCGCAGTATGGTCAAAAGAACGTTCGGCAGGATAAGTAAAGTTGGGAAGTGCATCCAACACTTCATAATCTGGACAGCTTTCAGCATTAACAAGATGTGAACTGACTAACGTTAAGGCTAACAGTCCATGTTGTAATTTGAGCATTAGCCATTCTCCTTCGATTTTTGAAAGAAAACTCTAATATAAAACCCCATGCACCAGCCATAAATTGACAAAGCTATTTCAAAAAGATCATTTAATGAGCCTAAAAATCAAAACTAGGCAACAATTCTCCTAGAAAGAAACGCTAAAAAACTTGTAAATTTATTCAGTCAATTGAAATAAAAAGTATCGAACTTGAATTCAGGAAGTGATTTCAAATAAAGAAACGCTAAATATACAAGGCTGGCGCGCTCTGGCTCGAATGAAAAGTTAATGCCATAAAAGTGTCACCTCTTTGACACAAAAACTTAATAAGAACTTCGTAATATCTTTGTCATTATTTAACTAGGAAGACAAAAATGAAACGAACTCTTATTAACCTTTCATGTGTACTTGGTACTAGCTTAATTTTAACGGCTTGCGGCACAAGCTCTGTCGATAATACACTCGCTACAAACACTCAAACTGAAGCAGTTGTTTCTCAAAATAACGAAGATTTATACCAAGTTGATCACGAAGGTCGCATCTATTTCTTCGATGATTTTGCTACTTACCAAACCTTCCTACAAGTTGGTGAGACAGCCTATAGAAAAGTACGTATTGGTGAAGGCCCTAGAGGTGAAACTATCGTATTTGGCCTAACTAACGAAGACAAAAAGAAAACCCAAGGTATTGCTTCTGTCGACATGTACGATGGCAAGCTTGAAGGTTCAGCTGGTTTTTATGGCGAGACTCGCACTGAAGAAGGTAGAATCTATGTATTCTCATCTTTAGAAGAAATGACAACTGCTCGCATTGTTGGCGAAGTTCCATTACGCTTCACTGAGATTGGAGCAGGTCCTAAAGGCGAAACAGTTGTTTACGCTTTAAATAGCCAGAACAAAAAAGTAAAACCTGAAGCTTTGATTCAAACATTTAAAGCCAAGAATCAGCTTTAATAATTATTAAGTGTATTATCTCCTAATAGATCTAACGTCTCTATTGGAAAAGAGTTGCCTACTTTGATTAAAGAGCTTAATCACTAATCAAAGAAAATAAGAGGTAACTCTAATGATTCATACTAGCAACCCAATCATCAAACACAAAGCTATTCTGCTTAATCTTGCAGAATAGCTCGGTAAAGTATCAAAAGCCTGTAAAGTCATTGGCGTCTCAAGGGACACCTTCTATCATTATCAAGAGCTGGTAGAAACCGGTAGTATTGATACACTGATGAATCAAAATCGCAGAACACCAAACTTGAAGAATCGTATCGATAGCGAAACAGAAAAACTGTTCTCAAATATACGATTAACCTCCCTGCTCACGGACAAGTGAGAACAAGCAATGAGCTGCATAAAATAGGTGTATTTATCTCACCAAGCGGCACTCTATCAATCTGGCTTCGCAATGATCTAGAGAACTTTAAAAAAAGCACAATGATGAAGCGTGTGGTGAAATAGAAACGATGCATCTAGGCTATCTGGGCTCTCAAGATACCTTCTATGTGGCGACTTGTAAGGTGTTGGCCGCATCTATCAGCATATTTTTGTTGATACCTACAGCAAAATCGCCCCCACTAAACTCTATACAACAAAAACACCAATTACCACTGCAGATATGCTGAACGACAAAGTTCTACCATTTTTTGAAATTCATGAGCTACCAATGCTGAGAATCTTAGCAAGTGAAGGAACAGAATACTGTGGACGAGTAGATTAGCATGAATACCAGCTCTACTTAGCGATCAATGATATCGATCACACAAAAACTAAAGCGATGTCACCTTAAACAAACGGGATCTGCGAACGCTTCCACAAGACGATATTAAATGAGTTCTACCAAGTGACATTCAGAAAGAAACTGTATGTCACGATGGAAGACTTACAAAAAGATCTAGTCGAATGAATGTACTACTATAATAATCATCGAGCTCATCAAGGAAAAGTGTGTTGTGACAGAACGCCAATATAATCATTAGAGGATGAAAAATCTATCTGGGCTGAAAAAATCTAACCCAGATATAATCTGACAGGCACCTCGAAAAAAGTGGGTAACTGTCAGATCAGGTCTGAATTAATACATTTAAATTATGTATCACTTTCATAATTATAATTGTAATAGCCGTACCCACTTGAAATGCTGGCTTTTTTCTCAACAGCATTTAAGATGAAGCCTTTAACTTCAACTCCTGCCATCAAAAATCTATGTCTCGCAACTTCAACTTCTTTCGAAGTATTTACACCAAATCTACCAACCATCAATGTGGTTCCTGCAAATGCACCAACAATACTAGGATCTGTTACAGCAAGTACTGGCGGTGTATCTATCAGTATTAAGTCATATTGATTTGATACTTGATCAATAAAATTTGAGAATCTGTCATTCATCAGAAGCTCAGAAGGATTAGGTGGAACTTGCCCTCTAGTGATAACATCTAAACTATCTATTTCTGTTTTCTTAATGATACTTGACAAATCTTCTTTACCGGAAAGAAAATCTGATAAACCATTTGTCCAATGTAAACCAAACTTCTGATGCAAATACCCTTTTCTCAAATCAGCATCAACAATTAATACTTTTTGGCCAGTTTTAGCCATAACAGCAGCAAAATTTACAGAAACGAATGACTTACCAATACCCGGCGCTGGCCCAGAAATCATTACAATATTATTTTTTGCTTCCATCATTGCAAAGTGCATACTTGTTCTTAATCCCCTAAGAGCCTCTATCGATAAATCTGCGGGATTCGCTACTGCCAACAATGTTTCACTCAGGCTTAGGTTTGAGCATCTTTTATGGTTTTTGCCATTTTTGCGTTTACTCTTAATATCCATCCCTGTCTGAAAATTTGACATTGGTATACTAGCATAAACAGACAAACCTATTTCTTCAATTTCATCAGGACTTTCAATACCTTTGTGCATAATTTCTTTAAGAAACACTATCATTAGAGCCACTGCTACTCCCACCATTGTAGTCAGAAAAACAATTAGTGTTTTTCTGGGCTTTATAGGCGAAGAGTAAACTTTTGCATCATCTAAAATGCGGACATTACCAACAGTCCCAGCTTTAAGAATATTGAGCTCTTGGGATTTATTAAGAAGTTGTATATAAATTTGTTGATTTACTTCTACATCCCTTTTCATTCTCAAAACATCTCTTTGAGCTCTTGGTAATTTCTTAACTTGATTATTAATTTTCTTTTGTTCGGACTCAAGAACCTTTCTTTTATCTAATAAAGCTTGATATGTAGGATGATCTTTGGTGAACCGATTAGATATTTCACTTTCTTGCAATACTAGCTCATTAAGCTTTCCTTCTAGGTCGACTATTAAGTTTAAAGTTGACTGAGCCTCCATGCTTAAATCAATAGATTCGTTTTCTTGCATAAATTTATTCAAAATATCTTCAGATGACATTAATTCAGATTTAATATTAGGCAAATGTCCATGTAAAAAATCCAAACTTTTCTGAGCCTCAGCAGAGTTCCTTTGCACGTTTTGTAGGAAGTAGTTCTGACTCACGTCATTTAAAATCTTCTGAATTAATTCTTTATCCTCTCCTATAAAAGAAAGCGATAAGATACCCGATTGAGCTCCTCTTTCACTTACGGATAAACTCCCCTTTAACCACTGAATTGTATCAAATCGAGACCTATGACCTACAGTATACTCATCTCCCTCAACTCCCTGTAACGAGCTAACTAAAATAGAAAATCCTTTAGCATTCACTATTTCACCAACTTTCCCTTTAAAAATAAGTTCACCTGATTCAATATCTTCAAATTGGTATTCCCCAGTCAAATTGTCAATCAAAGTAATCTTATAAGCTGTGTTTTTATTGTTACCTAGTTTAAACAAAGAAACTGAAATATCTTTTTTATCATCAGTCAGCCTAGAAAGGCCCTTACCAAAATATGGAAAGTAAATAGGTGTAGCGACAATAGTCAAATTATATTTATCAACAGTTTTACCTAAAATCATACGCGATTTAATTATTTCTATTTCTGTTGTTGAAGTCGATTCATTCGAAAACATATCCCCCATTTCACCAACTAAAGCAGACATCCCACTATTTTTGGACTCTACTTGCAATAAAGCATCAGCTTTGTATATAGGTGTCGGCAAAATTGCATTTGCAACACCTAGTCCACCGAAAAGAGTTATAACAAATACAATCAACCAAATATTATTCATTAAAATTGAAAATAACTTAGATACATCAAACTCTTCATTTGAACTCTTAGCGCTATCTAAAAGAGGTAAATTACTCATAATCCATTTTCACCTAATATCAAAAACTTAACCTAATTTCTCAACCCAAGAAACGCAAGATGAGTATATCAAACTATACGCATGCTCAAATGCCTCTTTACTTTGTCTATAAGGGTCAGGAATAGTTGCAAAATCCTCCCACTTACTCAGAAGAATAACCTTTCCTCGACTTTCAGGAGATATTTCAGTAACAGCGCTTAAATGCCCAGGCTCCATTACTAAAATTAAATCAAACTTTTTACAAAGCTCCTTAGTTAATTGTTGAGCCTTATGCTTACTCAAATCAACTCCATTGGCATTCGCAACATCAATTGCAAGTTTATCCGCACCTTTACCAACAAGAGCACTGATTCCTGCTGATGAAATATTCTTGTTTGGCAATAAGGATTTCAGCAAATACTCACCAGTGGGCGAGCGACAAATATTCCCTACACAAACAACTAAAATATCATTAAACATAATTACCAGCCTCTTATCGTATCAACGCCCTGACTTAATTCGTCAAAACCAGTAATACTTGGAAGGATTTGACCAATTATTCTATTCCATTGAACAATTGGGGCGGCTGTAACATACACGATATCTTTCGGCTGTAATTCAAATTCAGTTCCTAAAATAAATGCTATAGAGTTGGAAACATCCAACTGATAAACATCAGCTACTTTTGAGTTATCTAAGCTTGTACGTATCACAAAAACACCTGTTGCATCAGCAGCCACTTGATTGATACCACCAACATTACTTAAAGCTTCAGTTAAGCTCATACCACTTCTATCTATTTTCAATAACTTTGGATCATTAACTTCGCCCATAACAAACACTTTTTGATTATCATCTCTTGGAACGTGAATAATATCTCCTGCTTGCAACAATCTATTTTGAGTTAAATCTCCTTTTTGCATCAAATTAAATAAAGAGAGAATTTCTTCAGTTCCATTTCTTGTAAGGCTAACATTACGCCAATCAGCCTCACCAACCAATCCACCGGCTTGATTTATGGCATCAAGAAGTGTTAAGGGGACATTAGAAATAAACTGTTGTCCAGGTGTATTAACGGCTCCTGTCATATAAGCCTTTTTAGATTGGAAAGCAGCAACACTCACATCAACTTGAGGAGACTCTATAAACTTTGATAACTTTGAAGTCATGTCAGAGCGAATTTGAGAGGTTGTTTTCCCTGCCACTTCAACAAAGCCAATATAAGGGTAAAAAATACGACCATCTGCATGAACCCAATTGCCTGATTCACTTGCACTTCGATATGAGCCGGCAGGTATCGTCAGCTCAGGGTGATCCCAAACGGTAATATTAAGAATATCGCCACTTCCTACAAAATATTCATACTCTGTAATTTCTTTATCTAGCTGTGGATTTACCTTTGCGATTACTTCAGGTGTTTTGAAGTTATCAATTTCAGAGGCCGTTAACTGGTATAGATTAATTTTACTAATAATATCTGTTGAACTTGTTTCTAGAGCTGGGTCTTTTTCACCTTCTTGTACAGTAAGGTATGAACCAGGTACAGAGCAACCAGCTAATAAGATAGGCATAAAAAGGGAAATTAATGTTTTGCTACTCGTTTTCATAAGGGCAATTATCGCTTATTAGTTTAATGCATTTATATTAAATACTTACAATTGCAATAAAATTATCAGGTGCAGTATTGCAGCTGACAATGATTACAGAAAAAAGCCAAAAAAAACAGTCATATATATTTTTTA
Organism: Marinomonas sp. S3726; assembly: GCF_000967665.1. Taxonomy (NCBI): domain Bacteria; kingdom Pseudomonadati; phylum Pseudomonadota; class Gammaproteobacteria; order Oceanospirillales; family Oceanospirillaceae; genus Marinomonas; species Marinomonas sp. S3726. Next base: position 67,096 of record NZ_JXYC01000012.1, on the reverse strand, counting down.
ATAACAGTATTTAACAAATGTCGCACTTAACTTAATTAACACACAATTATATCAACCAGCAAAATCTATACTGCTAACTCTGAATTTTACAAAAAGGAATATGTGAAAAGGAATATATATGGAAATTTTAAATCGTTATAAACTTTGAAGCCTGCTCAATAGATCGTTGAACAGGCTTCAAAGGGACCTTGCTAGTGGCATGCAATCGCTTTAAATTTGTTTTTCAATCTCAGGTACTACCTCAAACAAATCACCAACTAAACCATAATCAGCCACTTGAAAGATTGGCGCTTCTTCGTCTTTGTTGATAGCAACTATCACTTTAGAATCTTTCATACCCGCAAGGTGCTGGATCGCTCCTGAAATGCCAACCGCAATGTAAAGCTCTGGCGCTACCATTTTACCCGTTTGCCCTACTTGCATATCATTAGGGACAAAGCCAGCATCCACCGCAGCACGAGAAGCGCCGACAGCAGCGCCTAGCTTATCCGCTAAGCTGTACAACATGTTGAAGTTTTCACCATTAGCAAGCCCACGTCCACCAGAGACCACAGTTGTTGCAGCGGTTAATTCAGGTCTTTCTGATACAGCTAAAGACTCCTCAATAAATTCAATATCGCCTGATGAATGAACACTTGATAGTTGCTCTATTTGAGCCGATCCACCTTCTGCAGAGATAGCATCAAACGCTGTTCCACGGACTGTCATAACCTTAACAGCATCACTTGATTCAACTGTCGCTATGGCATTGCCTGCATAAATAGCACGTTTAAAGCGACCTTCAGATTCAATAGACATAACATCCGATAGTTGATTAACGCCCAATAACGCAGCTACTCTTGGTAGAACATTTTTCCCAGTTGTCGTAGATGCCGCAAGAACATTACTAAATCTTGCAGCGTCAATACCTTTATTATCAGGGTCAATTTGCTCTAAGAGCAGTTTACTAACATTTTCTGCAAGTTGATGTTCATATGCTACGCTGTCAGCTAACAAAACTAAATCAACATCAGCGATTTTTGCGACTTGATTTGCAACATCTGCACAACCTGCACCAGCCACAAGTGCAGTAATAGGTTTACCAATTTGTTTAGCCGCACTTAACACATTCAAGCTTACAGGTGAAAGCGTTCTATTATCATGTTCAATTAATACTAAGGTACTCATGCAATCACCTTTGCTTCATTACGTAATTTTTCAACTAATACATCAACTGAAGAAACTTTAATACCTGCTTGTCTTTGTGCAGGTTCTTCGACACTAACTAATGCAATATTTGAAGACACATTAACACCAAGTTCATCAGCAGCTTTAACCTCAAGAGGCTTGCGCTTAGCTTTCATAATATTTGGCAGAGATGCAAATCTAGGTTCGTTCAATCTAAGATCAGTAGTAACAATAGCAGGTAAGGTAAGTTTTAGTGTTTGCAAGCCACCATCAATTTCACGAGTAACGGAAGCTTTACCGTCTTCCACTTTAATTTCAGATGCAAAAGTGGCTTGAGGCCTATCAAGCAATGCAGCCAACATTTGGCCCGTTTGATTATTATCCGAATCAATTGCTTGTTTACCCAGCAATATCAAACCTGGTTCTTCTGATTCTGCAACTTTAGCAAGAATACGAGCTACTGAGAGTGAATCAGGTCCGTCCTCAGATTCAACTTGAATTGCCCTATCACAACCTAGTGCCAGCGCATTTCTGAGTTGCTCTTGGCAAGATTTTGACCCAATTGACACTACAACCACTTCAGTTGCCACACCCTGCTCTTTTAATCGAACAGCCTCTTCAACTGCAATCTCACAAAAAGGATTTAAGGCCATTTTGACATTATTAAGATCAACATTAGATTGATCAGCTTTAACTCGCACTTTTACGTTGTAATCAATAACACGCTTTACTGCTACCAAAATTTTCATTGGCAAATTCCCATCTCTGTCTAATTTATGGCTTTTGGCCTTTTTATAATCAGCCAAGGCTTATGGCCCTAACTGCAATCTATAGCTTTAGAGGTATATACTTCTTTAACTATTTGTTTTGCCTGATAAATAAGGGTCATTACCCTAAGTTATACGCGAAGTCCGCCATCCATTTCAATGACACGGCCCGTAAAATAATCATTTTCTAATATGTATTGCATTGTATGGGCGATTTCATCGACTTCACCCATGCGCCTTAGTGGAACAGCTTTAAGCATTCGCTCAACCGCTTCTGGCTTCATTTGAGCTGTCATATCCGTTGCAATCATGCCAGGAGCAATACCAGCTACCCGAATATTGTATCTAGCTAACTCCTTCGCCCAACTTACCACCATAGTCGCAACACCCGACTTAGTCGCGCTATAATTAGTCTGCCCAGCATTCCCAGCACGTGATACAGATGAAATATTAATGATGACGCCAGCATCTGCTTGCTCAGCCATAATACCGGCAGCCTCTCTGCCGCATAAAAAAGATCCAGTTAAATTCACATCAACAACCGACTGCCATTGCTTAAGTGACATCTTGTCAGTAAGTTTTCCATCTTTCACCTTAATCAACATACCATCACGCATTAAACCAGCATTATTGATTAAGCCATTTAATTGACCAAAGTCTTGTTTTATTCGTGAGAAAGTATCTTCCACCTCTCTTTCACTTGAAATATCACAAACATACCCTTTCACAGTGAGGTTCTTATCTGCTTGATGCGCTTGCCCCAATAACGTTTTCGCCATCATCTCTACAGCAGCATTATCAAGATCAATAATGGCAACATGCGCACCTAGCTCAACTAAATGAGACGCCATTCCAGCACCTAAACCTCTTGCACCACCAGTTATTGCAAACACCTTTTGATCAAGTTTCATACATCTTCCCTTTATATAACACTCAAGACTGAATTAGCTTATAAAAATCAAGTTATGCACAGACTCAAGCTTAAATCATGATTATTTTTAAATTATGAAATTTACTTTTCTTGATATAGCTTAATCAAACTAGAAAAGTCTAAACCACCATTACCTTGTTCTTTATGCAGGTTAAACAAGCCTCTAGCAGCACTTCCCATAGGCGTTGGAGATGAACTTAGCTGACTTAAATTCATAGCGAGACCCAAATCTTTAAACATCAAATCCACCATAAACCCACCTTTGTATTGATTAGATGAAGGAACATTTTCCATTACACCAGGCACAGGATTATAGACTTGTAGAGCCCAGTTATTACCTGAGCTTTGCTTCATAATGTCAGACAATACCTTCGGATCTAAACCATTCTTCATGCCCATATTCAGAGCCTCACAGGTACCCGCCATAAGAATAGCTAACATCATGTTATTACAGGCTTTTGCTATTTGACCTGCACCATGATCACCCGCATGAAAAATATTCTTTCCCATACACTCTAGTACAGGTAAAGCCTTATCAAATTGAGCCTGTTCACCACCAACCATAAAGGCCAATGTGCCAGCTTGCGCACCACCTACACCACCAGATACAGGCGCATCAATAAACTCAATACCGCGCTCTTTAGCGAGATGAGCAATTGTCCTTGCCACATCAGCTTCAATGGTCGAGCTATCAATAACCAAAGCGCCTGAGGGGATATGATCAAACAAGGGAGTATCACAAGAGACATACAAACCATGAACATGCTTACCAGCAGGTAGCATGCTAATAATAAACTCTGCTTCTTGAATCGCATCTAAAGCCGTGTCTACTTTCATACAACCAGCTTGCACAGCTTTATCCAACGCTTCTGTTGATAAGTCGAATGCTTTTACCTGATGACCAGCCTTTGCTAAATTAGCTGCCATTGGCCCGCCCATATTGCCAAGCCCTATAAATCCAATATTTGCCATGACGTTTATCCTTTAAATCATTATTCTTGTTTTAGTAATTTGATCTGCCACTTTCTGTTGTTAAATGCTTAAAGAAACAAGCCAAACAGCGTGCTTATATAAGGTATTACTAATCTAAAGATACCTAAGTGGATGATCAGCCTTATCCCAAGGAGAACCTAATAAGTCTGCAATATAAGTATCTTCTACCTCAGCCACAGAGTCATAACGCCATTTTGGTGCTTTATCCTTATCAATTAGTAATGCTCTTACACCTTCAGCAAGCTCCTCATGTCTTGTACATTGCACAGACACTTCAAGCTCTTGCTGAAAAACCTCTTTCAGAGACAAGCCCACACTACGCTCCAACTGAGCTTTAATGAGGACAAGAGAGATAGGGCTACCATTAGCAACCGTTTTTTGAGCCTTAATCAACCACTTCTCTTCTGTTTCAATGGCTGCAAGATCCGATAACATGTCATCTAGAGAGTCATTAGATATTAAATCTTCAATCAAACCTTGATGAGATATTATTGGGCTAGCCAATACTTCAAATACACTTTTTGATTCTTCACTCAAACCAGACAAAAGTTTATTCACTGCCTCATGAGGGTTAGCTTGCCAATCAGTAACGAGAAGTTGCTCCAAAAGCTGAGATCTTTGACTGACATCTAGAGCATAATCCGCCATTCCCAATGCCATCGCATCTTTTGCGTTAATTCCTGCCGCTGTTAACCCTAAAAACATACCAATATTACCTGGCAGCTTATTCAGGAAGTAACTCGCTCCAACATCAGGATAAAGACCAATACTCACTTCAGGCATAGCAAGGTAAGTTGTTTGAGTAACAACTCTATGGCTAGCACCGGCAAACAACCCCATGCCGCCCCCCATAACAAAACCACTGCCCCAACAAATAATTGGCTTAGGGTAGGTATGAATTTGGTAATCTAACTGATACTCACGGGTAAAAAAGTCAGTTGGAAAAGAACTAATTTCGTCTCGCATCATAGCTTCGTGCAGTTTGATAATATCGCCACCAGCACAAAAAGCCTTTTCCCCTTCACTATCTAATATAATAGCGACAACGCTTTTTTTAGATTGCCAAGCATCTAATTTCGCCGAAATAAGGTCGATCATTTTTAACGTTAACGCATTAAGTTTCTTTTCAGCGTTTAACCTAATTTCACCAATAATTTCACCTGAAACTGTAATGTGCTCATGAAAGATTACGCTTGCCATAAATATTTCCTTAGCTTTTTATTTGTTTAGCCAATTAGCCGCTCGCTTTTCCAAAAAGGCATTCACCCCTTCCGCCTGATCTTTCGTATCAAAAAGATCAACAAATAGCTCTCTTTCAAGAATTAGCCCTTGTTGTAGCGGTGCTGTTCGCGCGTTTTGAATAAGAGATTTACATGCAGCAACAGAAGATGGGCTCTGCTGACCGACTTGCTCAGCTAAAGCAATCGCCTTCTCTAAAGCATCGCCTCTTTCAACAACCTCTTCGACCAATCCTATTTCTAGTGCTTTTTGAGCTTTAACTTGTTCACCACATAAAATCATACGCTTTGCCCAACCTTCACCGACCAACCAAGTCAGATTTTGAGTACCACCAGCACAAGGCAGCAAGCCAACTTTTGCTTCTGGCAGAGCCAATACAGCTTGTTCTTCTGCGATACGCAAATCACAGGCAAGTGCCACTTCAAGGCCGCCCCCCATGCTATAGCCATTGATAGCAGCGATAGAGACACCTCTAAATTGACTTAAGGTTTCAAAAGCTAGACCAAATAAACGCGCCATTTCACGAGCAACTTCTTTATTCCCATCAGCAAAGAGCTTTAAATCCGCACCCGCTGAAAAAAACTTATCGCCAGCCCCCGTTAAAACCAAACTCCAAATTGATTTATCTTGGTTTAGCTCTTCAACAATTAGCTTAAGCGCCTTTAGACTTTCTGCCGTCCAAGTATTTGCGGGTAAATTATTCATTGTGAGAATGGCAATATGGCCCTTTTTCTCTACCAAAACTAAGTCTGTATTTACCTGTGTCATGTTTAACTCCTTTCTCTTGCAGTCCTAAATCACATCAATCTCTATTGAGCCGATACAGAACACAAGAATGTTCAATTTATGATGAGATTAAAATTCAGAATCCGTGTCTGCCAATAAACGACGGCCAATAATGACACGCATAATCTCGTTAGTTCCCTCAAGTATTCTGTGAACTCTTGTATCACGCACATAGCGCTCCATTGGGTATTCTTTGATATAACCATAACCACCAAAAATCTGTAGCGCTTCATCACATACCTTAAAGCCAACATCGGTAGCAAAACGTTTTGCCATAGCACAATAAGTGGTCGCATCTTTATGGCCAAGGTCCAGCTTACTTGCAGCTAAGCGCACTAACTGCCTAGCAGCTAAAAGCTCAGTCGCCATATCAGCTAAACGGAACTGCAAACCCTGAAAATCACCAATTTGTTTGCCAAATTGCTTTCTTTCTTGCATATAATCACGCGCTTGATTTAAAGCTTGCTGAGCCGTTCCTAAAGAGCAAGAAGCAATATTAATTCGCCCCCCATCAAGCCCTTTCATGGCAAGCACAAAACCCTCACCTTCTTCACTTAACAGGTTTTCCACTGGCACTTTCACATTATCAAAACTGATCATGCGTGTTGGCTGACTATTCCACCCCATTTTGTCTTCTTTTCGGCCATAGCTAATACCGTCACTATGAGCATCAACCACAATAGCGGACACTCCACGGGCACCAGGACCACCCGTTCGAGCCATTACAACCAACACATCTGTACTACCGGCACCTGAAATAAATACCTTACTGCCGTTTAAGATATAGTGATCGCCCTCTTTCTTAGCCGTTGTTTTTAAAGAAGCTGCATCGGATCCTGCATTTGGTTCAGTCAAACAATAAGAACCCAAGGCTTGTGCACTAATCAAAGACTCTGCATATTTTTCAAGCACACTAGGCTTAGCAAAGCTGGTCACCATCCAAGTCACCATATTGTGGATGGTCAAATAAGCGGTAGTGGAGGTACACCCCATAGAAAGGCGCTCAAAAATGATACTTGAATCAAGACGACTTAAACCTAGGCCACCCGCAGACTCTGGGGTATAAAGTGAGGCAAAACCCATCTCACCTGCTTTGCGAATTACATCCACTGGAAAAAAAGATTCTTCATCCCACTTTGCTGCATTCGGCTCCAACTCACTGCGAGCAAATGCAGTTGCCATATCCGAAAACGCCACCTGATCTTCGTTTAATTCAAAATCCATTAAAGCCTCCAAAATAGGCTTAGCCATCTCATCAAGCTAAGCCTTTAAAACTATTAAATTGTTAATGAGGTGATCGAGTCGCTGACCAGATAATCGCTGGCTAAATAGTCACCTCAGATTGTTATTATTTAAGTTGAATCGTCATATTAGGACCATGCGCAATATCATCTTCAAACCAGCGCGCTGTAATTGTTTTAGTTTCCGTATAAAAACGTACAGCTTGTTTACCATATGCATGCTGATCGCCGTAAAACGACTTACGCCAGCCGGTGAAAGAGAAGAAAGGCAGTGGTACAGGTACAGGCACATTCACACCCACTTGACCAACTTTAATCTCATGCTGGAATTTACGTGCAGCCGCGCCTGAAGCAGTAAAGATAGAGGTACCATTGCCATATGGGTTTTCATTAATAATTTGGATCGCCTCTTCTAAGGTATCCGCTTCAATCACTAACAGCACAGGACCAAAAATTTCTTCCTGATAAATAGACATATCACGGCTAACATTGGTGAAAAGTGTCGGCCCAACCCAGTTACCATTTGGGAATCCGGGGACTTTATAGTCACGACCATCCAATAGACACTCGGCACCTGCTTCTATTCCTTCACTGATAAGGCGACACACACGCTCTTTCGCAGCAGGATTAATCAAAGGACCATATCCTGCACCCTCATCATCCCAAGCACCTGGTCTAACTTTAGATAAGGCTTCTTTTAGTTCAGGCACCCACTGACGAGACTCACCAACAAAGACTGCAACAGAAATGGCCATACAACGTTGACCACCTGCACCGACTGATGCACCTAATAAGTTATTAATAACCTGTTGTTTTTGTGCATCTGGCATAATCACCATATGATTTTTAGCACCAGCAAAGGCTTGTACACGTTTCATATGGTCGGTACCCGTTTTGTAGATATGCTCAGCAACAGAAACAGAGCCAACAAACGAAATGGCATGCACTTCAGGATGAACTAACAGTTGATTCACCACATCTTTAGTACCGTGTACGATTTGCAATAAACCTTCAGGTGCGCCTGCTTCAATAAAGAGCTCAGCCAATCGCATAGGCGTTAATGGGTCTTGCTCGGAAGGTTTTAGTACAAAAGCATTGCCGCAAGCGATAGCCATAGGGAACATCCAAAGCGGAATCATGGCAGGAAAGTTAAACGGGGTAATACCTAAACACACACCTAGTGGCTGAGTGTAGCTGTAGCAGTCAATTTTACGGGCAACATTTTCAACCGTTTCACCCATACTTAGCGCTGCAATATTACAAGCCTGCTCCACAACCTCAATACCACGCCAGACATCACCTTTCGCATCTTCAAAGGTTTTACCTGTTTCTTTACTTAATATGGTAGCAAGTTCATCGTGATGATCTTTTAGCAAAGCTTGGTATCGCAACATAAGACGTGCACGATCTGATACAGGCACTTCTTTCCATGTTTCAAATGCTAACTGTGCACTAGCAACAGCCTGCTCAACTTCGTGTTCAGTTGCGCAAGGAACACTGGCAATGACATCTTGAGTAGCCGGATCCGTCACTTCAATCCAGTTTTGAGAGGTGCTTTGCACCATTTCACCATTAATTAGCATAGGAACTTTATGTGTCATAACCATTTCTCCTTGAGTTTAGAGATTGCGTTAATCAGAAAGTTTGCTTTGTAAGCAAATTCATTACCTTTACGTTAACGTTAATCTCATATTTATTATTTTTCAATAGAAATATGTTTTACCACGCAAACTCCTATTTCAGGATTGATAAAGTTGCTTTATTAATGGACTATATTGCGACAAACATCATAAGTTTACCTAAAGGTTAACTTTGTACATTATTTTTTAGAGAGCCAACACATGAGCAACACATCAAACTGGCCAATCCCCAATGATAGTGTTCGTTTTTTATTGCCAAGACCCGTAATTAATAGTCTTAAAGAGAACCCTATTGGAAGATCCCTACACCCAGTCGCCATGGGGTTTTACAAAAAAGCACAAGGGCACACTATGTCTAGGCTAGATCACGATGATTATTTATTAATATATTGCGTTGGGGGCGAAGGTTTATTAAAACTTAATAAGAAAAGTATAAAAGTCAGTGCGGGGGACTTTTTAATACTACCAAAAACACTTTCTCATGAGTATACCGCTAAGAAAAAGTCACCTTGGAGCATCTACTGGGTTCACTGTGATGGCATACTCGCTAAAGACTATCTTGATGAGATTATCACTCAATCCCAGAGCAACATATTATCCATAGGTCTACATTCGCGATTAATTACTGATTTCGAGGCACTTTTAGATACAAGACTCAATAACTCACTTTTTGAAAGCTTCCTCCATAGTTGTAGCTTATTAAGTCAAATCATTACCCATATCGTCCTACTCAATAAGCAAGTGCAATCTCAATTTGATAAAAGTTTGGACCTAGAATTGATAAGAAGCTTGATGCTGACACACATCCACCAACAACTTGATGTAGAAACACTAGCTAACGCGGCCAATTTATCAAAATTTCACTTTATCAAGCGTTATAAAACACTAACAGGCCGAACACCTATCAATGATTTTATCCAGATGAAGATTGAAAGAGCCTGTCACCTATTAGATGTAAGTGACAAGGGAGTTGCTGAAGTAGGCTGGGAACTAGGCTATGAAGATGCCTATTATTTCTCACGGGTATTTAACAAGGTGATGGGTATTTCCCCAAGCCAATACCGAACACTAAGATTAGGCCACACTTAGCGACCAAAAGTTATGGATAGCAGTCGTTCGAGCAAAGCTATTTATAACATGCTATTTAATCATGTGACTTATGAGTTGTTAACTTAATGCTGGTTTCACTTAAAGAGACGCTATCTAACAGTCTAATGGCTTTAATTGTATGATCAAAACTTTCAAGACTCTCTGTCCCTATTTCTACAATAAAGTCCCAACGCCCATTAGTTGAATGTACAGCCAGAACTTCAGGCATCGCTCTTAGCCTAACAATAAGGCTATTTGAAGGTTTACCCTCTATTTCAAGCATCATCACAGCCCGAACCGCATGAGGACTTAATGCCGATTTTAGTTGCACACTAAAACCTGTAATTTCCCCTTCTGCGACTAGACGGTCCAGCCTTGTTTTTACGGTTGCCCTAGATACCTTTAACGCATTAGCAAGATCTGCAATTGACATACGTCCATCTAACTGCAACAAGGCCAACATCTTACGGTTTAATTCATCCACTCTTTAATCCTTAAACAACCTCATTACTTAGCAAAACACATACCGTCATTAATCAATATGCTAAATCAGTTATAAGATTTGTTAAATTATACATCTAATATCTAACACTTTTTAGCTTTAAACTTATTATCTCAATTCAGAAATAACTAAAAATAAGAAACTCAAAGGCTATCTATGAAAACCATTTATTCTGATAAACACACATTAAGACAAGTTAATGCCGAAATTCATAACGGGGAATTAGTCCCCCCTTTTGAGCGCAAAGAGCGCATCGATTACATATTAAAAGAGCTTAATAAAAGAGGGTTCGATAAGCCCATTTCCGAGCACGCTTTTAACCTTGATACAGTTCATAAGGTACACAGCAAAGATTACGTCAACTTTTTACAAAACGTCTGGCAAAAGTGGCTCGACGCTGGCCATACTTGTGATGCGATCCCGAATATTTGGCCTTCCCGCTCCATGCCATCTAAAATCATTCCAACTAACATCGAAGCCCAACTAGGTTATTATGCTCTAGCAGCAGAAACCGCGATCTCAGCAGGCACATGGCAAGCGGTTAATGCCGCCAAGGATGTCGCCCTCACAGCAGCCGAGCATATTATCCAAGGAGAAAAGAGTGCCTTTGCACTTTGTCGCCCGCCAGGACATCATGCCGCCCGCGATCAATTTGGAGGCTACTGTTTCTTAAATAATGCCGCAATTGCTGCCCAACACCTTCGTGATAATGGATATGCCAGAGTCAGCATTTTAGATGTGGATTATCACCACGGTAATGGTACTCAGCAAATTTTCTATCGCAGAAATGACGTTCAAACGCTCTCCATTCATGGTGACCCTGATTTCGCTTTCCCTTACTTTTTAGGCCATGCCAATGAAACCGGCGAAAACGAAGGTGAAGGATATTGCTTTAATTACCCTCTTGCTGCTGGCAGTGATTACACAACATGGGGAAATGCACTTAAGAAAAGCTTTGAGCAAATCAAACAATTTAATGCTGAGATCCTTGTCGTATCATTAGGTGTCGATACTTTTGAGAATGATCCTATCAGCGCTTTTAAGCTCAAATCTGATGACTTTTATGATTATGGGAGACGCATAGCAGAACTTGGCCTACCCACCTTATTTGTAATGGAGGGTGGATATGCCGTCGAAGAAATTGGAATTAACACAGTTAACGTATTAGAAGGCTTTAATTCTCAAGGATAATCTTTTACAACTAGGCTGAGTTAAGTACTCTGAAATTAATTCAGCTCAACTAAAGCATTAGCCTCATATCTAAAACTCAGTTAGTATGCGCGACATACGGATTAAGTCATCTTAATCCGTTTTTAACGAGCAACTTGAGTCAGAATTCATGAATATTACACCCGTTATTCTATGCGGTGGGTTTGGCAGCCGCCTTTGGCCCTCTTCACGTTTAGCCTTCCCTAAACCTTGCCTAACATTAACGGAAAATGATTTAAGCCTATTGCAACAAACTCTAGTGCGTATAGCGCACCTTAATTTGAATTCTCCAATCATTGTTTGCAATCAATTGCATCGCTTTGTAATTGCCCAACAAATTGAAAGCTTGAAACAAAGCTACGCTTATCTGGCAAATACACGTATTTTACTTGAACCTGTAGCACGCAATACAGCTCCCGCTATTGCCCTTGCCGCATTAGAGTCATTACAAAGTAACACTAATAACACCTTATTAGTGTTACCTGCCGATCATCATATCAAATGGGAAGAGAGTTTCGATCAGAGTATAAAAGCTGCAAACAAATTAGCTCAAGATAACAAGCTAGTAACTTTTGGGATTAAACCAAATTACCCAGAAACAGGATATGGCTACATCAAATCAGGTAAAAATCATGAGGTCATGGCTTTCATTGAAAAACCAAACTTGGCTAAGGCACAAGAATATGTAAAAAATGGAAGCTACCTTTGGAATTCAGGGATGTTTGCTTTTAAAGCAGAAAGTTATCTTAATGAATTAAAAAATCATCAAACTGAAATTTTCCAAGCTTGTCATTTAGCCTTTGGCGAACGTAAACAAGATGATGATTTTATCCGCATCAATGAAGATGCTTTTAAACTCTGCCCTGCAAACTCAATAGACTATGCGGTTATGGAGCAAACTAAAAAGGCGAAAGTCGTTCCTTTTTATTGTGACTGGCAAGATTTAGGTAATTGGTCTGCTGTATATGATCAATCATCAAAAGATGATGATAAGAACAGCCTAATGGGAGACGTTATTAGCCAAGATTCTAGCCAGTGTTTAATTAAATCTGAATCTAGGTTAGTCGCTACTCTAGGGGTTGAGAACCTAGTTGTGATAGAAACAGCTGATGCTGTACTTGTGATGAACAAGGATAAAAGCCAAAACATGGGCAAGTTAATTACACAACTAAAAGAGAAAAATCGAAGTGAGTATTTAATTAAGCAAGCAACTGCACAGGGTTAAACAAATTAAGGCATTTTTTGGGAAGGGAAATTAGCAAATTAAAGACACCATCATTGCTCGCCAATTGTTAGCAAGCAATGATAGCAAACAAACTAAGTAATCCCAACTTAGTCTTTAGAGAGCTTACCAGAGAGAAATACGACAAAAGGAACACAATACGTCAATAACGCTGAGGCAAGTCTGAGTTCCGCATCGCCAAATAAAGCGTCATATTGGTTAATTATCAGCAATACCGTACCGACAACACTTGCCACTTTCATCGCTTTAAAAACAAGATTTTTTGTTAACTTCTTTGTCATTTTTTTATCCTAAGGGCATATAAAATAAGGCGATATAAACTTAAACATTAAGGTTTGATGCCAAATCTCTGAATGCGGTTCTCACCCCTTCTTCAATAACAGGGTGGTAAAAAGGCATATCTAAGATTTCAGCAACCGTCAACTTTTGCTGTATTGCCCAAGATAACAAATGTGCTACGTGTTCAGCAGCAGGGCCAAACATCTCAGCCCCTAAAAACTCGCCAGAATGCTTGTCGGCATAAACTTTAAGCATCCCTTGGTTTTTAGCCATGACTCGACTACGACCTTGTCCTTCAAAACTAACCTCACCCACGGCAAAGTTATCACCATAAGCTTGTTTAATTTGAGAAAGTGTTAACCCCATACTGGCGATTTGTGGATCAGTAAAAGCAACAGCAATGCTAGCTCGCCTCAAACCAGCCTTCACCTCAGGATAGCTTCCAGCATTCGAACCAGCCGTCTTACCTTCATCGGCAGCTTCATGCAAAAGCGGTAAAAAAGCATTAGCATCTCCTGCAATAAAGATATGATCACAACTTGTTTGCAAGGTCTTCTCATCAAAAATTGGAGTACCACGCCCATCTAATTCTAAGCTAGTTAAGGATAAATTTAAGTTATCCAAATTAGCTTTTCGACCTGTCGCTGCCAGAATGTATTCAAAATGCTCTGTAACACTTAGGCCTTTTTCATTGATATATTCAACTTCAACACCACCATCAAGCTTACTAATACGCTTAAGATCTGTGTCTAAGTCCAATACAAACTCTTTGTTAAATGTCGCCTGAGCATAATCTTTGATCGTTGGATCTTGGATACCCGCTAACGAACCACTACGCCCAAATACCTTTACCTCAACACCTAAACGACTCAATGCCTGACCTAATTCCAGTCCAATAACACCTGGTCCAAACACAGCAAGAGATTTCGGTAAGGACTCAAGTTCAAACACATCATCATTAATCAGCAGTCTTTCTCCAGCCTCATAAAAGAGATCCGCAAAGTGAGGTCTGGAGCCTGTTACAATGACAATACGCTTAGCTTTAATTTGAGTGTGATCATCAATTAAAAGTGTGTTGTCATCAACAAACCTTGCGTAGCCTTTCACCTTATGTTTTGCATCAAAACCTTCAACAGACTCAATTACAAAACCAACAAACCTATCTCTCTCACTTCTGACACGTTCAAGTACTTTGGCACCATCAACCTTAATACCGCTAACATCGATACCAAAGATATCCGCCTGATGAGCATGATGCGCAGCTTCTGCAGCAGCAATTAATAATTTACTTGGCATACAACCAACACGCGCACAGGTAGTGCCATATTCACCCGCTTCAATCAAAGCGATACTATCCGTATGAGCTTTAGCGGCTCGATAAGCAGACATGCCAGCGGTACCTGTGCCAATAATAGCTACATCAACTTCTTTAAAGTTCATCTGCAATACCCTTATGCAATTAAGTCTGTTTGTTGAGAGTAATGCACTAGAAACTTCACTATATCTTGAGATTCATACAGCCACTTAACTTGGCCATCTTCACGCTCAATTCTTAAACAAGGTACTTGCTTGCTACCACCACCAGCAATTAAGTCACCTCTGTGTTGAGCACTTTTTTGAATATCCCTGCGTTCTACATTCAATTTCAGTTTATCAAGAGCTTGGCGTGTATAAGCGCAAAATGGGCAAGCATGATAATGATATAAAGCGAGTCCTGGGACTGTGTTTGATTTACTCATAGCTAATCTCCAAAGTATTCATATTTTCAATACATGCAATTATCCTTATATATTTGCTTCAAAATATGATGAAATAGCCAAATTAATTGTCATTTTGTCCTGATATCTTGGCTTTAACAGCTTACCTCAGTTTTGGAGATTCTTTTGGATGCATTAACCGATGTACTTAAAACCCTGCGTTTAAATACTCAAACCTATTTTTGCAGTGATTTTCATGCACCTTGGGGAATTGTGATGGATGAAGACAGTGAAGGTATGTTCCATGTCGTACTTGAAGGTAGCTGTGTACTAAATATAAGTAATAATTCAAATACCATCATTTTAAATAAAGGAGATATTGTCGCTTTTCCCAGTGGTGGCGCCCATTGGATCAGTGACCATCAAGACAGTCCAAAAATGCCGAGTCGCTTTGTTCTAGATAAAATTTTATCGGGCGAAAGCCCCTTTGAATCACAAACAGAGCCCAGCCAAGAAATTATCAAAAACACCTTAATGTGTGGATCATTCAGCTATGATACGAAAATGAAGCACCCCTTCATTCGAGACCTACCTTGTTTCATACACATCAAAGCAGAACAAAATAACGAACAAAGATGGATGAGTGAACTCGTTGCAACTCTTTCAAGAGAATCTCGCTCTCCTTCACCTGGCTCAAGTTTAATGCTGGATAGGTTAACTGAAGTACTGTTTATTCAAATTATTCGTTATTTTCTTAACTCTCAACCAAATAAGCATAATTACCTCGCCGCACTCAATGATCAACAAATTGGCACCACTTTGAACCTCATACACGCAGAAGAGTCAGCTTTTTGGACTATCGAAAAGTTAGGAGAAAAAGTCGCTATGTCGCGCAGTGCCTTTACAGATAAGTTTTCCAAACTGGTTGGCCAAGCGCCAAAAACCTATCTTCTTAACTGGCGTATGCAAAAAGCAAAAACACGTTTAGAAACAACCGATGACTCCATGTATCAGATTGCTGAAGATGCTGGCTACTCCTCCGAAGCCGCATTTAGTAAGGCATTCAAAGCCTTTTTTACTGAAACACCAGGCTTTGTAAGACGCGCAAGCAAGTACTAAGTTCAGGCAAGGCCACACTCCCCATAAAAAAGCCTTGATCAGATTCACTCTAATCAAGGCTTTTTTATTTTATAGAACGGTCTTTAAGGCCTGGCTCTAAAAGTTATGCCATCTACTAATTATTAAATTTGTTTAAGCAAGCTCACCATTTCATAAGCACATAGTGCTGATTCTTCACCTTTGTTACCTGCTTTTGTACCAGCACGCTCAATCGCTTGTTCTATAGTATCTACGGTTAGAATACCAAAAGAAATTGGCACATTCGTATCTAAGGAGATTTTACCTAAGCCACTTACCGCTTCACCCGCAACATAATCAAAGTGAGGGGTTGAACCACGAATAACCGCACCTAGGGCAATAACAGCATCATACTTGCCACTTTCAGCTAATTTTTTAACGACTAAAGGCACTTCAAATGCACCTGGGCAACTTACCAAGGTAATGTCATCTTCACTAATTCCGTGCCTTGTTAGACCACGAACAGCACCATCAACTAGCTTATCTACAACAAACTCATTCCAAGTTGTATTTACAATGACAAATTTCGCATCTAGTGGCTTAAAGTTACCTTCGATCTTTTTCATTTTTTTCCCTTACTTATCTGTGTCACTAATATTGTTAGTTAATACTTAAAATCTTAATGCTCGCCAATAAACCGATTAGTTTTGGTATTCGAGATAGTCCACGACTTCTAAGTCAAAGCCTGATATTCCGGTAAATTTCATTGGACTACTCAGTAGTCGCATTTTGCTCACACCTAGGTCTTTTAAAATCTGAGAACCTGTACCTATTGTCACATAGGAGCCAGAACTATCTATATTGGCGTTTGGTTGCGGCTTCTGGCGACCCAAAAAGGTTTCAACTGAATCTACCACGCTTTCTTTTTCGCCGACATTAAGCAGTACAAGAACCCCTGCATCTGAATTAGCAATTGTCTTTAATGCTTCTGGCATAGGCCAGCTATGAGACCCTGGACTGTTCACACCTAGCACATCCCTTAAGGTTTCTTGAGACTGAACTCTCACCAGAGGCGTTTCACTGGCAGCCACATCCCCATGCGTAAGAACCATGTGGGTTTCATTGTTAATTGTGTCTTTATATAAATGAAGGTCAAATTCACCGTAGGCTGTATCTAATGTATCTTGGCTAAGCTTTTCAATGGTATGCTCATTTGCCATACGGTATTTGATTAAATCAGCAATGGTGCCAATTTTAAGATCATGTTCCTTAGCAAACTCTTCCAACTCTGGTCTTCTCGCCATAGTGCCATCGTCATTCATTATTTCAACAATGCAGCTAGCTGGTTGTAGACCTGCAAGCTTTGCTAAATCGCAGCCTGCTTCTGTGTGACCGGCACGTAATAATACGCCAGCCGCTTGCGCTCTTAGAGGAAAGATATGGCCAGGCTGAACAATATCATCAGGTTTACCCATAGGATTAACAGCAGAGAAAACCGTTTTAGCCCTATCAGCGGCACTGATCCCTGTTGTTACCCCTTCCGCCGCTTCAATGGAAACAGTAAACGGCGTACTAAACTTAGATCCATTCCCTGCCACCATAGAAGGTAAGCCTAAATAATCACAGCGCTCTGGTGTCAGAGTTAAACAGATGAGACCTCTGGCTTTGCTCGCCATAAAGTTAATAATTTCAGGCGTGACTTTTTCGGCAGCAACGATAATATCACCTTCATTCTCCCTGTCTTCGTCATCCATCAAGATGACCATCTTACCATCTCTGATATCTGCAATAATGTCTTCTATGTTATTTAGTGCCATTCGATTCTCTCTATTTATTATGTAACGCTTAATGGGGATTCCTGCCAAAATGCTTGGCTAGATATCTAAACACCATCAAAAACATGGTTGATTTCATGAAAATAAAATACAGCCGTTTGTGTCAGCTCATATCAAAAGTTACGTTATATCTTGTAGCCCTAATAAAATGGGGACGAAACTTTATTTTTCAATAAATATCACTTATAGATTTGGCGCCTATCTTGCCATATTGAACTAAAGCACAATTTGACTAATATCATTTTAGACTAATTACGACTTCCCTAGCATGCTAGAAAAACTTAGCCATATTAAAGAAAGGCTTGAGAGTAAAAATAAAAAGCGCCATGAAAAGGCGCTTTGTGTGGTTAAGTATAATGTAATTAATAAATCACTCTTACTTGATGAGCGACTTAGGCACTCGACTTTATTACATTAAACTATCAATTAACTTATCGAAAAAAGCCCTATCTTTAGGCCTTTCATTAAGGTTGTCTCGAAAATCATCACGACAGCCCGGGTTACAAAAACCAACGGTATACCCACGGTAAAGTGTATAAGAGTTTGAAACTACATCTTTACCTGATCTTGGGCAATACTGATTTATTGCATCTCCTTGTTTATTCATATTCATGTTTAGCATTTATATCTCCAATCACACCTTAAGGATTTAACACAAGTTAAAGTACCGAAAAAATGATGTCAGCCAAAGGGTAAAAGAGGACGCTATCTAGACCTAAAAAGACAAATAAGGGCGCAGCAATCGCTACGCCCTGTTAAAACGAGAACTAGTCTTTACTCTTCAATGACTGGGTCATCAATAATAGTGACATTCTCTAGTGCATATTGATCTAGCACCCATTGATAGCTTTCATAAATTTCATATCTGTCAGGATAAGTTTTACCAATCTCATCCCAGCGCTTTATCGCGTTGGAATAATCAGAGCCTGATATTACACCTTCAAATTCAAACTCTTCATTATTATGAGGGTTTAGTACTGTCGTCGTATAAGGAATATCAACTTCACTATTCTGCACCTCCATTCTAGCAAGCATAAGACCATAGGCAGGGACATTAGCTGGCATAGCTTCTTTTTCTGTGGTTTGCTCATTTGTGGTCGTACTTTCTCCCACTGTGGTAGAAGCACTAAAAGTTTCTGAGAAACTAAAAGTAATCGAACCACTTTGCTCTACAGTACCAGGCACACCCACCTTATAACCTTCAGTCAAACTGACACCTGCGGTTGCTGAAACGCCTAAAGTTTCTGTCCAAGTATCACTTTGACTTTTACCATCAACATACCAAACTTCTGCAGTATCACCTTGTATCAGGCTTGATGAGTTTTGTAGTAAACGCTCCCCAAAGTAGGTTTTGGTGCCAGAATAATCTGTAATACGATCCCAGTGTATTTCAACTCCGACTTCCTCAAGGTCAAGCCTATCGCCAATACATGGATAAATACTCCAAATTTTACTGTCGCTCGTTGTCCCTGCAAAACCAACCACTGAGCGTGTATCAATCGCTAGATCATAGGATTGCCATTTATCCCAGCCATTATTAGAGCCAAAATATAATTCACGGGTTGAACCATCATGCATGTCTTCAACATATAATCTAATACGTGAAATATTGTCGGCATTCTTCTTATACATACGCCAACCCTGAATGTATTCAGTGCCGCCTAAAAGTTTTTCTGTACCACTGCCATCCGTCTTGCCGACTAGTTCATCGTCGGCATATAAGTACTGAATCTTATGCCCTTTGATTCGCTCATCTCCGCTATATGCCGTAATCGAAGTAATCTTATCCCCTGATATTCTCTTATTCATGTAGCTATCACACATATCAAAATCGCTACCCTTACTTGATTTGCCAAAGCTCTGGCTTTCAAAGTAAGTAATGGTTCCACCATTTTCAGGCGTATTAAAATATTCATCCAACAAATTGCTGGCAAAACCCACTTGCGAAGCCAAAGCTGCAGACGTTAACACTGCTATTTTTTTCATTATTATCATCCATCTATAATGTTCATCGTTATGCAAAGCTCTAGGGGCTCACTTAATTTTTGTTATTTGTGTGAGCAGATTTACCTAGCGCCAACTTGCAAGTCAAAGTATCCATTCAGAAAAGCCTTTAAGACAACAAAGAATAAAGACAACAAACATAAGAAAAAGGACAAAACGAATCAGTCTCACTTTTTAAAGAAAGCGGTCTCATTTTTTACACTTAAACTTTTACAGAAGTAAATATATCTAATAAATATTTTATTTTACTTTCAAAATAGAAAGCTATATAAATAATAAGACGACGAGCTATAAAAACATATTTTCGATGAGATAAGATTTGAAACATTTATCCTTCAACTTAATATCAACTTATGCGCTAAACATGGCACATAACTTTTATTTGAAAAATAATTTAAACCTTGACGAGTTATATCGCACTTGTAATTTTAGTTATAACGACCTTAAAAATGAACATAACCAAATAACAATTGAAACTCTCATTAAATCTCTTGTGCTAATAAAACGATATTTAGCTCCGGATGAAAAGCTTGCTAACGTGTTAGAAGAAAACCTAAACATATCTGATTTAGGTGGATTTGGTTTCACTTTGCTCTCTGCGCCCAGCCTGATAGAAGGGCTAGAACTGATTAAAAATGCTTTCTGTATTCTAGAGCCAAGTTTTGATTTCAAATTGGAAAAAATAAGTACTGAAAAAATTGAATTTATTATAGAAAATCCAGGAACTTTTAAAGAGTTCAATGACGATATTCTTGAATTATCATGCCTTATGCTAGAGAAGTATATTCGTTTCTTTAAAGCTGATTTTCATATAATAAAAAGCAAAACCTTCATATACAAAGCAAATAAACCGAATAAACATTCAAGATCTATAAAAATAAAAAAAGAGTTACTCCCCCTTCCCTCCATAATGAAACATCCAACCTTCTTTAATAAAAATCGCGATAAATTCTTAAAGAAATCAAACTATTATAAAAGCGTCAAAGGCTGTGTATTAAGTGTAAACAAACTTATCCGAAACAATATTTACAAAGGTAAAAAACCTAGCCTAAAAGATATTTCTGATCAATTAGGAACAACAACAAAAACATTATCAAGATTATTAAAATCCCATGATACGAGTTTCCAAAGCTGTCTAGATCAGGTGATATGTGAGTTTGCAATTAACCTCATTAAGAAGGGATATAACACTAAAGAAATAGCCTATACCTTAGGCTTCCAATCCATAGCAGGTCTCAACTATCTCTTTATTAAAAAGTATGATCAAACACTCAATCAGTTAAAAGAGAGCTTAGAACTCTCTAACGAACATACTAGCAGCAGCGCCTAACATAGTTGTTGCAGCACCTCGGTGTAACAGAGTTTGTGCCTTTTTACTCGACAAGGCCTGTCGTACCGCCATAGCGGCAAGAATAAAAACAGCACCCACCACAAGTAGAACAAGCATGGTACTAGGCACCAATACAAAAGCCCAAGTCGTGATATTTACCAATTCTAAATCAATCACGACTGGTAAAAGTGCCATATAAAAAGCAATCGTTTTAGGATTACCTAATGTGATGGTATAGCCAGAAATAGCTGCGCTAATATAATCTTTTTTCTTAGGTTCAGCTTGGCTCTCTAGGCTTTGATGCTCTGCTGTCCAAAAACAATATGCCAGATAACACAAATAGCAAAGAGCCCCCCATTTAACCAAGACGAATAGTAAGCTAAAGCTACTCGCTAACAGGGCTAAACCAAATACAGCAAAAGATAAATAAGTTAAGTCACCCAGAATCAAACCGAATAACATCACAAAACCTGCACCAGCTCCGCTATTAACACTTCTTGCAACAAGTGCCGTTATTCCTGGCCCGGGAATAGCCGCTGCGATAGCGAGTGCCGTCATATATGCCAATATTTGTGTTAATTCCAAACTCATTACCCCTCATTACCTATTTTGTATTTAAACACTAAAATAAAGCATAAATTAGGTAGTTTCTTGAATGTTATTGCTCATTTCCCCATATTAAACATCTTAAAACGCATCTGAAAATTGCAACCTTTACCTATGCCAGCCGAATCGACTTTTATTACACCATTTTGTAACTCCACCAGCGCTTTAGTAATAGATAAACCAAGACCCATATGGCCACTCTCACTACTACGGCTATGACTAACCCGATAAAAGCGATCAAAAACAAAGGGTAAGTGCTTTGCCTCAATACCGATACCATTATCCTTCACTTCTATTATCAAATAAGCCTTTTCACGCTTCACTTTTAACACAATTTCACCGTCAACTTGGCTGTAACGTAAAGCATTACTCACAAGATTACTTAATACTTGGACCATACGTTCTTCATCTAATAAGACAGAGGATAAACCATGCTCAATACTTGTTTTAAAGCTTACCCCTACACTCAGACATTGCGTTTGGAAAGCACCTTCTATACGTGAAAAGAGTTTTACTAAATTCACCTCGGTACAAATAACACTTAGGGTTTGTTCATCTGCCTCCGATAAAACGCTCAAGTCGGTTAAAAGTCGCTTTATGTGACCAATTTCACCAGAGATAATATCTAGTTTAGAGGAGTCCAAAGGGGAATTAAGATCTTGTGCCATTTCTATATAACCAGATATCACCTGCAATGGCGTCCCTAAGTCATGAGCAATATCGGCTGTCATTTGACGCCTTTTAATATCTGCAAGAGCTAACTCAGCACTCATTTTATTAAAGCTTTCTGCTAATTCACCGAGCTCATCACGAGACGTTTTTACAACAGACTGTTTCAAGTCACCTTTTGCCATGGCCTGACTTGCTTTTGTTAGTGCCTCGATTGGTCTTAGCAAGTATTTTGCTAATATTCCCCCTAAGATTGCCGCAACAAATAACGCTGTCGCTACAGCTATCAGAAGAACTTGATTTGTATGCTCAAAAAAGATTTTCTTCTCTGATTGTAAGCTAATACCCTTACCATCTTTTGGCACTAACCAAGCAATCACCTTACCATCTATTTCTATCGGTTTAATCTTGGTGAGGTAGACATCAGGAGGAGTGTCGCCAGTGGAGAAAGTTAAAAATTGCTTTAGTACTCTTTTATCTGCATCCAAAATACCATGCTGATTTATACGCCTTTTAGTTGGCCTCTCAAGCGGCTTTTTGGTCGAGTTTCGCCCAGCTAGATTAACTTTATTATCAAATTTTAATGGATGTAAGTTTATATAGTATTCTTCAAACCCTTGCCATGAACCTTCAATTTCATACCAATTAATCACTTCGGCAATGATCTCAGCTTGTTGTTCTTGATCAACTAAGCTTTTTAATCTTTGATCAGACGTTAAATAGATAAGTAGAAATATCACAATGCCAGTAAAGCTCGTTAAAGCGAAGTAACTTAGCGTTAGCTTAATTCTCAGAGACATTTTCATTCTGTCATAACACTTAGCCGATAACCGACACCAAATACACTATTAATATCAAAAGCATTGTTAGTATTTTCAGCTAGTTTTAATCGCAGGTTACGAATATGAATTTTCAAAGTGGATTCAAGCCCTGTGTTACCATTTTCAATCAAGTAACGGCATAAATCAGCTTTATTAACGGTTTGCTCAGCACGCTGAACCAATAAATTTAATAAACAAAATTCACTAGCTGTCAGTATGATTTGAGCCTCTAGATAGATAACCTCATTTGTTGACTTGTCTAACTTAAGACCTGCGTAAATATGGCTTGTTTTAATTACATCATAACTAACCGACCGCCTTAATACTGCTTTAAGCCTTGCTAATAACTCGCTTAAACGAAAAGGTTTAATCACATAATCATCAGCTCCCAGCTCAAAACCTTTAATTAAATCACTTTCATGTTGTTTAGCTGTGATCATAATGACAGGCAAATTGCTCGTTTTACGCAAGACTTTAATGAACTCATAGCCATCCATGAAAGGCATCATGACATCTAATAAAATGAGATCTGGCGTTTTTTCCTTTATAGAGACAAGTGCATCTTTTCCATTTGTTGCAAGCCTTACTTGGTAGCCTTGACCTGTTAAAAACTCGGCCAACAGCTGTTGCACATTATGCTTATCATCAACAACTAAAATAGTTTGTCTCATGCTTCTTCCAGCTAGAAATGAAAATGGCTTCAACAAAGTAGTGAAGCCATTTTTTTACTTATTTGATTATTTAACCTGATATCTTAACAACACTTCGTTATCTAAGACCACGTTGGTTGACCAAATAAACTCTGCTCCAGCGCCTGCAAACTTCTCTCTAAAATTCATGTAAGCTTTTTTATTATCAACACCTATCACTGACTCTGTATAAGTGGTTGCAGCAGGCCAATCTGTTGAATCAAACGATTGCGCTTGCCAATTGCTTGGTATTTTCCAATGAATAGCATAGGCATTAGATCCGTTATCTACACCTTTTGTTGAGCACGTTTTTGAATAACGAAGGCTGTCAGACTCAACAGGACACGTTAAATCATAAATAGGTGCGGTGTAATAGGTTTGAGCCTGCCAATCAGCATTCGTGATAGTGCCATCACTAAAGCTTGCGATAAAGCCACCATCTCCTGGATGGTAATCACTTCCCCTATTACTCTCAGTCCCTAACCCTAGGTTTTCTTCCCAATCAATCACTTTAACAGCTATGTTATAAGGTTTTTTCACCTTAAATTTAACCACACTGGCGTTGAACTGAGTAAAAGGTACTGAATCCACTCCAACCATGACCCCCTTGATATAGAGTTCAAAGTAGTTATCTGCAAAGATATAGCCTGTAATCACATCTCCATCTGCATCAATTTCAACTACAGGAACCGCATCTAAATTAACTTGGGATAAACTTTCAGGGCGATAACCTGTACATTCATTATGAAGATCTGTACTGATTGGTGCTGTTTTAAAGTGATTTACACCTGGCACAACCCAGAAATTACCTTGCACATCTTCCACTTCTCCCACACCAGCAACTCGTGCTCTCCCTCTCTCACACTCATATAAGCTTTTTACGGTAGTTTTTGCAGGACCTTGGCTAATAAACCCGCTACCTTGATAATCTGAAATAGAGCTTGAAGCAACGGCTAAATCGCCTTTAGAACAGCCAGTTATAGCTATCAAAGCAACACTGAGTACAACTAATTTCATGGGCATATTCCTAATTAGTGTTTTATAAACAATTTCTGTTGTTAGTTATGATGATCGCAAATCCTAACAAAGCACCTAGAAGGATTGGTTTAGATTTAGTTTAGATAACAAATAATTTTATTCATCAGACTATGTTTAACTCACTATTCTCATCAGCACCTATTGATAATAAGTGAGCATAAGCGTTAAAACTGGCCAAAATGAATCTTACTCAAAATCCGCAATTTAGGCTTGAAATAGCTTACGAAGACCATATGATTAGCTCAACAGGCGTTATCGCCATGATTAATTTTTGGAGCAATGTAATGCGTATTTTATTATTTCTAGCCACCAACATCGCCGTGTTGATAGTTGCTAGCATAGTACTCAGTGTTTTAGGTGTAGATAGATACATTTCAAATGATGGCCTTAACCTTGGCTCACTACTCGCATTTTGTGCTGTATTTGGTTTTACTGGCAGTATTATTTCGCTTCTGCTTTCTAAAAAAATGGCAAAAATGAGTGCCAGAGCTCAGATAATAGACTCTCCTGCTAACCATAAAGAAAAGTGGCTATTAGACACAGTTGCTCAACTAGCTCATAAAGCAGGTATAAAAACTCCTGAAGTAGCAATATTCCCAAGCCATGATGCCAACGCTTTTGCTACAGGTTGGAATAAAAATGATGCGTTAGTCGCTGTTTCTCAAGGTATGATGGATAGATTTCCACCTAACGAGATCGAAGCGGTACTTGGCCATGAGATTGGTCACGTTGCAAATGGCGACATGGTTACCCTGACCCTAATACAAGGTGTAGTAAATACATTTGTTATGTTCTTTGCCCGTATTGCAGGCTATGCGGTTGATCAGTTCTTACGTAAAGATGATGAAGGCGGTGTAGGTTGGGGTTATTATATTGCCACCATCATCTTCGAAATCTTATTCGGTATTTTGGCCTCTATGATAGTCATGTGGTTCTCGCGTTACCGTGAATACAAGGCTGATATCGCAGGTGCGCAATTAGTAAGCAAGTCAGACATGATGGCCGCACTTATCCGTATCAAAAAAGAGAGTGAAGTATCCCATATGCCAGAAACCATGATGGCATTTGGCATTAACGCTGGTAAGCGCCCGACATTGGGTGAATTGTTAGCAAGCCATCCACCACTGGATGACAGAATTAAAGCTCTAGCAAACAGCTAAGCAACTGAAAAAATAAAAACGCCCATTATTTAATGGGCGTTTTTTATGTATCAAGAAAGATTAGTTAATTAGTATGAGACTCAGGAAGTTTAAGCTTCTGAATATAAGCACCTAAATGTCGCCTATCTTTTTCATTCAGTTTTTGACTAATCATTTGCATAGGATTATCAAATAAATTGTCCGTCGTACGCTTACCCTTGCTATAGCTTTCTAGGGTCATACGAACATACCTAGCATGTTGCCCTGTTAATTTAGGCGCTTTATCTAAACCAATAATTCGACCTTCACCATAAACCCCATGACAATTTTGACAGGCCTCGATCCCTCGTTTGTCATCCCCTTTTAAATATAAAATTGCGCCTAGCTTAGCCCATGCATCATTTTCTTTTTGAGTATGTCTTAGGGGGTCCAAACTCACATCAATCGCTTGAGATGTTCCAATAGGTTGACCGGCATAATAATGCGCAATAGATTGCAACTCATCATCTGTATACTGATTGAGAGAGCCCTTCATTTCATTGGTAACTCGATAGCCAGATTTAAAATTGATGAGCTGATCATAAAGGTAACTCATATCCTGACCGGCTAAATTAGGTACTTGCTTTAAGCTTGTTTCAGAAATGGTAGGATGGCCAGTTAATCCATGGCATTGTACACAAGTCACCCCATTCACATCCTTACGTTGAATTAAGCTTATAGGGCTCTGCTTTTTAAACTCTCCTGCAAGTTCTTCTTGCTCTGGCATAGGCTCAGTATTGGCATTTGCATTAAAAACCAAACTGTAAAATAAAATTACTACCGCCCTATTAAATCGATTATCTAACTCAAATAGTTTCTTCATTGAAGTTTACCTATCCTTTCTCAAACACAAACATGCGTTATCTAATCCCTATCCTCATCATCTAAAGTAAGAACATGACGTGTCATTTATCAATCTATACAAGCTTTTTTAGTTATTCAAAGTTTTAATTGTGGGAGATATAGATATGCAAACTTAAGTCAATAAAGTGTCAGCTAATTCACAAGCTCAAAATTTAATATTCACTTAAGACTCAAAATTTAGACTGTCTCCATTGATTAATAAGAGAGGAAGTCAGGCATGTCTAAATTTTCAAAAATGTCATCGGCAGAAGTGATGGCCCTAGTTAGAACAATTGGCAATAAAGAAACAGATAAACAACTTCAGGCGGGAGATTATTTAGCCGAACTATTTTTACCTAGACCTTTTAGATATGCACTAAACCTTCCAGTGGTAAGAAATACATTAAAATCAATTTACGCTAAAAAGATTCCTGGGGGCTTTCCCTATATAGTTGCAAAATCTCGTGCCATCGACGATCTGTTAGAAGAATCGTTATCACAAGGCAATATTCAACAACTCGTGTTTTTAGGTGCAGGCTATGATACTCGAGCATATCGCTATAAAGAACACCTAACGAGAACTCGCATTTTCGAGATTGACCACCCAGAGATACTAGAGAGAAAAAAGACACTTATCGATAAGCGCCAATTAAACCTTGATAACCTAGCCTATTGCGCTGCAGATTTTGAAGATGGAAAAGATGAATTCACAAGCCAGTGGCTGCAAGATCAAGGTATTAAACCTGATGTCAAAACCCTATTTATTATTGACGGTGTTTCATATTTTATATCGCCAAAAGCATTTGATAATGTTGTTGAAGTCATTACTCAGTTTAAAACTGGCTCAGAACTAATTTTTGACTATGCCTATCACGAAATTTTAGAAAACAAGACTTATCGAGGTAGTGAAGAATTTAAAGCATCCTTAAAACGTATGGGAGAACCTGTTGTTAATGGTATTAAGGAAAACGAAATCAGTGCCTATCTTAAACGCTTTAACCTTAAACTGCTTAACCTCTTTCGCCCCCATGACTTGGAAAAAAGCTACCTCACAGGATCAAATGGACACACCACCAAGCCCTATGGCTTTTTAGATATAGTGCGTGTAAAAGTGTAATCAGAGCCTATTTTTTTGCAAAGGAGTGAGCTTTCATGGTTGCTCACTCCCCTTTTGTGGCTACACTTAAAACAACTAATTTAATCTATCAAATAACTAGATTTAAGTAGAATTAACCTACTTTATCTAACCAGTTTTTCTTCTTTTTACCATCAATAACTAATACTGATTCGAATATCACTTTCTATAAGATGAAAATCTTTGACTATAATGAGAAGAGGTCTATACCCAAATTATCATTTTGTTAAAAATTTTAAGGAGGATGAAATGTCGATTAAATTACTTGCGAAGAAAACTGCAACAAATCTAATGGCAGAGTTTGAAAAGGACATGAATCAAGCTGAGCTCACTAAACACATAGAGGAGTTACTGGTAGAAGTTGTCAATATGACAAAAAATGAATGTGATCCTATTAAGCTTTCATGCTGTCAGTCAGACCAAGATATAGCCCATAAAATGGCACATGAGATAAGACACCAAGAAGATATAGTCATGGCTAACCTCATGGGTTTAAGATGATAGCCTGTCTAATATTAGCTAGGTACTAGCTAAAAAAGTTAAGAAGGTAAAAACCTGATTTACAAAGGTTTTTACCTTTGAAACTTACAAGTTAGTACAAACGTTTTAATTGTTTTTTAGCATCCTTAATGCTGATAAAACCATCTTTGTCTGAATCCGCTTTTTTGAAGTACTTCTCTTTACCACCCGCTTTTTTAAACTCATGAAGATTGATCTGTTTATCACCATCAAGATCAAGTTCTTTGACTTTATCTAACCCCTTTTTAGCTGACTTAAGATCAAAGGCAACCGCCGAACTCACACAAAACACCAAAGCAATAAAAACCACAAAAGAACGCATCATAATTTCAGCCTAAAATTGAGAAACTCGATAAAATATATAAACCAATTAGTTTTAAAACAGCATATCACTGTTAAGGAATCTAGAAGCTTTTATCCATACTCTAAGGCAGGAGGATTCATTATCAGCTTCTATAAGCAAGATGATAGGAGAAATACGTTAAATCTACTATTGCTAATATAAGCTAGGAAACAAAAACTTTCCTAGTGCGAGTTTAACTATAATCACGTTCACTTCTGTACTTGCTAATAAACCCTCTTGCTATATCATTACGCCCTTTTTGGGGAAACTATACTGAATCCCCCCTTCACACTCACTGAAAACGACGTATGGGCCATATCGCCCATCTCTTTGTTGACTTTAAATTTAGTCAGTGCGATTTTTATATTAAACAATCATTTAATTAAACAACCATTCAATAAAAAAAACAACGAAAATTCAATCAGTTGCTTAAGATTAAGTCATTTCTTTCTTGATTAGTGTAAGCACTGAGTAACCAAGTTTCTTAACTGCTAGGAGTGTTTATGAACACCTTATTGAGTGCAGGTATTATTTTTACTCTGCTCGCAATCGTCTTTTGTCTCTATCGTTGGGGCAATTTGAAATGTGTTGGGGTCACCCCAGTCAAAACCTTTACCTTTATCGCTATTTTGTTCACATCTGGTCTAGATGTTGGGCTTATCATGTTCCCGCTTACTGAATTCGCAGGCTATGCCGATCATGCAGCTAGCCCTGAATATGCCTTTAGTAACCCACTCGCAATCGAGTTTGCCTATTGGGGCTTTCTTATTTGGGGCTTCTACTTTTTAACCAGCTTCTACTTTTGCGTGATTGAACCAAAAGTTGGTTTTTTTGAAATTCCTTTTGTGAAACTCATCAATAACATTGTCATCATTGGAACCTGTGCCTTCACGGCTTACCTGCTATTATCCAACCTACCTTGGTACCTTCCAGAACTAAGCGAAGAAGGCAGTATTGTGACAACCTTTTATGTCATAGTATTCGTCGTTATTATTGCTGCAATTTTTTCAAGCACGGATATCAAGTACGTTAGAATTTTAAGCTTGGCTTCCACTTGGCTCTTCCTTGCTCTGATTGCTGTTATGTGGTCACTTGCTGCTATGGGTCCAAACGAAATGCTTGATGCCGCTAATCTAATTGGTAACTATTTCGTTAATATTCATAAATTTGTCCTGCCTCTTAATGATTACCACGAGTTTTATCTTTTCTGGTGGTTTGCTTGGAGCATTATGATTGGGCAGTTTACATCACGTTTTGTAGGTGGTTTGCGCACATGGCAAGTACTAGCAGCTTTGCTTATCTTCCCATCTATTCCTCTTGCCACATGGTTTAGCGTACTTTTCTTCTACCATGAGAATGGCTTAGACAGTTCTGGTTTTGTTGGCATATCTATGGTTATTGTCGGCATCACTTTTGTGATTAACTCACTAGACTCACTTATACGCTTATATAGCGACAATCTAAAACTCACCCCCAAACGTCTAGGTAAAGTGCCTTATATCCTAGGTAACCTAGTCGCATTGTGTGCCCTAACCATGTTATTCAAGCTGGATTTCTTACAAATCCAATGGGTAGGCGCACTCGTTATCCTGCTTTATTTTGCTTGCTTTGGCTTTATCATGCTCAAAAAACGTAAAGAGGTATTAGCTATCAAAGGCTAAAGCTAGAACTCTCGCTAAAATTGAAAAGCCGCTTTATTTCAAAGCGGCTTTTTTATTACTCTAATAAAAAGCAAAAGCAAATACTTCCTTAAACATTAGCTTAATGCCTCAAGTTTTCTTGATTAGGCTAGAATAAGTTATCAAGGAACCTAAATATGAGCGATAAAAACAAAACAAAAACACAATTGCTTGATGAAATAGCCAACTTACAAGAGGAATTATCCTTATTAAATCAGACTAAAAAAGCCCAGTCTGAAGAGCTATTTAAGAGTGAGGAAAGGTTCGCCCTAGCAATGCGTGGTGCCAGCGATGGTCTATGGGATTGGGATTTAATCACTGACAAAGTCTATTACTCTCCCCGTTGGAAATCCATGCTGGGGTATGAAGAACATGAGCTGGGTAGTTCACTCAATACTTGGGCTAGCTTAGTGCACCCTGAAGAAAAAGACGCAATATTAGAATCAGTCCAAAATTACCTCTCCAATAAATCCGACGTATTTGAAGTAGAAATGCGCATGCGCCACAAAAGTGGCAGTTATCTTTATATCCGTTCCAGAGCATTTAAAGTCATAGATGAGCAAAAACAGACTGCCGTTCGCCTCATTGGCACACATGTAGACATAACCAAACGCAAAAAAGCCGAACTCTTCAGTAAAAGAAGTACCAAAATTTTAGCCATGATAGCAAAGGGAAATGCGGCCTCTGAGATTTATGATGAAATCGCTTATATGTATGAAGAAAGGCACCCAGGTATGCGATGCTGCATGCTTATATTAGAAAAAGACAAACTTCTCTATGGTGGAGCCCCTAGCTTGCCTAAAGCCTATTGTGACGCAATTCATGGCTCAAAAATTGGTCCAAATGTCGGATCATGTGGTACTGCAAGTTACACGGGTGAAAGAGTCCTGTGTGAAGATATTGCAACGGATCCTAAATGGGCCAGTGTGAAACATCTTGCTTTACCTTACGGCCTGAGATCTTGCTGGTCAGAGCCAGTAAAAGATGCCTCTGGAAGAGTATTAGGTGCTTTTGGTATGTACTATAACTACCCAGGTCTACCTAATGATGAAGAGCTCAACGACCTCATTTCAGCAGTAAGACTGGTTAGTATTATCATGGATAGGGAGAACAATCTAAAACGTATTAAAGAATTAGCCTATACCGATGAACTAACAGGACTTTCAAGCCGTGCCCAACTCTATATCAGCCTTGAAAAACTGATTAAAGAATCAGAAAGAGACAAGCTCTCTTTCAATCTTATCTACCTAGACCTTGATAACTTTAAGCAAGTAAACGATAGCCTAGGACATGATGAAGGCGATAATTTACTCAAGATCATTGCCTCCAGACTTACAAATCTAGAAAGTGATATTAAATTAGCTGCACGACTAGGTGGTGATGAGTTTTGCATTATTGCCCATGATAACAAAGACAAAAAAAGCCAAGTGATCGAACTGGCTAAACTTTGTTTAAAAACCATATCCAAACCTGTCATTTTATCCGGCAGAAAGTTCATCCCTACGTGTAGCCTTGGCATTGCCAGGTATCCAATCGATGGCAATAATCTAACCAGCCTATTAAAAGCCGCAGACACTGCTCTCTACTCAGCAAAAGAGCAAGGTAAAAACGGTTACGCCTTTTATAAAATCGAGCTTACCCAAAAGGCCGAATATAGATTTAAAATGGAGCAATACTTAAGAGAGGCAATTGAGCACGAGCAACTAACTTTGGTTTATCAGTGCCAAGTTGCTATTGAGAATCGCGAAGTTGTTGGTGTTGAAGCGCTGGCAAGGTGGCATCATCCTTTATTAGGCGATGTTTCACCGAATGACTTTATTCCCATTGCAGAACGCATAGGCATGATTAAACCCTTAACTCATTGGGTATTAAAACAAGCAGCGAAACAAGCGGTGATCTGGAAAAAGCAAGGCATTAACCTACCTCGTATTGCCGTCAACATTTCTCCTAATCACTTCTTAGAGTCAGACTTTGTTGGCTTAATAGAAGACACCTTGCAAGCAACAGAATTAGATGCAAAATGCTTAAAATTAGAAGTCACAGAAAGTGCAGTACAAATAGACAGAGCTAATCTAGATACTTTCAATCGATTAAAAGAAATTGGTGTCTTGATAGCAATCGATGACTTTGGCACAGGTTACTCTTCATTTGCATCACTAAAACACCTTCATGTGGATGTATTGAAAATAGATAAATACTTCATCAACGACCTATTAACCAATCTAAAAGCCAGACACCTTTATTCCTCCATGATAGAGATGGGACAAAAACTAGGATATGAAATTATTGCGGAAGGAGTAGAAGATCAAGCTCAGTTAGCATTACTCACTGAGCTTGGCTGTGACACGGTTCAAGGCTTTATCTTTAGCCGTCCAAAAGATGCCAAGGAAACCCAAAAATGTTTAAGCAAGTTCTCTTAATAGAACCTGCTTAGAGATATTGTAATAAAGACTGCTTAGAAAGCATCCTGAGGAACACGAACCCAACCTTCCATCAAGACTCTAGCACTTCGACTCATAATCGCACGATCTACCGACCACTCACCCTCTGTCTCACTGGCTTTGGCTCCGACACGCAATGTGCCTGAAGGGTGCCCAAAGGTCACTGATTGCCTTTCATTGCCACCAGCAGCAAGATTAACTAAGGTACCCGGAATTGCAGCAGCGGTTCCAATTGCAACGGCCGCTGTGCCCATCATGGCATGGTGTAATTTCCCCATAGATAAGGCCCTGACACAGACATCAATATCATTTGCACTAACATTTGAGCCACTTGAAGCCTGATAATCTTTAGCCGGTGCAACAAAAGCAACCTTAGGAGTGTGTTGACGTTGTTCAGCTTCATCAAGTGATTGAATCAACCCCATTTTTAGAGCGCCATGAGCACGGATAGATTCAAACTTAGCTAATGCTTTTGCATCACCATTGATTGCATCTTGAAGCTCAGTACCTGTATAACCAAGCTCAACTGCATTTAAGAAAATGGTCGGAATACCCGCATTGATCAAAGTTGCCTGAAATGACCCATAGCCAGCAACATCAAGCTGATCTACCAACTGGCCAGTTGGAAACATGGATCCCTCACCGTCGGCAGGGTCAACAAATTCCACTTCGACTTCCGCCGCAGGGAAAGTCACGCCATCAAGCTCGAAGTCACCAGTTTCTTGTACCTCACCATTGGTCATAGGAACATGAGCAACAATGGTTTTTTCGATATTCGCTTGCCAGATATTAATGGTCGCTAAGCCATTTTCGGGCAATTTATCCGCATCGACTAAACCATTAGAAATCGCAAAAGCCCCAACAGCAGCCGTTAAATTGCCACAGTTACCACTCCAATCTACAAAAGCCTTATCAATCGCTACCTGGCCAAATAAATAGTTCACATCATGATCGGCTTTGTCAGATTTAGAGATGATAACTGTTTTACTTGTGCTTGAGGTTGCACCACCCATACCATCCGTCTGTTTACCATATGGATCAGGGCTACCTATCACACGAAGCAATAAATCATCTCTCACTTTACCCGGAACACGTGCGGCTTCGGGTAAGTCTTCTAAACTAAAAAATACGCCTTTACTTGTACCACCGCGCATATAAGTCGCAGGAATTTTAACTTGTGGTAAATGTGCCATACCAAGTTACCTCTATTGGGCATGCTTTAATCAAAGCAATAAAAAGGGCGAGTGGGACCCACAAGAAAATAGGCAGAAAAGCTGCGAGCCCCACTCATAAACTTAAACAAAAGTGCAATTAAGCATTATTGGCTAAAAAGTCTTGTGCGAAACGCTGTAATACACCACCAGCT
The DNA here is from genome assembly GCF_000967665.1 of Marinomonas sp. S3726. NCBI lineage: Bacteria > Pseudomonadati > Pseudomonadota > Gammaproteobacteria > Oceanospirillales > Oceanospirillaceae > Marinomonas > Marinomonas sp. S3726. The sequence continues at coordinate 32,740 of NZ_JXYC01000012.1, read as the reverse complement.
TCATATACAGAAACTTCTTCTGCAGTATCAAGACGACACGTAACAGGAACCTCTACACGTTCGCCATTTTTACGTTCAATAATCAGGGTTAATGTCGCACCTGGCGTTCTATCACCAATAACATCATAGGTTTCTGTGCCATCAATTTGGTAAGTATGGCGATTCTCACCTGCTTTAAACTCAAGCGGTAATACACCCATACCAACTAGATTTGTTCTATGAATACGCTCAAAGCCTTCCGCCACAATCACCTCAACACCAGCCAGACGAACACCTTTAGCTGCCCAGTCGCGAGAAGAACCTTGCCCGTAATCTGCACCCGCAACAATAATCAAAGGCTGTTTACGGTCCATATAGGTTTCAATCGCTTCCCACATACGACTTTCTTGGCCTTCTGGCTCAATACGCGCTAATGAGCCCTGCTTAATCTCACCTTGTTCATCAAGGCACATTTCATTAAGCAGTTTAGGGTTAGCAAAAGTCGCTCTTTGCGCCGTTAAGTGGTCACCACGGTGAGTAGCGTAAGAGTTAAAGTCTTCTTCTGGTAAACCCATTTTGTCTAAATAAGCCCCAGCGGCACTGTTAAGCATAATGGCATTAGAAGGAGACAAGTGGTCTGTGGTGATATTGTCACCCAGTACTGCTAATGGACGCATACCTTTCATAGTTCGCTCACCAGCAAGCGCGCCTTCCCAATAAGGTGGTCTACGAATATAGGTACTCTGTGGGCGCCAGTCATAGAGAGGACTTGGTGCTCTATCAATTGCTCCAAGGTCAAACATAGGAATATAAATTTGTTTGAACTGTTCAGGCTTCACGGCTTTAGCAACGATTGCATCTATCTCTTCGTCACTTGGCCAAATATCTTTCAGGCTAATATCATTGCCATCTTGATCTTGTCCTAGAATGTCTTTTTCAATATCAAAGCGCATTGTTCCTGCAATAGCATAAGCCACAACCAAAGGCGGAGAGGCAAGGAAAGCCTGTTTAGCATAAGGGTGGATTCGACCATCAAAGTTTCGGTTACCTGATAACACGGCTGTTGCATATAAATCTCTGTCGATTACTTCCTGTTGAATCTTAGGATCAAGTGCACCACTCATACCGTTACAAGTCGTACAAGCGTATGCCACGATACCAAATCCTAATTTTTCAAGCTCAGGTAGCAAACCCGCTTCTTCTAGATACAGTTTTGCAACTTTAGAACCGGGAGCAAAAGAGGTTTTTACCCAAGGCTTTCGAATCAAGCCAAGCTCATTGGCTTTCTTAGCCACAAGAGCCGCAGCAACGACGTTACGAGGGTTTGAAGTATTAGTACAAGACGTAATTGCCGCGATAATAACAGCACCATCAGGCATTTTCCCATCAGCTTCTTGTGCTTTAGCCGCATCAAGCCCTACTGCAATCCCACGTGACTCTAATTCTGTTGTTGGTAAACGACGATGAGGGTTAGATGGACCAGCCATATTGCGGCACACGCTAGAAAGGTCAAACTCAAGTACTCTTTCATATTGAGCGTCAACAAGATCATCTGCCCAAAGGCCAGTTTGTTTTGCATATTCTTCGACTAAAGCAACTTGCTCTGGTTCACGCCCTGTAAGCTTAAGGTAATCAATCGTTTGCTCATCGATATAGAACATACCAGCAGAAGCACCAAACTCAGGTGTCATATTAGAGATAGTGGCGCGATCACCTATGGTTAACTTACTGGCACCTTCACCGAAGAATTCTAAGTACGAGGACACAACCTTTTCGTTACGAAGGAACTCAGTAATTGCCAAAACAATGTCGGTAGCCGTAATACCAGGCTGGCGCTTCCCAACTAATTTCACCCCAATGATATTAGGTAAACGCATCATAGAAGGACGGCCTAACATAACGGTTTCAGCCTCTAAACCACCCACACCGATAGCGATAACACCAAGAGCATCAACATGGGGAGTGTGACTATCAGTTCCTACACAAGTATCAGGGAAAGCAACCCCATCTCTCGCCTGAATCACTGGAGACATTTTTTCTAGGTTGATCTGGTGCATGATGCCATTACCCGCAGGAATCACATCAACATTTTCAAAGGCTGTTTTTGTCCATTCGATAAAATGGAATCTATCTTCATTACGTCTGTCTTCAATTGCCCTATTCTTCTCAAAGGCATCTTTATCAAAGCCAGGAGCCTCAACAGCTAAAGAGTGGTCAACGATTAACTGAGTCGGTACAACTGGATTGACCTTAGCAGGGTCACCACCTTGATCAGCAATCGCATCACGCAGACCAGCTAAATCAACTAATGCGGTTTGTCCAAGAATGTCATGACAAACAACACGAGCTGGGAACCAAGGAAAGTCTAAGTCTCTTTTACGCTCAATAATTTGAGTCAGAGCTGCTGTTAGGTTTTCAGGCTCACAACGTCGCACCAGGTTTTCTGCTAACACTCTTGAAGTGTAAGGCAAGGTTGCATAAGCCCCTGGTTTAATAGCTTCCACCGCTGCTCGGGTGTCAAAAAAGTCTAGGCCTGTACTAGCCAAAGGTTTGCGATATAAAGTATTCATAATAGCTATCCAGCAGTATCAAGAGACAAACAGTTAATAAAAACGCCCATCTGAATAAAAGTTTAAGCGGTATTCAAGGCGACAAAACACTCTAAAAAAACGCTTTTATAAGCGCTTTTTAGACATGCTTTATTGCGCATCATTAAATAAGGTGAGGCCGAGTTCTAATACTCAGCCTCACCAAGTCGATTAACGTTCGCCAATCGGTTTAACAGTACGAGGTTCAGAACCTGTATAGTCAGCGCTTGGTCGAATAATACGGTTATTCGCTCTTTGCTCCATTACATGGGCAGCCCAGCCAGTTAGACGTGAGCACACAAAGATTGGTGTAAAGAGTTTTGTTGGAATACCCATAAAGTGATAAGCCGATGCATGGAAGAAATCAGCATTACAAAATAGCTTTTTGGTGTCCCACATAAACTCTTCACAAGCCACTGAAATGTCGTATAAAGAAGTATCACCATTCTCATGAGCCAGCTTCTCAGACCATTTTTTGATGATGACATTACGAGGATCTGAGGTGCTATATATCGCATGACCAAAGCCCATGATTTTCTCTTTACGTTCAAGCATGCCCGCCATTTGCACCTTGGCATCTTCTGGCGAAGAGAACTTCTCTATCATGTCCATTGCCGCTTCATTGGCACCACCGTGCAGAGGGCCACGTAATGAACCAATCGCACCTGTGACACAAGAATACATATCAGACAAGGTAGAGGCACAAACACGCGCGGTGAATGTAGAAGCATTAAATTCATGCTCAGCATAAAGAATTAAGGACACATCCATTACACGGCGATGCTGATCAGAAGGGGTTTTGCCACTCATGAGTTTAAGTAAATGACCACCAATAGAATCTTCATCTGTATTACAGTCAATCTCGACACCCTCATGAGAGAAACGGTACCAGTAACACATGATGGCAGGGAAAGCACCAAGAAGGCGATTCGCCGCTTTGTCTTGATCATTAAAATCAACTTCTGGTTCAAGGTTACCTAAGAACGAAGCACCGGTACGCATCACATCCATTGGATGCGCATTAGCCGGAATACGTTGTAAGACTTCTTTTAACGCCTGAGGTAAATCACGCATTCCTCTTAACTGAGTTTTATAGGCATCAAGCTGAGCTCGATTAGGTAATTCACCGTTAAAAAGCAAATAGGCGACTTCTTCAAAGCTAGCGTTATCCGCAAGATCTGACACATCATAACCACAATAGGTTAAGCCACTGCCCGATTTACCAACGGTGCAAAGGGCTGTTTCACCCGCACTTTGTCCGCGAAGTCCCGCACCTGTTAATTTTTTAGCTGTCATAATTACACCTTTTCCTATAGCAAAGCCCTTTGAGACAATCCTTTATAGGCCATCTCGATAAAGACAGACCTACCAAAAGACAATGCTGATAATTTTATTTACGTTTTTGTTATTCTTTAACCATCAAGTTATTTGTTCTTACCTTGAGAAAATAGCTGATCAAGCTTTTGCTCATAATCGTGGTAACCAAGATAATCATACAGTTCCATGCGGGTTTGCATGTTATCAATCGCTGCTTTTTGATCGCCGTCAGCTAACAGGGTTTGATAAACATTTTCAGCCGCTTTATTCATGGCTCTAAAAGCAGAAAGAGGATAAAGCACCATAGCAGCCCCCCACTCACCTAGCTCTTTCTTGTTCCATAGCTCAGTCTGACCAAATTCAGTAATATTAGCCAAAATAGGCACATCTAAGGCTTCAGAGAATGCTCGGTAATGCTCTTCTGTCTTCACCGCTTCAGCGAAAATGCCATCAGCACCAGCAGCAACGTAAGCTTTTGCTCTTGCAATTGCGGCTTCTAATCCTTCTTGAGCGAAAGAGTCAGTACGCGCCATGATGAAAAAATCAGGATCGATGCGAGCATCGACAGCTGCTTTGATTCTGTCAGTCATTTCTTCAACAGAAACGATTTCTTTATTCGGTCTGTGACCACAACGTTTTTGCGCCACTTGATCTTCAATATGAACTGCAGCAGCACCTGCCTTTTCCATATCACGAATAGTTTTAGCTATGTTAAATGCGCCACCCCAACCCGTATCAATATCTACTAATAAAGGTAGACTAGAAGCAGACGTAATACGCTGAACATCAACGATCACATCGTTAAGTGATGTCATGCCCAAATCAGGCAAACCGTAAGAGGCATTCGCCACGCCGCCACCAGATAAGTAAATTGCTTGATGGCCTAACTGTTCTGCCATCATGGCGCAATACGCATTGATGGTGCCGACAATTTGCAGTGGCGCGTTATTTTTAAGGGCTAATCGAAACTTAGCACCAGGTGATAACCTTGTTTGTGACGAATCTTGCGACATGATATGTGTCCCCTTACCTATTGATTATTGGTTGAGCTTATTTTGCTCAGCGATTTTGTTTTCGATATTTTTGCGAGAAGCCGCAATGTGGCGACGCATAAGAAGCTCAGCAAGCTCTCCGTCTCTATCACTTATGGCTTCGATAATTCTGGAGTGTTCGGAAAAAGCGCGGCTCGCCCTTGGGCTATTCATGCCAAATTGGCAACGATACATACGGACAAGGTGATACAGCTGTCCGCAGATAAGATTAATAAGTTGAGCGTTGTGACTACCTAGAATCACTTTATAGTGAAAATCTAAATCACCCTTTTCTTGGTAATAAGCGACACCATCTTGTAAATCCTGCGCGGTAGAATGTTGTGACAACATGGCCTTCATGTCGACAATTTCTTCATCCGTCATATTTTCAGCGGCTTGACGACAGGCCATACCTTCTAAAGCCTCACGAGTAATATAAAGCTCCAATAAACCTTTAATGCTGCACTCAACAACACGAGAGCCTACATTTGGCTTGCGTTCAATAAGGTGGCATTTTTCTAGGCGATTCAAGGCTTCACGCAAGGTAGAGCGGCTTACTTGATATTGTTTAGCTAACTCAGGCTCACTGATTTTACTACCAGCTAAAATGTCGCCCTCAACAATAGCATGCTGAATCTGCTCAAAGACTTTGTCTGCAGTAGTGACTGCTAAGGTTTTTGTTGGATTATCAAGAGGCATAATATTGTCTACAATTTGTTTGATTTATGAGCATACTAAAGAAAATTCAGCATATGTCAATCCTACTCAAATCTAATTGTCGACAATTATAGTTCAATATCTGTTCAATTGAGGAAAAAAATTTAATTATTCGGCTAATTGTCATACACTTTAATGGCTCTTCACCTAAAACCCACTTACTTTAATCAAATTATCTTCGCACCTTTTAACGCTTCTTATAGTGCTCAGTTATCAAGTTGGTTAAACACGCTATTTCGGATAGAATCAAAAATAATGTTGTAAAGTGAAAGCATTAAGGTAAAAAAAGAAAGAAAATCGCTAAAAAGAACACAGAAACAATCACTAATGAAAATTAAAGGTGAGATATGACAGCTTTATTAAAGAGTTTTGAATTTGCTCAGTGGCCAAAAATTCACTATGGCGAAGGTATTAGTCAGAACTTAAAAACAGAGTTAAGCGATTCAGACACTGTGTTATGGGTAACAGGCGGTAAAAGCGGCAACTACTCTTCTTATTTTAAGCTTTTCATCGAGCTTTCTGGTATTGAAATAGAAGCGGATCATATTGTTCAGATAGGCGCTGAGCCAAGCCCTTGTGATATCGATGCCATCACTCGCCGTTTCCAAAATACCCAACATCAAACTCAGATTACTAAAGTCATTGCGATAGGTGGCGGTTCAGTTCTCGATGCAGGGAAAGCCCTAGCTGCCATGTTAATGACAAAACACAGCTTATTAGATTATTTAGAAGGGGTTGGTAAAGGTTTACCTCTGCCAGATCAGATTCTTCCTTTTATTGCGATTCCAACAACCTCTGGTACAGGCAGTGAAATGACCTCAAATGCCGTTTTTAGTCAGGTAGGAAACAAAGGTTTTAAAAAATCCATCCGACATGACAAGTTAATCCCAACAGAGATTTGGCTTGATTCACGCCTAACTATGTCCTGTCCTCCTCTTCAAACGGCTTGCTGTGGATTAGATGCCTTTACACAATTACTCGAAGCCTATCTCTCAACTAAAAGCAGCCTGATTACAGACACACTCGCTGAAAAAGGGCTTGAACTTATTATTAAAAACCTCATTCCAGCCTGCACAAATAAAGCTGATGATCCTGATGTAAGAGGCGAGCTTGCCTTAGCGGCTATGCTATCTGGCAGCTGCTTAGCCAATGCAGGCCTTGGTATAGTGCATGGTATCGCAGGCCCTATGGGAGGGTTTTACGAGATACCCCATGGTGTTGCTTGTGCAGGTCTTATTGCTGAAGCTAACCAAGCTACTCTGAATGCTTTGATCAAGGAAAGCGATTCAAACAAGAATGCTGAAACCTCTTCACAAGCAAGGACGAGTGCCATTTTTAAGATGGCAAAAATTGGTCGTCTCTGCGCTCAAGAAAGAGACCTATTAGGCGGTACCTTATCTGACGGCAACTTATCAGAATTGGACTACTGTCAGATATTAGTAGACACTCTGTTTGCTTGGCAAAAAGCGCTTAATATCCCTAAATTTCGCAAATATGGTTTGAAAACAGATGAGCTTGACGCTTTAGTGAAGGCATCTAGCAATCGCAATAACCCAGTAGTATTAAGCCAAACAGAGATTAAAGCACTCATTACAGCGTGTATTTGAAGCTAGATTTAGGAATTTACAAGAAACAAAGATTAGGTCGCTTTATAGCGACCTAATCGAGACTCAATTAAGCTTTATCAGTGTGATCAAAGTAATAGTTAACACGCATTCTTGGATTTAAGTAGGAAAACACTTCTTCAGATAACTGGCTAGGGTGAATCGCTTTTACTATTTTAAGATCTTGATTTTCGTCCAAATCTAAAATAACAGCCTCATCTTTAGGAACAAGCGGGTCATAAATCAGAACATTTGGTGCAAGTAGTTTATTCAGATTGACTGAGATAACCAAAGCACATTGGCCGCTATCTAGCTCAACCACGGTACCTGGCGGGTAAATCCCCAATAACTTAACCAAAAGACTGAGGGAATCTTCTTCGTACTTTGCCTTATCCACTTTAAATTGATGTGCCAAAGCAGCAAAAGGCGTTTTCGCATTTTTAATATTAATAGGATGACACAAGCTATCGTAGTTATTTACCACCGATAAAATATGTGAAAGCGGATCCAGCTCCTTCCCCTCTAAGCCCAAAGGATGGCCGCTACCATCATAAAACTCATGGTGCTGCTCTATCAGTTTAAGCGCCCTATCATCAAAGTTAGATGAGGTAACCAACAATTCAATACTGTATTTAGGATGCAGTTTTAGAAAGTTGCTCTCAGCTGCATTTAACGGCTCTGTTTTTCGCAATATTTGAGCAGGTATCTTAAGTTTACCAACATCATGAAAAAGGCCAGCAAGCCCTAACAAGGTTAAATCTTCCTTGCCTAGACCCTTTTTCTTACCCAATAACATAGCCAGAACAGACACATTTAACGCATGATAATAAAGACCTTCATCTTCTTTACTCTCATTCATCAAATGTAAGACAGCATCACCCTTATTAAGTAGGTGGTCTGTAATTTCATCAATTAATTCAGTTGCTTGATCAACAGACTGCGCAGGTTTGTTACGCATATCTCGCATGATATTACGTACATGGTTCATAGAGTTCTGAAAACATTTTTCAGTACGGCCTAAATCTGATTTAAATGATTTAAGTTTTTGCATACGCTCTTCTTTAATCAGCGTAAGCTCGTCTTTTAACTCTTCAACCTCAGCTTCGTCTTGGGTATCTTCTACCAACTCCGACATGGGAATAGGTTTAGCATCACTTTTACTTGGAACAGCCATAACATGGCGCACTCCAAGGCTTTTAATAATCTTAATCTGATCATCTGTTTTAATCTTAAAGTGATTAAGAACAAACGGGTGCTGAAACCACTTTAAAGGCAGTTGCACATATATACCTGGCTGTAACTGCTCAACCGCTACCTTAACGCCCTTCATAAAATATCATTACACCTTAAAAAAAATTTACACTGGCTAACTTATTATATGCAAAACACTTGTTCTCAAAACTAGAATACATCAAACAACTGCAAGTATTTTTATAGTTAAGCTCAGTTTTATAACCTAAGTTTAACATTCTCTAATGAGAAAACCATAAAGCATTTACTCTAATCAATCCTATCTAGGCTTTCTTAAATAAACCTTAATTATCGAAAGGTTAGACTAATACCCCCTTATAAAATGAGGCTTAACTGGCTCAACAAAAGGCTTAAGGAAAGGTTTTGTTTTATCGAATCAACTCAACTAAAACCGTCATTTTCAAGCCATCTAAAGTGATTAGGTTTCAAATTTTTACTAATTGGTAACAAATTTTGTAGACAGGAAACACTTACATAAAATAACATTGATGCGAGTATAAATTAATGAACTAAACTGAATAAACACCTAATCCATAACTCTCAGCCCGAGTAGGTTGATAAGATGCTGGCCTTTTATGATTACAAGGAATTTAGTTAGCATAGCGGGAACAATATTAAATAAAACCTTATTTAATCGTTATTTATTTAATATATGTTTGGCATATTGTGCTGTTTTCTATTCTAGCGCACAGGCAGAAGGCCATGGCTTGCACCCATTCAAACTCACTGACATTCCAGATATAAGCAACAAAAAATCGATAACCCTAGTTGCTGAAGATGGCTTTTGGACTGAACATCTCAAAAACGAACTACTGCCAAAATTTACCAAGCACACAGGGGTTTCTGTCAGACTGATTCCTATGTCCCTTGGGGACATGTATGAGACACAAACCAAATCACTAATGCATGGTAAAGGCAAATACGACCTGCTTACCATGGAAGCGGGCTGGTCTAAAGAGTGGGCAACCCGAGGTCTGACAACACCCTTGCACAGGCTTGCTTCAAAGTATGACAACTCAGGCCTACATGGCATTGATGAGCACCTCTCATCTTTTTACCCTAATCTATTACAAATACTCTCTTATAAGGGTCAATCACACTCTATTCCCTATAATAATTACACTATGGGTAACCATTACCGACAAGATTTATTTGAACACCCAGCAGAGCGTGCTGAATTTCAAAAAAGCTATGGTTATGCCCTATCGCCACCCAAAAGCTTAAATAACTTGATTGATGTTGCACGCTTTTTTACACGTTATAAAGGCGAGTTTTTAGCAGGAAAAATATTACAGCATGACTTTTACGGCCTAACCCTAATGTCAGGTAATAAGCCTCATATTAACGATGAGTTTTCCTCCCTATTATGGGGGTTAGGCGGAAGCTGGCTCACCCCTGAATATAATGACATGGGCGACATTGATCACTTTATAGTTAAAGCAAATAGTCAAACCGCCATAGAAGCAGCTAAGGCTTATTTAAACCTATTGGATTTTGCAGCGCCAGCCGATGAAAGCTCCGCTTATTTAGAATCAGCGCAAGCGCTCGCCAATGACAGAGTGGCCATGTGGCCCTTTGCCTATAACAATCTCTGGTCAATTTCGGCACAAGTAGAAGAGAATATTCCTGGCGCTAAAATAGGTATTAGCTCCTCACCGCTTGGCAAACCTTATACAGGCGCTTACGCCCTAGCCGTTGCCTATGATAGCCAAAATCCAGAAGCCGCCTATTGGTTACTTAAATACATCACGTCTTTTGAAGGCCAACTTGCCTATGCCAAAGGGGGCGGTAATCCATGCCGATTAGACGTCGCCCTTTTAGACGACTTTAACTCTGCTGAAATGTACCCTATCAGTGGTTCGTTTAGACAAAACCATAAAGACAATCTTGCTTGGAGTGATCAAGTCTTAAGCCTTGGGCACTTCACTAGTACTGCCATGGGTAAAATTTACCCAGAACTTATGAGAACCGCCTATTTAATTAGAAGCAAACAACTTACACCAAAAAATGCATTAAACCAGTTACAAGCTAAAATTTATGAATTGCAAAACTTACATGGTGAAATTGCCGCTTTTAATCAAGTAAGGATTGGGGATGACTAGCGTTAAACATTTAACCCTAAGAACAAAACTTATTTTAGCCTTTGGCTTGATTGCTAGCTTTTCAATCATCTCCTCTGGGGCTGCTGTCTATTTGTTTAAAGCCTATCAAGCCCAACTACTTAGCGTGTCACAAAGCCAAGGTGAGCCTCTAATAAGAAGCACAGACCACATAGAGAAACTAAGAACATTAAGCCTACAGCTTGAAAGGATTAAGAGTGCGGATGGATTATCCCAACGTATTATCGCCTTAGAAGAAATAGAGCTTCAATGGAGCAGGCTATTAACCGATTTGGAAGCAACTAAAGCGCTCAATCCTGATTTATCTGAAATCTATACCTACAAACCAGAATCAATTAAACAGCTGTTAACAGCCATCCCTATCATGTCTCGTATCATTGGCGAGCTTTATTACACCCAAGAGCAAAACGAGACTATCCATTACGATGTGCTAAAACGACAAGAGAGCATACTCGCCTTTTACAGGCTTGAGATCCACTCTACGCGACAGCAAATCGCCGTTATCATGCAGGCAGAGAATAGCCGAAAGCTCAACTTACTCACTGACATAGAACGCAGAATCAACAAACTCACAAGCCTGTTATTAGAAGGCTTATCAAGTAAACATAATCAAGAACTCTCCCGTCTTGCCCATAGGTCATTGATTGTCTTGAGAGAAATTGAACAACTTAACAATCTACTAGATCAAAATATCCAAACAGCCACCGCTGCTTGGATTATTCAAGTAAAACCCTACGTAGCAAGTGTTGACTCAGTTTTTCAACAAAGAAAAAGGCAAATCAGACTTAAACGCATTTTAAACAGCCACATAGACCAACACGTCCTTAAAATAAACAAACTCGATAAGATCACTCACGACAGTGTTAAATTTCTAAAAAGTGAGATAGTTACCAATGCTTCGCAAATCACCCAAGATATCGCCCTTGCGAGTAAGCTATTAATCGCCCTGGCTATCGTCTGTTTAATTAGCGTATTTTTAATCGTTTGGTTATTCGTCGGTCGACATATAATTCGCCCTTTCATTGAAACTAGTCGCTCTATGCAGTTATTAGCAAAAGGCGAGACCCAGATATCCATACCCAAAAGTAGAGAAAAGGAAGTTAAGAAAATGCTTACTTCCTTAAAGGTATTGCAGAGATATGTTGCTAAAGTTAATGATCTTGCAGAAAAAGACAGCCTAACTAACATCTTTAATCGCCGCCACTTTGACAAGATACTAAGCCAAAGCCTAAGTGACAAAGAGTCCAATACGAGCATTAGCTTACTCATGTGTGACTTGGACCATTTTAAGCCTTACAACGACTATTATGGCCACCAGCAAGGTGATAATTGCCTTAAGTTTTTTGCTCAAATATTAGAAAGATTAAGCGATAGTGTCTCGGATCACGCTTGTCGTTATGGCGGTGAAGAATTTGCCATCATAATCCTCAACAAACCAAGCCATTATGCCGAGTCATTGGCACAATTAATTTGTAACGAGACAAGCAAGGCGCTAATTCCACACAAGCAATCTAAATGTGCCGATGTGGTGACAGTCAGCGTGGGCGTTGCAACTATGCAAATAGATGAAATTAAAGATGTGAACCATCTCATCTCCATTGCCGATAAAGCCTTGTATCAAGCTAAAAACAATGGCAGAAACTGCGTGTTAATTAATGAGAAGCGCTGCAGTTAAGCCGCTACTTCTCCGTTTTACTACTAAACGTTAAAACGCTATCAACGCCCTTATATACGGCTACTCAGAGTAATCAAGCTGAATTAGAACGTTAGTTCCCTGCCCTAACTCACTCTCAATATCAAACTGACCAGCATGGGCCTGAACAATCAAATGGCATAAATAAAGCCCAAGACCATAACCCCCTGTTTTTCTCTGTCTAGCATCATCTACACGGTAGAATGCTTGAGTAAGATGCGGAATATGCTCAGACTCAATGCCCTCCCCCTTGTCTTGCACATTCACTTGAATTACACCATCTAGCTTATTCAAGCTCACGGTAACAAGGGATTTAGAGTGCTGTAAGGCATTCATAATCAAATTTCTAAACAGCAACCTGATTCTTGCTGGGTCCAAAGACATACTCTTTATGTCATGAGTCTCAAAAATGATTCTGTCATCAAAATTTAGGTTCAGCTCTAAAATGAGCTCATTCAATAACTCATCTAGCTGGACTTTTTCTAGATTCAGCACCTTATGGTTTGTATTTAAACGTTCTGACTCTAAGATCTCATTGATCAGGTTTTCCATTTCCTGAATGTCACGGCGCAGACTCAATTGCTGTGGATCATGATCAAGCAACTCAGTAGCCAACTTCATTCTCGTTAACGGGGTTCTTAGCTCATGGCTAATCGCTAGTAACATTTGTCGTTTAGCCTGCAGCATTTTATCAATCTGTTGGGCCATACTATTCATGACTTGCGTAAGACTACCTAGTTCATCATCTCGCTTTATTTCCACTTGATGCGTTAAATTACCTTTGGCATATTCCAAGCTCGCCGCTTGTAATGTCTTAATTGGCGCGAACAGACTTTTGGTTAAGCGATAGCTCAAATACAAAACAGCAGGAATGAGTAAAAACACTAGGATAGCGCTGATAGGCATATTAAAGTCGACAAACTCACGCCTTTTACTGATATAAATAAAGCGTTTATTGTCACCTTCTCCTGCTAGGATACGCACATAATAATTACCACGGGTTCTCGCGACACTGGCATTTTGCGTACTGCTTTCATCATATTTGAGCTCAATCAGCCTGGCCATATCATGCTTACTGCTTTTAGGCTCACTATGCCAAGTTTCATTTGGGCCAATAATGCTGATATTGAACATGAGATTCGTTGCAAGATCTTGCGCAACGTCATAGTCAGAAGGGGTTCCAATTCTACTTGCTAATAATTGGCCATAGTCGGCAAAAATATTTTCAAAACCTTCCCAATTATCCTTGTTCTCATTGGCGATGAAATGAACTCCTGTCACCATCAAAGAAAGTAGAATAAAACAGGTTGTTATAAAATTAATCAGCAGCCGCAACATTAAAGGCATACGATTAAGCCAATTAAGCACTATCATATCTCCTCACCCACAAAGCAATAACCCGCACCCCACACGGTTTTAATAAACTCAGTGCTTGTCTCATTGGTAGAAGATGAAGCATGTTTAAATTTTTGTCTTAAACGGCTAATAGCAATATCAACAGAACGAGAAAAGAGTTCGATCTCAACCCCTTTCAAGTGATTCAAAATATCATCCCGAGAAAATACTGTTTGTGGAGACTTGGCCATTAATAACAACAAGCGATATTCAGTCGTAGTTAGCTCTAAAGCCTTACCAAATAAGCACACCTGCTGTCGCTCAAGGTTAATACTCAAGCCTTTAAACTCAATTAAGCCTTCAGAACTTTTGCTGCCCTTGCTGGACTGTGAATCGGTTTGTTTAACCGCTCGACGAAGAATGGTTTGTAACCTAGCGACTAGCTCTCTTGGCTCAAAGGGTTTAGCAAGATAATCATCCGCACCAATCTCCAGTCCAATGACCCTATCCATTACATCACCGCGAGCCGTTAGCATAATAATAGGAATATCGCTCTGCTTGCGTATTTGTTTACACACCTCAAAGCCATCTTGTTCGGGCAGCATTACATCTAAAATGATGGCATCAGGCACGTCATTCTCAAGTGCCATATAGCCTTTAGACGGACAATCCGCACTAACAAGCTGCATGTCATAACGAGCAAGATATTGCTCAAGCAAATCGGCCAACGAGTCATCGTCATCGATTAAAAGGATCTTCACAGTTAACCACCTTAATACAGGGAATCCGCTCAGATTATAGGATTAGAAACCTAAGTGATACGTCAATTTGCACGAATGTTACAGATTGATACAACTGGATACTTCAGTGAAAAGTCTCAAAAAAATAAGTCGCTAATATAGTAACCAATCATATAAACCCAAGGAGAAAAGCATGAAACTCTTTAACAAAAAGCACTTAAAAAAACTGCTAGTAGGCTCACTGACTCTTTCTGTATTTCTTGGCTTAGCAGGCTGTAAACATTCCCCAGAAGAAAGAGCAGATAAGTTCGCAGATAGAGTAAGTGACAAGCTTGAATTAAACGAAGCTCAAGAAGCCCTTCTAATTGACCTTAAAAACAATGCATTAGAAGCAAGCCTTGCGCTGAAAGCTAACAAGCAAACTATGCATTCAGATTTTGAAGATTTAATTAGCCTTAACAGCATTGATCAAGAGCAAATGAATCAATTCGCCGATACTAATATCGAACTATTGCACGCCAGTATCAAGTCTGTTGTGCCTAGCTTTGTTGCCTTTCATGCGAGTTTAAATGAAGAGCAAAAACAACAAGTAATCGATTTCATTAGCAAGCATAAAAAAGACCGTGACTAACGCTAAATAAGCATGGTGCTAAAGACTTTAATCGTAACAAAGTGGAAAAACTGGCCCTATAGCATTTAGGGTTCAACTCACCTTTTTAGGAAGATGATATGAAAAGCATTAGACAGATTAATGATCAAATCAAGCAAGGATTAGAAGGCATAATTAGTCAGCAAAGGCAGCAGCATTTATATCATCAAACTAAATTACGAGAACAAGTTGTCTCTAAATACCTGCAGTTTAATGCCTGTTTATCAGAACAGGAAAGAAGGCAGATAAAGCAGTTTATTGAGCAAAATGCCTGACCTATGGTATCTGCCCGATTGATAAACGCGGCTCTTTCCACTTGTTATAAAAAAGGCCAATACAGAATTGCCTGTATTGGCCTTTTCAATTTATTTAGAACATCATGCTTAACAAAGATTAGAAAGGTAAAGGAACTTGGTTGTTATTTACCTTAAATACATTGTCTTTCAAGCTTAAACTTGCGCTATAACCCTCATTATCAAGCACAATTAAACCTTGCATATTAATTGTCTGTAACAACATAGGCACTTGAGATTCAGCCAATTGCTCTAACTGTGCTTGGCTCATCCCTTGAGTTTGTGGGTTCGATGCCAATTGCGACAACATAAACATCTTAGCCGCTAGCTCAACCACAGCCTTATCACCATAAATTTGACCATCTACCAACGAGTGAGATAACCAGAATTGAGGGTCATTCAAATCATTTGGTAAAGCCGTAATACCTTTTAAACTCGCATTAAGATGTGAGTTAAAAGAACCTTCAGGAATTGTTCCCTTCAAATGAGTAATATTAAACTCAGGCTCTGCAATCAATAATGGCAACAATCCTTCATTTAATATTTCCATCATTTCAATTGGCGTAGTATCCGCATTAAAGCTGGCTGTGTGCTTCATCATATCTTGATACTTAAGAAAGAAATCTTCACTTAAATGTTTCAACGCTAGACCAAGCTCAAGCTCAGATCCTTCAAAATCATTTGTTTTGATCGTGTCTATTCCGTAAACCATCTCCACATCTAACGCTCTCGATGCTTCATCAATCAGGGTTTTACTTGTAATGTAGGCATTATCAATATCTAACACTTCATTCTTATAATTATGACGGAATGCGGTCTTGGCTAATGCCATTTTGAATTCAGAGTTATAAAAGCCTGAGCTAAAAACATCTTCAAAAGAGCCTTCCATTTCCATATCAACGGATAAATCATTCGAATCAAATACACCAATATCACTTGATGCATTAAAGCTTTTAGCATTGCCTTGATAGTTAAATAACTCGTCTTTATAGCTACCTTGGCCTTGGTAGCCAGAGAAACTGAATTTAGTTGTAGAATCCTCATGAGACGTAAAAGCCACAATCTCATCTTGGTAAACACCATTTAATAAAAAGTCATTCTGGCCTTTTATCTGATAAAAAGGTTTGTCTTCTGGCCAGGCGACACCTTCTCTAAGCTCATCAGCAGCGACCTTCACTTGCCAATTTAATAAACCTAATGCGAAACCATCATCCGTCAAAATAGGGCCATGAGAAGTAGTCAGATCAAGGTCTGTAATGAGTAACTCGCCTTGGTAATCAGGACTAGTTGCAGAAATATCATAAGAAATAGACAGCTTACTTTGAGAACCAAACCAACCCATATTTTGCTCAAGAATTTCTAACTTGTAGCCAGGTATCTCATTGATTGCTGCAATAGATTCATTTAATTGCTCCTCTACTTTAGTACCCACAACTTTAGGAGTAATTAGAGCGCCTAGAATAACGACAGAGGCAGTAATAGGAATCGCTTTATACATATCATAAGTCCATATATTAGTAATCGCTGTACTTTACTTCAAACAATAATAATTATCAGTAACTAGCGAAAAATAAGCTAAAACCAAATATGCTTTATCCCGCTTGTTTAGCCTGTATTAATGCTTCTTTTATTTTTGCCTCATGGTTTTCACGCCATTTGACCAACCCCATTTGCGCTTCTTTATCAGCTTTTTCAAACGCCTTGTCATAGATAGCGCTCAAATTATTCTGAGCTAAGACAGCAATACCTTCTATATCAGCGACTATCATGTCACCTGTTTTCACCTTCACGCCACCACAAACAATCGGCTGAGCAGGCTCAGTATAAACAGACTTAGCACCCGGCACAGGGAATACGCCTCTGGCATAAACTGGAAACTGCATCTGGATAATCTCACCCAAGTCACGAATGACACCATCAATAATAAAGCCTTTAATACCACGCTCTTTGGCAACAGCACACACATTACCACCTGCCACAGCTGCAAGACCATCGACGCCATCCACCACGATAATGCTACCCTTCGGCGCTTCATATATCGCTGCATGTAACATCAAATTATCCCCAGAAGCTAACTGTACCGTATAAGCAGGCCCATAAATCGCTGGCATATTTGGCCAAAGCGGCTTGATTTTATAATCCATAAAATGCTCACGCCCCAACACACTGCCATAGTCAGTCACAGCTAATTGATTAAAGTTAATCTCCATATATACCCCTTTGAATTGATTAGCTTTTACTTGATAAATTAAGAGGATGTAGAATAAAGTATATAAGAAATGAAAGCCAAACAAGCGGCTTCATAAGGTAAAAATCCTAGACAAGGCTAGGATTTTATTTGGAACTTGGTGCTTTGATAGACCCGTTTTTAAACTGCCCTAACATGAGTTCATAACCAAGGCTCATTTCCAACTAGGTTAAAGTTGTTCAAGTTTTTAACAGCGCCAGATTGCTTGGTCTGTTCAATTTTTACTTAAATAATTCAAATTTTTCACCATCAAGCCATACAGCCTTTGGAAGATTATTGTTAATTAGGCATATATTATTTCCTACCTCAGTGTCAAATGGGAACATGATACAGCTATCTTCAATTGATATTGCCCATTCTGTAATCTCGTACATACCTAGCATTTGATGCTGAATATTCAAAATAATTAGTCTATTACTCGCTCGCTTCGCGCGTCCCCAAATTGAAGTGTAGTTATAGACAATATACTTATTTTTAAGCACTCCTAGTTTCGCAACTTCAACCTGCTCATCAAACTTTAGATATTCTGAGATACCTTGTGCATTCTTAACGTCTTCAAAATCACCAGCACTAGATAGCGGGGAAAAAAGCATAAAAAACAAAAGTAAGAGTTTCATATGAATCCTATAGATTTAGCGCGACCTCAACATTTAAAAGAAGCTAACTTTATTGTTTTTTTGGTACTTCCAACAGTTGATAGATCTCATCTCTTCTAACAATTTCTATCATATCTTTGGTTACAGCTGTTTGCTTTGCACCTTTAGCCAGTAAATAAGTAACAACCTCATAACTACTGCCTGTTATGGCATAATCAAGCGCATTCCCTCTATATTCTATCTTGTTTGGATTGGCTCCCTGCTGAATAGACTTTTTGATTGTGTCAAAATCATTATTTTGAGCAGCCAACCACAATTTTTCTTGCGGGGTTAAACCAAAATAATCAATTTTATTAATCTGCCCAGTTTGATCATGCTTACTTGGGGTTTTAAGCCCTAGTTCTATCTTTGTTGAATCGATCACTTTGTAAGGTGGGATGTGAAGATTAAAAATATCTAATTCACTGTAGCCTGTATTCTTTAACACCCTCCCTGATGAGTCATACTCTGTTCTCTTACATATATCATAAAAAACAGCATGCTTATGTGTTGGTTTAGGCGTTACATAAATAGCACAACTAGAGAAAGGTGAATGGCCCAAAACTATTATGTAGTCTTTCAACAGAGATCTATCATGCTTCAATTCATATTGTTCTTGCGTATCCGAAAGCACTTTTTTCCAAACAGAGTCTAAGGTAGAAGGGCGGTAATCTATTGCTTTTACCCAATTCTTATTGAGTGGATCAACAACGGCGTCACCATAATGGTTAGAAAGGTATCTTAAATCCTTGGCTGTTCGTCTATATATAAGAACATTTCTTCCTAATGCTTTTACCTCTAATGTCTCACCAGGCTCAATATCCTTTAAATCTATCGTGACGGTTTGATTGATATTTTTTAGCTCTTCCTCAAAATAGGATTCTGGAAAATTATCCGCTTTGGCAAGAGATGAGATAAAAAAACAAAAATGAAAGTTATTTGGACAATTTTCAAGATTTACTCCATTACGTATATAAGACATGGTTTTCACTTTCATCTATGCTTTGTAAGATGATTTCAACCAGTTAAAGCTATTAAAGTTTTGTGCAAGTTAATCTAAATTGAGTTTCTGCGTATCTACTAAACACAGTTTACATTAGTAGATAAAACTTCTTTCCAAGCCAGACCTGAATCAAATTGTTCAATCAGCCCATCCCTTGTTCCTCGATCAGTAAATGCTCTAATACCATGTTGAACCATATAATTTGGATAATATACTGGTGCCCCCAAATTCATAAGGCTTCCGCAGATTTCAGTATTATCAGATATGATTCTAGAAAGCTCTGTTTGCAGCTTTTCCATAACATCCTGTGATTGAGATGAAAATACGTTCATACGTAAAACTAAGATTGCTTGGTGTGCAGTGTTATCTAAAACACGCTTAGCATCAAAAAGACCATAAGACATACCTGCAAAATATAACTCCGCAGCATTCTTGTAATCATGATTGATCAAGCAAGTATTTAAGCCTGTAAATATATCAACTGGATTTTGTTGATTAGTGAGTTCATTTACCTTAATACATCCAACTGGATTTGGAGACTCTAAATTACCCTTAGCTTCATAATTTGTAACGTTAGCTTGTACCGATGTGTTGTAAACAGCCAGCAAAATTGAAACGACTATACTTAGTATTATTTTTGTCTTCATATTATAAAATTCCCTTTTAAGCCATACTTACAAGTACATAAACGCTGCATTTAATTAAAAAAGATTGAAAAGGAAAGCACTTTTCACCTATTAATGTCTTTCTAGTTAAACCTGCCTGCACGATATTTCATTTCCAGCTTTACTTACCATGCAAGTTTATTTTCAAATAACCCTTTTAACTAATTGATTCTAATTATTTAAAACTTTAACACTACAACGAAGCGAACTCATTTTAGCTACTTTCCAAACAAAAAAATCCCAGACTAGGCTGGGATAAAATCATTAAACTTAAAAAACCTTACTCTTTAAACTGACAGCACCAATTTATGGCTTCAGCTTAAAGCTTCAACCTAGTAAATTGAAAATGGGAAATATTTAGCGTTGATCTTGGCGTAAGTGCCATCTTCAACGATTTGCTCGATTGCCTTATTGAAACCTTCTCTCAGTTCATCATTACCTTTACGAACAACGATGGCGATCTTGTCATCTTTTGCAAAGGCTTCACCTTTAAACTCAAAGTCTTGCCCACTTTCTGATTTTAACCAGTCATAGGTCGGTAACTCATCAGACAAGGCGCCATCTAAACGCCCCGCTTGTAAGTCTAAATAAACATTATCGTTATTGCCGTAAAGCTTGATATCAACCACATCAGACAAATAATCTTCTAAGTATTTAGCGGCGATGGTCGACCTTTGTGCGCCAATGGTTTTGCCTTTAAGGGCACTTCTTGCGGTATCAAAGTCTTTGTTTTTTGCAGCCATAAAACGCAGGCCGCCAGAATAGATAGGATAAGTGAAGTCTACTTGCTTCATACGCTCTTCAGTGATCGAAATACTGGCTGAGATAGCATCGTACTTTTTCACTTTTAAGCCAGGAATCAGACCATCAAAGTCTAATGTGACTATGTCACACTCTTTATTCATTTTGACACAAAGGGCTTTAGCGATATCCACATCAAATCCTTGTGGTTCACCATTCGCATCAATAAAGTTAAAAGGTGCCCATGCCCCTTCTGTTGCTATGGTAATTTTATCTGCCGCCTGTGCCACGCTGCCAAGGGAGGCGATAGAAACTGACAAAGCAAGCATGAGTGTTTTAGTTATTTTCATGGTTTTATCCTATCGTTTTGGTTGATTTTGACCGAGCGAAACCCGCCCCACAGCAGGTTAGGCTCAGTATCTTTTATTAGTAGTTATTAATTGAAATAAATAATTGTGATAAATAGCCGTGATTAATGACTTTCGTTAGATGTCTTTCAAAAAATCACTAACCAGTTTTAAGCCCACTTTCATCACATCAGGATTATTAGCAAAACCAATACGGACATAACCTTCCATATCCATAGCACTGCCAGGAGTAAACATAACGCCTTTGGCTTTTAGTAGGGAGACACAAAAATCCCTAGAATTCATGTCGGTATCAAACTTGAGCAAGGTAGTCGTACCAGACTTTGGCTTGATGTAACTCACCTTGTCTTCCTCTTGAACCCAAGCATCTAGAAGCGCTAGGTTCTCGCGAGTCATTTGCTTACTTCTGTTAAGAATGGCGTCGCGATTCTCAAGCGCCATGCAAGCAAGATAGTCGTTAATCATGCCAACACTTATGGTGTTGTAATCACGGTGAATTGCCACCTGATGTATCACTTCTTCTGGTGCTACTATCCAACCCAAACGTAATCCAGCGAGAGAGAAAGCCTTAGACATACTGCTAGTGCTGATACCTTTTTCATAAAGATCGGCTATAGACGCGGTTGTGCCCTCGCCTTCTTGATCTATCCCGCGATATACCTCGTCACACAAAACATAAGCGCCGCAAGTACAGGCGATTTCAACGATTTTCGTTAGAAAGTCAGCATCCATTAAGGAACCAGTTGGGTTGTTGGGGTTATTCAGTACGATTAACTTGGTGTTCTCATTCACCAAGCTTTTTAGTTCTTCTAAGTCTGGTAAAAACGCATTGTCTTCACGCAGTTTTAGAATTTGAACATCAGCCCCATAGCTTTCAGGAATAGAATAATGCTGCTGGTAAGTAGGTAATACAGAGATGATTCTATCACCTGGGCTAACGAGTGTTTCGTGTATCAATGCATTCGCACCAATCGCACCGTGAGTCACTATGGTGTTTTGACGTGACTGCTTAGCATATAAAGACGCAATGTTATCCCTAAGGCGATCAGAACCTTCGATAGCGCCATAAGTAAGTTTCATGGCTAACATATCATCGGCAAAACTGTCTTTTTTTCCTGCCATGGTCACTAGTTGGTCTAATGTTAGAGACTCAACACAGGTTTCTGCTAGGTTATAGTCACAGTTATTTTCGTACTCATTCATCCATATTTCGACGCCAAACTCTCTGATTTTCATCTACTGTCCTCTTTACCTAAGGTAATAAGTGTTTGTTATTGTGATTTTTAGGTTAAAAATTAATTAAACTCGGCTGCTTTCTAATTGGGTCCAGATACCATACGCCATAGCGATGTCTTCGAGCCCTAGGCCAATCGACCTAAAGAAAACAGGCTTTTGATAGCTAGGCTTTTCAACATCTTGGTTAACCAAGTCGGCAAGATCCCCCTTTACCTCTGCACTTGTCCAATTAGCTTGCTCACTCGCTAGTTTCATTTCACCGGCACTTGCTGGTGTGGTGGCTTTATAATCACAATAGACATCCATCTGGCTTAATGCACTTGGCGCAATCTCATGGGCATTAGCCACATTGGTACTAATAGAAGTGATCAGCACATCTTGTTTTGTCAGGTCTTGCATCTCAATTACAGGCGTTCCTGATGAGGTGCAAAGCATAATCACATCAGCATCTTGTATGCACGCGCTACTCGTTGAACTTATCTGGACTCTTTTGTCTATCGTCATCAGTCTGTCTTGAAGGCTTGCATCTTCATTTAAGCTTGGTGAGTAAACCGAAATACTCTGCCACTGCCTTAAGTTTAAGACATGTTTTAAATGGGCTTGAGCAACACTGCCACTGCCAATAATGGCCAGGTGTTTTGATTCTTTCTTAGCCAGCTGATCAACAGCCAAAGCGGTGGTACCAGCGGTACGCTCTAGGGTCAGTAAGCCTGAGTCACAACATAACAAAGGCTTGCCAGTGCGTGATGACATAAGCGTTGTCCAAGCGGTAATGATTGGTTTATCTGAGGTGACAAGATATGGCGATAACTTGGCTCCAAATACATCCGCACCTGCAACAGCGCCCTGATAGGTGATGAAATCCCCTTTATCATCCGGCAAGAGTGTTAAAGATTGCGCGGGTTGTACTGCCTTATCTTGTGCGAGCGCTAAAAATAAATCACGCAAACATGCCGTAACATCAAGCCTATTTAAATAAGGTTTTAGCTCTGTTTCCGTTAAAAAAACCGGGGCAACATCATGATTAAACGCAGAAAGATTTGCTGACATAAAAGACCTCTTAACCCATATGTAAAAAGCTATTTGATATACAATAAAGTCCACTGTAGACTTTTAAGTATTCTTCGTCAATCCTGTTTTTCTAACTATCTCAAGATTGATTAGCGTTAACAGGTTTGAGTTTTGGCAAAATCTGCATACTTTCTTAAACAAGAGAATCTTAAAAATCGATTAATAAGCGCTACAGGAAGTACCTAGTTAAACAATGAAGAAGACAAGCAATAACAATTGCTTAAGATGAGAAGGCTTTACACTAGAAAGCGACAATCGGTATGATTGTGAGGTAATTTAAAAAAGAGTTTTTATGATTAAAAATCAAGACAGTGACAACATTCTAATTCAACGATACGGCAACCTTGCAGATGGCATAGTGCTTCTTTTTTCTGGTTATGTAGAAGTCGTTATCCATGATTTACGTACACAAACCGTGGTTTATATCGCCAATAATATTTCCAAACGAAATCTTGGAGATGACGCAGCGTTAGACGAAGTCGAATTTGATGAGAGCGAGAATGTCATTGGGCCTTATGAAAAGCTAAATTGGGATGGCGTCAATATCCGTTCCACCAGCATAGTTTTAAGAGATGATGATAATCAGCAAATCGGCATGCTTTGTATCAATATGAATATTGCCAGCTTTGAAGCAGCGAAAACCTTATTGGATACTTTTTTGTCTGGCGCTCAATTAGTACCCCAACCAGATAAGCTTTTTCACGATGATTGGCAAGAAAGAATCAATTCCTTTATCCATCACTGGTTAAACGAAAATAGATTGAATATGAATAGCCTAAGCCATAAACATAAACGAGCCTTAGTAGAAGCCCTGTACGAGGAAGGCGCATTCGAGGGGAAAAGCACACAGAACTATGTTGCTAGTGTGCTCAATATGGGCCGTGCTACCGTATTTAAATACTTAAGAGAAATTAAGCAGGGTAAATAAAGTAAGAATTTACCTCCACTCCCCTGACACACTTGATCAGGGGTGAAATAAGACTAAGCGCGTTAGCCAAGAAGGCTAAACTAAGAAAACATCCGTATCAGCCCAAACATAGACCCAAGCTCTTTGACCAGATATCACATCTTCTTTAACACGGATACAATCATCAACAACCGAATAATCATCCGCCTTACACAACTCTGAAGGAGAAACTTCAAACAACATGCCTTCAACAACGTCTGTTTCATCACCTGTATAGGTCAAACTTGCCTGCTGTAACCTAGCTTCGGTAGAGTTTGTTAGCAAATAGCCAACGAGCTTATCTTTTGTTCCTGTTAACGCTCTACCAAAGGTGGCAACTTGTACTGAATCCTTTTGTAACGTGCCATATGAAAATATTTTTTCCATGACTCACCTAATTTATTTTGGATTATATGAAAATATTTTAACATAAAGATACATAACAAATTAGGCAGCCGAGTCCAAATCCACAGAAAATACACTTTTTTTACTCACATAAAATCCTAATGGAATAAAAAATTCAGTTTTCTTTAAGGTTTGTCAGGCTAGCGCCTATAAAGTCAAAGCTAAGTATCAATTTGCCATATTTTCGCTTTCTTTTATGACAGTCACTATGTGATTTGGTTGCTTATAGGTAAATATATTTATTTTGTTACTCTTCCCTAAAGCAAGATTCCAATACAACGTATGCAGCAAGCTTTTCTGTCACGTTCAAAACTGAATGAGATTCTGCATCAAAGTTCATATCTTTTTTAGATTTTTAGAAACTCAAAACAAAAAACCTGACAACTCAATGCGATTAATCATAAAAGCATCCAAAAAATAAAAAATATGACATATATTGAAACGAAAAAGATCAATTAGCTTGCTTCAAAGCTGAATTAATAGAATAAAAAAGCCACGCTAAATAAATGATTTAGGGTGGCTTTTTGTGAAGTAGTAACATCAAACAAACAGTTTTATTAAGTATTGCCTAACAACTCTATTATTGAGCTTGATGATTAAATAAGGTCACAGGCAGCTTGCCCGCCTCTTATGCCCCAATTTTCATACTGTACTTCACGTAGCAGTATTTCGACATGATTTTTGGGAATGCCAAGCACGTCTAAATTAGTCACTATGTTTTGATAAAGTTCCCGCTTCATTTCAATACTGCGGCCAACAAAGGTATCTATGCTGATATGCGTATGTAGCTCACCTTGGTCTAAATCAGGGTCAGGCTGATATCTATGAGGTTCGTGCACAATTAAACGTATGGTGCTATCAGAAGGCGAGATATTAAAAGCTGATTCCATAGCCTGATAAACCGCTTTTATAATCTCACTTTCTAAAGCTTGACCATGATTTTTTCTCACCTCAATCACCACGCTTGGCATAGTTTATCCCTCTCTTAGCGGCGCTATCTTCTTTCAGCATATTAGTTATCAATAAAGCAACAATATGTTCTAAGTAACGATATATATCCAGCAATTAACAACAACTATAGTTTGCTTATCGATTTAAACATTTAACCGTATGGGAAGATCAATATGCAAATTCTAAAGTACGATGATTTACCTCAAGGTGGCTTTGCAGGCTTATTAGAGCGCCAATTTGTTACCGATCAAAAAGTATTTGGGCCACGTAAGCACCCTGCTGCGTTTAATGGTTTGGAGAACTTTGTTTACCTTGCTGATGCTAACTTTCAACCTAATGGCACAACAGGCATGCATGGCCATAAAGAAATAGACGTTATTTCTGTTATGGTCGATGGCAACATTAGCCACGCGGGTTCACTAGAACATGGTCAGAGTTTAAGTGCAGGCATGTCGCAGGTACAAAGAGCGGGAGCCGAAGGTTTTCGTCATGATGAGATAAACCCTGACACTACTCCTAACCATATGATTCAACTCTGGGTTCTACCTGATGAAGCAGGTGAACCAGCAGGCTATCAAGTGTTTGAACCTGTGATAGGTAAAAGAGTGCAAATATATGGTGGCGATAAATCACAAAAAGAGCGCTTTTATAGCCGAACGGCTATCGATGTTGCAAACCTTGAAGCGGGTCAAAGCTTGAAGCAAACGGGAGAGGCCATGGTGTTTCTTAGTAAAGGAAGCGGCGTAATCAATGGCCAAACCATTCAAGCAAGAACACTTGTTCGTGATGCTAGTATTCACTTTGTCGCTAATGCAGATTCGCAGGTAATCATCATTTACCCAGCCTAAGCTAGGTAAATGAATAAGGCATTTAACTGAACAACCTGAAAATGAAGTTAAGCTTAATAAACCAGTGGCACACTAAACCTCTAAGAAACGAGAAGCCAGATAAGCTTCTCTTTCTATCAGCTGAGTCTCTGCAGGCTCCTCTTCAATCTGCACTTTGCCAAACTTATTAGAAAGCGCACCCACTAGGCGATCTGAGCTTTTTTGGTAAAAGTCGCACACCTGACATTTTTCTAACTGAGCGTAATCGCCAATGGCAGTTTTGTTTCGCATATTGGCGTAACTATCACTCATTAAAATATCACTGATTGGCGTATCTAAAAGGGAGCCGTGCATCCAGGTGTCTGCCCCTTCTTCCATATGATGTACATTGCAACACATCTTCAAATTACCCTTATAATCTATTGATAAGGTGCGTCTTGGTAAGGAACAAATTCCTTGTCTGCTTACTTGTTTATCTGAGGCGATAATCCCCCCTCGATTACTCAATTTTTGAGTTGATAAGAAAAGTACCCGCACTAGTACTTCTTCCCCTTGGTACTCAGTGTAATGGGAGAACTCAAGACGATTTTTAATCCTATTCTGATAGCGCTTAAAAGCACATCTCTCTATACCTAAACGATCAAACACCTTTGATTTATCTGGGTTTGCATCATAAATAGAAATGCGAATATGCCGAATCCCTACCCCGTAGAACTGCTCAAGAGAATAAAAGCCTTGTTTCTGGCTATGTATCATATCTCCATTGGTAAATAAGGTGAGTTTCGCCTTAGGAAAAGCCCTTCCAGCAAGGCGATATTTATCCAGTATGCTTCTATCTTTTAAAGGCTCATTGTATTCATGTAGGCTCAAAGAAAAGGCCTTATGTTTAAAGGCGGAAAGGTTAGACAGTATGCGAGAAAAGTGGCTATCAGTCACACTACTTGCCGTTAGCTTATCTGCAATGTCACTCGTTCCTACAGGGCAAGAAACACACTTACGGTTACAGACATTGGTTGTGCCAATCTCTATACAATCGACATCGTTAAGTACCCTCTCTATCTGAGACTGATAAGAAATGGGGTTGAGTCGGATTTTGGTTTCAGTTGGCTTGAAAAACCTTGATGCTGTTTGTGGCTTTAAAAGTTTGAGAGTTTTTACGGGAGTATCTACAAGCGGGCTCATAATAACATCCTTGAAAAAATTCAATTAATCTTCCGTTGAAAGACGTATTTATGCCGAGCTTAAAAAAGGCGTACTAAGCACAACATAAAACGCTTACACCTAATAACAATTGAGTGCGCCTTCAGTATAGAAGAAGAATATTGAATTGGAGTTCAAGGTCTTTTAAACATAAAAGTGTCTAACTGATAAAGCATAAAAGCTTAGCAATGAAGCTAGTTAAAGCAGTGATCTTTGTAATTTTGGAATAAAAAAACGGCGCTAGTCTACACTTAATCATGAACATACATATGACGAAAAACTCATGATAAAACATCTCTTATTTATTTTTCTTTTAGGTACAATCAGCTTACCCAACTTTGCTTCCACCACATTAAAGCTTGTTTCTTTAGAGTACCCTCCCTATATCGAGGTAGTTGATAATCAAGTCACTGGCATTGCAGTAACTCTCATAGAAGAGGTATTTCAGTCAATAAACCAGCCTATTAGCATAGAGGTTTTACCTTGGGCGAGAGCAATAGCTTACGTTAAAAAAGGAAGAGCAGATGCCATTTTTACGGCGTTTAAGACCAAGGAGAGAGAAGTTTTTTTAGACTACAACCAAGGAGTATTATTTGACCAAAAAATAAGACTTGTTGTTCATAGTGATTATGCCAATTCATTAAGTAAAGTGGCTCAAACATCGCCAGATTATTCACCTTATCGGCTTTGTATTGTAAACAAGGTGAGTTATGGCCCCCTCATAGATGAAGCCATTGAGAACCGTGAATTTAAACAGGTTCAGAGAACAATGAGTTCAGGATCTTGCGCCAAAATGCTAGAGGCTAAACGTATTAATATCTGGGTAAGTAATGAATTTGGTGCAAAAAATGATATCGCAAAATTAGGCTTTAACGAGTCACTCAGTCTACTCTCTCCTCCCATTCAAGTAACACCAAGTTATATTGCCTTTTCAAAAAAGAAAGACCACACACTATTAATTAAAGAGTTTGATAGAGTTTTAAAACAATTTAAAGACAATGGCCGCTATCAAGAAATTGTCGATAGTTATTTTTTGAAAGTCCGGACTAAAGCAAACTCAACAGCTGATCTGATACAAAACTGATTTAATAAGCCCACCTAGGCATCTGCCCGAAGCAAGTTTGTCGCAAAAGCTGCATAAACTTCTCGAGGGCCACGTGTCTGTGTCTCGATCGTTTTGAAATGAGACATGCCTATCTTTTTTAGCACTGCCACAGAGGCTAAATTTTTAGGTGCGACAAATGCGAGCATACGTTCATAACCAAGCGTGTCTAGTCCATAAGCAATTTGCGCCTTGCCTATCTCAGTTGCATAGCCCTTACCCCAAGAATCTTTAGCAAATACAAACCCTATTTCGTAATCCTCTTCGCCAAAGACAGAACTGGCGATTAATCCACCAAAGCCAATTGTGGCGCCCGTACTTTTTTCGATTATGACCCCTGCTTTTTTACCCGATGCTTCTAAATCAAAATCTTTTAAGAAGAAAGCCATGGCTTCTTCACGAGAAAGTACCTTAGCTTCAAAAGCATGTTGCATTACATCTGGGTCAGAAAAAGCCATTTGAAAGAGAGGTTCAAAATCTGACTCTGTGACAGATCTTAAAATAAGACGCTCTGTGGTAAGAATATTCGTTGTCATAAATGCCTATTTAACCAGTGAAAGTTCATTATTCTATTCAATTAGTTAACTATATAGGCATTCATATACCATTGATACTTAGTTTTCTATAGATGCGAACACTCGCACATAGTAGTCAGAGATGAGGCTAATAGCCGCTTTTTCTTGAGGAAAACTGAGATACAAAAAAGCCAATGCATCAGCAAGAGTCACCTGATGCAAATTATGACATTGCTTAAAAATCAGATGCTTAAGGTTTAGTTCAAAGACTTCTTGGTTTTCGCTACTTTGGCTCATAGCAAAGAGCCTCTTATCCAATTCATCTTCTGGGTCATCTAACGGGTTAGTTGCTTGCTGATAAAGGTTTTTGGTCAATCCCACCAGCTGAGGCTCATTAAACTCAGCTTTAGATCGCATGATCCAAGCCAGTGTAATCAGGTTATGGCCAAAAAAGCTAGGCTGTTCTAAACACGCATTTATCAAGACTTTAAAAGCAATGGGCCTTTCAGCTTCCAGCTCAATCTCTTGTTTTACTGAACCTATTTTTTGGCGTTTACCAGCGAAACTTGATGTCACAAATTCCGTAAACCTATCCAAAAAGGGTTCGATCTGAGTAGCATCAAGTTGTGGGTAAAGTCGGTTAAATGCAAGTAAAATGGTCACATTGTGAGACAAGTATTCATTATGGCTTGCGGCCACTGATAGGTAATGAGCAAAGATAACTGCAAAACCTTTACTCTGATACCATTGTGACATCGCCTGATAAGCGGCTGGATAAATACCTAGATCTAGTACTTTAAAAATACGAAATTCTGAGAATTCAGGCGCACTCACTAGAGAAGCAAACTGACCTTTTACTTGTATTTCACTTTCTGCAATTAAGTCTGATGTCTGCTGCCAAATATCTGGTTTTTCAATAGGCTCTTGTTTAAGTCTTTTTTCTCGCCCTTTCTGTGCAATAGTGGAATTTTTTTCCGGAGAAAGAGCGGAAGACGTTTGAAAAAAATCAGCTAAACTCTGTGCTGCCAAAAAAGTTTTTACCCCATGCGGCTGATGGATACTGGCACAGGCATATAAAGCCATATTTAATAGGCTCTGTTCTGATTTGGGTTCGGTCAGGTTTTTTTCCATTTTTGTATCGGGATGTGTGGCGCTAGTTTCTTCAAACAATTTAGCATTAATGGTGGTCATAAGGTTTAACTTTCCTTGTGATTAAATTTCGTCCATGCACTTCTTTTTGGGATGAACCTTTATTTCGTCTTTAATGGCAAGATATGCAGACCTGATATTTTAATAATATCCAGTAAGGGACTAACTGAATCATGGCATTCAAAGTACAATATGTGAGTATCATCATCACCTTGTACGTAGATTGCTTTAAATTTTGGAAAGACTAATTGCACAAAAGGTTGTGTTTGCTGAATTTTGAGTCGATTAACTAATAAATCAGAATTCCTAGGTTCTTTAAATAAAACACGACCTAGCGAACGATGTTTAGCCATATATAAATCTGGGACTAAAGCAATATGCTGATAAAAGGTAAGCCATTGAGCATCAATTGAGTTCTGCTCTTCAACTTTTCGATGGTTAAATAAACAAATAAATTCATCACGATCTAACCAATGATCAAAAACTGAAATAGCCAAACAATGCCAACCTTCTAACCTTCCATCATCTGTTTCTAAAACCGAGTATTGACTAATTAGCTCTAGCTGCTTCTTTTTAGAAACGCCACGAAATGTACGCATACTTACCTTCTATAGCTTAACCTGATTAATTTAAGCACTATAAATAATTTTAAAGTTACTACTCAAATACGATTTAACCCTATACTGGCTGGTGTATATAAATAAGACCTAGATTCTGCAATACACTCAAACCCATGTTTAGCGACAATTGGCTGGCTCATTTTAGAAGCATGAATACTCAAATACTTAAGCCCTTGGGTTTTAGCATCTTGAATACGTTTAGAGAGTAAAGCTGAGTAGAAACCTCTACCTCGATACTGTACCAAAGTATTACCAGCCCAAATACTGCCAAAAGGACTGTCTGGATGGCACATTAACCAGGCAGATGAAACGGGCTGATTATCTTTATAAATGACATAAATAAGTATTTGTTCTGGCGATTCTTCTTTAAGTCGCAACAAATGGGACTCTTGAGTAATACAGTCGCCACCCCAAACCTTCTTTTGAACCGAAATAGCATCTTTAATGCCTTCTTTATCATAAACTTCAACACAAATATCTTCAGGCTTTTCCATAAGCTCACTCGTATCATTGAGCGCTACATCATCAAGGTCCAGCACCATCAAAGCGGTACTCTCTTCCGCTACAAAACCTTGTCGAATAAGGTTTTCACCCAATGAGCTAGGTGCGTCCGTACTGAGAGTGTGCCATTTAAAGGGTACATTAAGTTGCTGATAAAACTTGATTTCAGCTTTTATTCTATCCTCTAATGCTTCGACCTGAATATCAGAGTAAGAGATACAGCTTCCTAAATCATAAGCTGAAACAAACTTCACTAAATCAGGGGTTTCCAGCTTTTGACAACCCGCTAAGGTAAGCTTAATTCTTTCATACTGGTTATACGCCTTTAGAAGTTTGTTAGTACTCAATGAGGTTTCCTTGAAAATGATCCAATTACTGAGAACAAGCACGTCTTATAAGTGCTTTTTTACAACTGTTTGTTAGATAAAAGCATTTTATACAAGAAGCATGAAAGAAGCTCAAACAAAGCATCAGTATTGGAGAGAAACACTTTAATTTGGACAGACCTCCTTTCTTAAAGCCATATACTCTTTGTGCTTCTCGATATCTTTCGAACATTGTAAAGCACCTTGTTGAAAGCCATGTTTATAGCATCCGCTTAGTAAGGCTACTGCGCCACAATACTTCTTTCTAGAAGATTCAAGCAAACAAGCCCACGCATCTGTTTTTTCACCTTTGCTTAAACTAATGGACTCTGCTGTTGAGAGTCCATTGGCTCTCATTCCCGTCTCGCGAAAAGAGAGATCGAAGAAGCGTCCATACTCAATAGAACCATCAGGTGAAGAAACACTACAGCTACCTACATCTGTATTGATTAGCAATGTCATTGCAAATATCAAATTCATTTTATGCCTAATTCGTTTTTACGATAAATATTTCGCGGTTTTAACGTCAACTTAAATTCAGCGCCATCACAGTCGCTGTGTCAGGACAAAGTGAAGAAAACTGATCGGTATTTTGAATAGCCAAAGGCACTTCGTTTCTTATTACTGGTGAGAAACCTAAAACTTTAAAGTAGTCTTCTGCGCTATTAGTAAGTAAATATAAGCTAGAAACACCTTGCTGTTGTGCACTAGCTTGAAGATGTAGAAAAATCGCTTTAGCTAGGGAACCTGCGATTAAGTCACCTCTTCTCAGTCTTTTCAGAAAAAGTATCACACAAGGCGTTACTTTGACGTAATGTAGGTACCTTTCGAGAAGTGACAACACAGGGTGATACTTTTTTCTGAAAGACCCGAAG